>NZ_CP076653.1:2010000-2345000 GCF_018966865.1 Bacillus sp. NP247 | reverse complement strand
GCAAAACAGTTTAGTCAGTCACTAGATCCTGAACTTGAAGGGATTGGAGCTGAAGTGAACAAGACGGACGGTAAGCTTATTATCGTATCGCCAATTAAAGGTTCACCAGCAGAAAAGATAGGAATTAAACCGAATGACCAAATTTTATCTGTAGATGGAAATAGTGTGAAAGATTTATCACGTGAAGAAGCAGTATTAAAAATTCGTGGTAAAAAAGGAACGACTGTTGCAATTGAAATTAAGCGCGCAGGAGTGGCTGATCCGATAGAATTTAAAATTAAGCGTGAAAAGATTCCGATTTTCACTGTATTTAGTTCCGTAAAGCAAGAGAGTGAAAAAGACATCGGTTATATGCAAATTACTTCTTTCGCTGAAAATACTGCGAAAGAATTTAAGGATCAGTTAAAAGAGTTAGAGAAGAAACATATAGCAGGCTTAGTTATTGACGTACGTGGTAATCCTGGTGGCTATTTAAATAGTGTAGAAGAAATACTAGGAGACATCATGACAGATAAAAAACCAATGCTACAAGTAGAACAGCGAAATGGTGAGAAGAAGAAATTCTCTACGGAGCTGAAAGAAAGAAAGTCATATCCAATTTCAGTATTAATTGATAATGGAAGTGCTTCTGCTTCAGAGATTTTAGCGGGTGCGCTGAAAGAGGGAGAAGGATACGATTTAATTGGTGAAAAAACGTTTGGTAAAGGTACTGTTCAGCAGGCTGTTCCATTTAAAGATGGCAGCAACATTAAATTAACAATGTTTAAATGGTTAACACCAGATGGCAATTGGATTCATAAAAAAGGAATCGCGCCAACTGTAGAAGTAAAGCAACCAGATTTTTATCATGCAACGCCAATTCAAATTGAAAAGACACTTGCATACAATTCAAATGATGTACAAGTAAAACACGCGCAAGAAATGCTTAAGAGCTTAGGATATGTACCAGGACGTGAAGATGGATACTTTAGCAAAGAGACAGAATCAGCACTAAAAGCATTCCAAAATGCGAATGAGATGGAAGCAACAGGACAACTCGATAAAAAGACAGCTGAAGCGATTCAAACTAAAATCATTGAAAAAATCCGTTCTGGAGAAAATGATTTACAATTACAAACCGCATTGAAATTAATAGCGAAATAAGAAAGAATACAGGCACTTTGATGCCTGTATTTTTTTATGTGTTAAACAAACATTTCTTTAGTTATGATAAGATAAAAAGAAAAAATGATATAAATGGTGGTGAATGAATTCGTGGAGGCATGGCTTTTTGAAATACTACGAGCAGTTGGACGTTTTTTCTTACACCCTGCTGTCTATGTATTTTTAATTAGTAGTATCTTCGTTGGATACTTACGTATATTACGAGAACGAAAAGATTTTTCTTTTAAAGTATATGATATTTGGTTTGAACTACGAACAACTCTATTTGCAGGCATTGGGTACGGATTAATCGTATCTATTATTACGGTTGGGCTTGGGCTTGTTGTTTCAAAAGCGAGTTTATGGGCAATTTTACTTTGGACGTTATTATTCGGATTAATTGCTATGTATCGATATTTATCTGTAGCTTATACTTTCGGAATCGCTATTGCACTCGTGTTGTTATCGTCTAAGATGCCAGTTTCCTTCTTACAGCTTGGAGAAGGTGAAGAGGGTACGATTGTATCCCTTGCTATTTTATTAGGCGTTATGCTCGTTGTAGAGGGGTTATTAATCTCTAAAAATGCAGTTCGCTATTCTACGCCGAAAATTAACAAAGGTAAGCGTGGGCTACGAATTGGGCTACATGAATCAAATCGTTTATGGCTTGTGCCAGTATTTATTCTTATACCAGGAGACGCGGTGACAGGATTTATTTCTTGGTGGCCTGTCGTTTCAATAGGTTCGACTACATACTCTTTATTCCTCGTTCCATTTTTAATTGGATTTATGAGAAAGGTTAGAAGTTATGAGCCGACAGAAGCTTTATTATTTACAGGAAGACGTGTCTATGGATTAGCAGGGCTCGTACTCGTTTTAGGTGTCGCAAGTTATTGGTGGCACGTACTCGCAATTATCGCGATGGGAGTCGCAATGCTTGGGCGCTTTACAATCTCGATGCAAGAGAAAATTGCAGACGAGAAAAGACCAGCATACTTTGCAGCACGTGATGATGGACTTGTTGTGTTAGATACAATTCCGAATACAATTGGGGCAGAGATGAATTTAAAGCCTGGAGAAGTTATTACGAAAGTAAATGGAATTATTCCAAGAAGTACCGAAGAGTTTTATGACGCGCTTCAAACGAAGACGACAGGAGCATTTTGTAAATTAGAAGTAGTAGATACAAATGGTGAGCTTCGTCTTGCTCAAACAGCATTATACGCCGGGGGACATCATGAATTAGGTGTTGTGTTTGTCCAGCAAGAGCATGAGTGGGATTCGGAAGCTATATAAAATAAAATGGAAACCTTCATCAAACACAGATGAAGGTTTTTTTAGTTTCATAGACGGATAACTTGAATAATTATTTGATAATGGTTATCATTTAGAGAGTCTTTTAATTTGGAAAAGGGAGGAAAGATATGCTACGTAAATTTTTTTCTTACTATAAACCGTACAAAGGTTTATTTATACTTGATTTTTCCTGTGCAGTTATCGCAGGTTTACTCGAACTTGGTTTCCCGCTTATCGTAAATCAATTTATTGATAAGTTATTACCAGGGCAAAACTGGACGCTTATTTTATGGGCTTGTTTCGGTTTATTCGCAGTTTACGTGTTAAATGCAGGTTTGCAATACGTTGTTACATATTGGGGACATATGCTTGGTATTAACATTGAAACTGATATGAGACAGAAATTATTTGATCATATTCAAAAGCTATCATTCAGATTTTTTGATAATAATAAAACAGGTCATTTAATTTCACGTCTTACAAACGATTTAATGGAAATTGGGGAAATTGCTCACCATGGACCAGAAGATTTATTCATTGCCATTATGACTTTAGTCGGAGCATTTTCATTTATGATGATGATTAACTGGAAGTTAGCACTTCTAACATTCTTCGTAATTCCATTCTTATTATGGTTGGCACTTTACTTCAATAAAAAAATGACAGGTACGTTTAGACGTTTATTCTCAGACGTTGCTGATTTTAATGCATGTATCGAGAACAATGTTGGTGGTATCCGCGTTGTACAAGCATTCGGAAATGAAAAGTTTGAGAAAGAGCAATTTGCTGTAAACAATGCTCGTTTCCGTACAACAAAATTAATGGCGTATAAAATTATGGCGTTAAATTCATCTATTAGTTATATGCTCATGCGCCTTGTAACACTCTTTGTATTAATATGTGGTACATGGTTCGTACTGCAAGGTGAATTAACGTACGGTGGATTTATCGGATTCGTTTTATTAACGAATATTTTCTTCCGCCCAATTGAAAAAATTAATGCGGTTATCGAAAGTTATCCGAAAGGAATCGCTGGTTTTAAAAGATATGTAGAACTTCTGGAAACAGAGCCGGATATTGTAGATTCTAAAGATGCAATCGAAGTTAAACATGTACACGGCGATATTCAATACAATAACATCACGTTCGGATATGAAAATAAAGAGCCGATTTTAAAAGATATTAATTTGAAAATACATGCAGGTGAAACAGTTGCTTTCGTTGGGCCATCAGGGGCAGGGAAAACAACACTATGTAGTTTATTACCGCGTTTTTATGAACACTCATCCGGATCGATTCAAATTGATGGCATTGACACGAAAGAGATGACGTTATCGTCACTTCGTAAGCAAATCGGAATTGTGCAGCAAGATGTTTTCTTATTCTCAGGAACAATTCGTGAAAATATCGCTTACGGAAACTTAAAAGCTTCAGAAGCTGAAATTTGGCAGGCGGTAAAACGTGCCCAGTTGGAGGACTTAATTTACTCGCAACCAGACGGTTTAGAGACAGTTATTGGTGAGCGTGGTGTGAAACTTTCAGGAGGACAAAAGCAGCGTTTAGCAATTGCCCGTATGTTCTTGAAGAACCCGCCAATTTTAATTTTAGATGAAGCAACTTCTGCGCTAGACACAGAGACAGAACTTGCTATCCAAAAATCACTTGCTGAACTATCTGTCGGCCGTACAACATTAGTTATCGCTCACAGGCTTGCAACTATTAAAAATGCAGATCGTATCGTCGTTGTAAATAAAGAAGGTATTGCAGAACAAGGTTCACATGAGGAACTAATTGAGCAAGGCGGAGGATATAGCAGGTTATATGAAGCGCAGTTTAGTTCCTAAATATAATTTCTGCTGAATTAGTGCACCATAAGTGGGTAGAAATCTCATATGGGGGGCTCTAAAGTATGATTGTAACAACAACGTCTACAATTCAAGGAAGAGAAATTATTGAGTATATCGATATCGTGAATGGAGAAGCGATTATGGGTGCGAATATCGTTCGTGACCTTTTTGCCTCTGTCCGTGACGTTGTCGGCGGTCGTGCAGGTGCTTATGAAAGCAAATTAAAAGAAGCGCGCGACATTGCAATGGAAGAGATGAAAACTCTCGCAAGACAAAAAAATGCGAATGCCATCGTTGGTATCGACGTGGATTACGAAGTAGTTCGCGAAGGAATGCTAATGGTTGCAGTGAGCGGGACTGCTGTCCGTATATAAAGTGAAACTTTAATCAGTGGGGGGCAACATCCCCACTGGTTATTAGCCTTCACCAATCGGGCATTTACTGCCCACAAATAGCAAGATAAAGTGAAAAGCCGTGCTGGTGCACGGCTTTTTGTTATTGTGGTGTCTAATATTATCTTTATGTCGAAGCCGCGATATTTCTTGGGAAATGTGGAAGGTCCCGTCGATATATAGGGAAGACATTAGAGCACTTCTTTACACCGCTGAATTTGAACTAATAATTTTTCATATTCTTGTTCAAGAAATGTGATGTCATCGTGATGATTGGGTATAGAAATTCGGCTGATGACTTCTGTTAATTTTGTCTGTAATCGCAATAATTCTTGTTCAGTAACGTTTACGGAAGCTTGGTTGGTTCTTTTGATGTATTGCTCGTAATTGCCATGGAATATTCGTGGTTCGCTCTCATCTACTTGTAGAATATGGTCTGCAACAGAACGAATAAAGGCACGGTCATGGCTAATGAAAAGTATAGTGCCAGGATACTCTTGTAACATGCTTTCTAATTCTTCTTGCGTTGCCAAGTCTAAATAGTTTGTCGGTTCGTCGAGCAGAAGCATATTATAGTTTCCTAAAAATACTTTTGCGAGTGCAACCTTCATGCGTTCTCCACCACTTAAGACGTGCACAGGTTTATGAACATCTTCACGGCGGAATAGGAGCCTTGCAAGTATTGTTCGAACGAACGATTCTGTGTAGTTTGTTTCTTCTAGAACGTTTTCTAAAATTGTTTTATCTGTTTTTAAAATAGATAATGTTTGTTCAAAGTATCCAATTTTACAACTTTTCGAAAGCTGAATGCCACGCTCGTTCGCGAGAAGCATTTTGAACAAAGTTGTTTTCCCACTTCCGTTTGCCCCTAAAATAGCAAGCTTTGCCCCAGGGACAATTGTTCCATTCATATTTTTAAATAGTGTGCGATCCCCTATTTTCTTCGTTGTTTTATTAAACTGAACAACTGCTTTACTATGAATTGGTGTGTGGTATTGTACGTCAAACTGAGCTTGAGAAAAGTCCTTCGGTTTTTCTTTCTGTTCCAACTTTTCAAGGCGTGTTTCCAGTGCTTTCGCTACTTTGCTAACATTTTCTTGCCCATGAGCCCCGCTGCACTTATAAAGTTTAGATTCAGATGAACTGAACCGTGTTGGGATTTTTGTCATGCTAGAAGCACGTTGCTTTCTTTGTGAAATTGACTGTTCTAACCGATTTTTTTCTTGTATATATTGATCATATTCTGCTTGCTTTTGTATTCGCTCACGTTCTTTTTGCTTTCGATAGTTTGAATAATTCCCTTTGTACTCTTGAATAGTACCGTCTTCAACTTCGATGATTTTTGTACATATGGCATCTAAAAAATCACGATCATGCGATATTAAAACAAGTGCACCGTTATAAGATAAAAATGTCTTTTCTAATTGCTCTGTACCAAACATATCTAAGTGACTTGTTGGCTCATCAGCAAATAGAATGCCTGCATCTTGTTCGAGGGCATGGGCGATCTTTAGGCGCATTCGTTCACCGCCGCTCATTGAATTTGCGACGTTTGAAATATTCCATTTTCCTTTAGCGAGGGAAGAAGTGATTTCCGGTATTTCTTCGCTAAGCTGAGGAATGATGGCGATAGAACTATGATGAGTTACTGTTCCTTTGTCAGCTTCTATTTCTTTACTTAATATTTGTAATAACGTAGATTTTCCAGCTCCGTTGACTCCGACAATTCCTATACGATCGTTTGCTTGAATTTCTAGTGATGGTAACGTAAATATGGTGCGATCACCAAAGCTCTTTTCGATATTACGTGCGATTAAAATAGTCATAAAAAAACCTCCCTAGTTTCACTAGAGAGGATAAACGTCGCCCTTCAATGTAAAAATCGTACATAAATAAACGATTTTTCACATGATCGTCTCGAAAGAAAGTATCGACAAATGGACAGACTAATCCCCTGCTAGTTTTCATCATTTTTGTTCACTATTTGTGATGGATGAAATAAATAAGAGAATTAGAACTTCATTGGTCAAAGTACCTTCCTTTCATAATATTATTTTTATTGTATGCGCATACAAACGGGCTTGTCAAACTTATTTCTGTTGGCTATTTTTAAATTCGCTATTATACAGTTGTGCCTTTGTGAGTGCTTCAGCATCATTTTTGATTTCATCTAATCCGTTCGCATCCCCGATAATATACCCTTCAAATGATGAACCAACAAAATCAAAGATATATTGGAATTGAGCAATAAGTGGCAATGCTTTCAGTTTCGGATTGTCTCCACCAACGATGACAACGTACATTTTTTTACCTTTCATTTTCTCTCTGAAATGAAGAGAGGTATTGCGTAAGCTTTGTGACCAGCGATCAACGAAGTTTTTCATATGGCCGCTCATTCCGTACCAGTATAGTGGTGTAGCAAAGATAATCGTGTCGTGCTCTAGCATGCGTTTGGTTAACTGCTCGTAGTCATCATTTACAGGTTGAAATCCTTCTGCATCATGGCGCTGATCTGTAATAGGATAAATGGTATGATCACGCAAATAAATTTGTTCTGTTTCAATTCCATCAATCATCATATGTGTTAAAGATTCCGTATTTCCGTTTTGTCTTGAACTGCCGTGTATAACAAACATGCAATCATCCCTTTTCTTTTTCTTGTTTTAGGAGTGAAACGTGTTTTTGTAAATTCGTTTGAATGTTGGAAAGTAATGAGATTTGCCTTGTTACTTCATTGAGCTTATCTTCGTAAAGTGCAAGGATACTGCTGCATGGATTTTCGTATAGATGTGGTTCGATTTCGAGGCAACGCAGCATTCTTGCGGTCTCTTCTAAATTTAAGCCGAGCTGTAAGTACATTTGGATAAGCTCTACTTTTTCAATGGCACTTTGATCGAAATCACGATAGCCGTTTGTGAGGCGATTTGAAGGGAGCAATCCCTTTTCTTCATAATGTCTTAGTGATCTTTCGCTAACGCCAGTTTCTTTTGATAACTCTCCAATTCGCACTGCATTTCACTCCTTTTACATGTATTGTAAACCTTCACACTAATGTGAGGGTCAACTCTGTTTTTTCGCAAAAGAATCTACATGATTTAAAAACACTTGAATGGCTTTAGACGGAATGAAATATTTGCCGCGCACGATGGAGAATGGACGGATTAGTTTTTCAGTTGGAACTTCGACGTGGAATAGTTCTTGAGCTAGTAGTTCTTTCCGCACGGTCCAATCAGAAAGTATAGCGATGCCAAGCCCGGCAGCGACGGCTTCCTTTACACTTTGAATGCTACTAAATGTAAAGAATCGTTTCATTTTTAAATGATGTTGATGAATAAAACGATCGCTATAGGCACGTGTCCCAGAGCCACTTTCTCTTAATACCCATACTTGGTCTTGGAGAGTAGCTTCGTTTATATCCTCGATGTGAAGTAATGGATGATTTGGAGGGACGACGAGTTTCATTTCATCTTGCATAAAAGTTTCAACATCTACGTCAGCGTATACGACTTGGCCTTCCACTAAGCCGATATCAATTTGATTAGAACGAAGGCTTTGCAAAACTTCTTCTGTATTAGAGATAAGGGTATGAACTTCGACGTGCGGATTTTCATTGGCAAAGCGCGCAAGTATTTTCGGAAGTAAGTATTCACCAATTGTAAAGCTAGCGCCGATGCGAAGTGTTCCTGTTACGACGTTATGCAGCTCGTTAATTTCCTGTTTTGCATCTTCATAAAGAGAGAGCATTTGTTTTGCATGTATGTATAATATGTTTCCGGCTTCCGTAACTTGGACATGCTTCGGGGAGCGCTGAATGAGTGTAGTTCCAAATTCGTTTTCTAAGTTGCGTATATGCATGCTTACACCGGGTTGTGAAAGGTTTAATAGTTCCGCAGCACGCGAAAAATGCTTTTGCTCAACGACAGTAACAAAGATTTTTAAAATGTCGACGTTCATTTGTTAGGCCCCTTTATTTTTGTTTTCATTTTATCATAAGTATTTCTGATGATAGGGATTCAATATTGATATTAAACTTATTATTAAAACTCTCTTATAATGTAAGTAGAAAGAACATGCATGTTCCAATATGATCATTGGGGTGGTACGAAGTGGAACAAACACTTGTTATACAAAAGAAGAAGGGCTTTGGATTTTCACAAGGTATTGGGATTACATTATTAATCGCCATTGCCGCGAAATATTTAGCGGAGCTTCCATTTTTAAATATTATGGGACAATTAGTAATTGCTATTCTAATTGGGATGGTTTGGCGCGCGGCGATCGGGATTCCTCAAGAGGCGATAGCGGGAACGAACTTTGCGAGTAAGAAGTTGCTTCGCTTTGGGATTATCTTACTTGGAATGCGATTAAATCTTGTTGATATTGCGAAGGCGGGGCCGAAAGTATTGGTCATCGCAGCGGTTGTTATTACATTTACAATTTTCGTTGTATATGGACTGACAAAAGTATTTAAAGTAGAAAAGAAACTTGGGATTTTAACGGCGTGCGGGACTGCAATTTGTGGCGCGGCAGCGGTCGTGGCGATTGCACCACAAGTGAAAGCAAAGGACGATGAAACGGCGGTTGGTGCCGCAATCATTGCAATTTTAGGTACAATATTTACACTTATTTATACATTATTATATCCAGTGCTTGGCTTATCTCCGTACGGTTACGGTGTATTCTCAGGTGCGACGCTGCATGAAATCGCTCATGTCATCGCAGCTGCGGCGCCAGGAGGAAGTACGGCTGTAGACATCGCAGTTATAGTGAAGCTAACGCGCGTTGCGATGCTTGTGCCAGTAGCAATTTTAATTGGATTATGGTTTGGTAAGAGTGAAGGTAGCGAGGAAAAACGATCTTGGCGAGACCTTCCGATTCCTTGGTTTATCTTTGGATTTTTAGCAATGAGTGCGGTGCATTCGCTTGGGATTATCCCAGAATTTGTTGCCGGATATATTGTAGTAATTGCGTACATGCTTATTGCAATGGCGATGGCAGGGCTAGGTTTAAATGTAGAGTTTAAAACGTTCCGCAAATTAGGAAGTAGGGCATTCGTCGCAGGGCTGATTGGCTCGGTTTGTCTATCGGTTCTTGGATACATTCTTGTATGGGCATTAGGATTTATGTAGTAGGAGGAAGAGGCTGTTCTCAAAGGTATTTGGGAACGGCTTTTTCTTATGATTATCGTGCAGCGGTTGTCAGTGTTTGTCGGTAATTCGATATATTCGGAGAATCGCCGATATAAACCTAATTACTATCGTACTTTGTTAGAGAAGGCATTCAGTGGAATGTTTTTTTAAAATTTGTAAATAAATTTTTACTTGTAATTGGAAAATATTTACAATTTAAGTAAAGATATCTTTACTTTTGAAGGTGGAGCCTATGGGTGTGAAAAATAAAATTAAAGAATTAAGAAAGCAAAATCATATAACACAAGTTGAAATGGCAAAGGCGATGCAGGTGACGAGGCAGACGATCGTGGCGATTGAAAATCACCATTACAATCCGAGTCTAGAGTTATCCCTAAAAATCGCCAAATATTTTGGGATGAAGGTGGAGGAAATCTTTACGCTGGAGTAAGTAAGGAGAGAGGAAATGAACGATACTAAAAAGTTGTATATCGCTACTGTCTTAGGATTATGTGGAGGGGACGTTTTAGTTCGTAGTATGGATCCATCCATACCGATGTTATCGCTAATAGTTAGTAACATTTTAGCAATTCTACTTTTAACAGTTTATGTGTATTACAAAAAGCGTAAGTACAGAAAAGAAGAACTTCCAGATATAGATGAGCGAGTAAATGAAAACATAAAAAGGTATGTAAATGTCTCATTTGTATTCGCGTTTATTCTACTTATTGTTTATATTGTTGCGAGCAAAGTGATAGGACGAATTACTATACCTATTACAGAAATATTCATTGTATGTAGTTTCTTATTTGCTGGTAGTCTCGTCATAGGAGTTATGGCGGGGAAACGGGCATAGCGATAGGAGGAATGAAAAATGCAAGATGAATTTGAGAGATTTCAGTCAGATAAAGCGTTTAAATATGTAGGGTTATTTTTTACGATTAGTTTAGCGATATGGAGTTTATATAATTTAATTATTGACGGAAATGCTGGTATGCCATTTGTTTTATTTGTACTCGGGCAGTTTGTTTATTTCTTTGTGAACTATTGGCCGAAATGGAAATATAGAAATAGTAAAGAGGCTGATCGTGTATGAGTATGGCATCGACGAGTGTGTTAGCAACAAGAAATAATAGATAGAAAAAGGGGAACTGGGATGGGATTACCGGTGTTATGTGTCGCTACAGCTATATTTGCGCTTCTTTGGGGAATGCAAAACTTTTCTCGTAATCCAGTGCCGAGTATTTGTATTATGATTGGTACTGTAGGTTTATCATATTATTTATTATTATCAGCGGATTACCATAAAACAGCAACGAGTGTTGTTGTTGTTGTTGTTGTTGTTGTTGTTGTTGTTGTTGTTGTTGGAGCGCTTATTTTATTTTGTGGGCGTGCTGTACAAAAGGGGTTATTTCCATAAAAGCTGTTTATACAAAGTGTATAAACAGCTTTTTGTATTTTTTTACAAAATGCTTGAAAGTTACGTAACATCATCTTTTATAATGAAGGGGAAGAGGTGATGGTAGTGATTTCAATACAAGAATTGACGAGAGAAACAGGGGTTACAGTACGTACACTGCGTTATTATGATCAAATAGATTTATTAAAACCGAGCGGAAAAACAGAGGGTGGGCATCGTTTATATAGTGAAGCTGACGTAATTCGTCTGCAACAAATTTTATTTTTGAAAGAAATGGGATTTTCATTAAAAGAAGCTGCGAATATGTTAGTAAAAGGTGAGCTTAACTTAAAGGATTCGCTTGAAAAGCAACTTCGATTTGTACAGGAAGAACAAAAGAAATTTAATCGAATGGAGCGTGTTTTACAAGCAGTTGTTTATTCGGTAGATGTAGAGGGGGAACTGGATTGGAAAGTTATGTTCGAACTCATTCAGCTTTCGAAACAGTCTCCTCGTATACGTGAAATATTTCAAAATGAAGTTTTTTCGAAAGAAGAGCAAGATTTACTTCACAATTTTCCAAATATGAGTGAGGAAGATCCGAATGTGTTAGAGTGGATAGATTTATTAAAGCAATTACGTAATTTTATGAAAGACGGTAAGAAAGCGGCAAGTGATGAGGTACAAGAGGCAACGAAGAAATTAATGCAGAAGTGTTTAGAGATGGCAAATGGTGATGAATCGTTTTTAGATAAGCTATGGGAAGTTAGAAAATCGAAGGATGATTCACAGAAAATGAGTATGTATCCAATTGAGGAAGAGCTTCTATTATATATGGATGAGGCTTTTCGTATATATGACGAAAGGGAGAGGGATAAATGAGTATACTCGCAGAATATCGTTGGTATTTTTTAATTGGGGCAGAGATTGTATTTTGGTTATCGGCTATCGGATTCTTTTTACTTCGTTATGGGTTCCGTTTGAAAAAGGCGAGTTTTATTATGGGGATTGTGCTACTCGTAAATGAAGTGTTTATTTTAACATTAGGGGTAGTTGATTATTATCAAACAGGAAAGTTCTCTAACTTTCAGATTATTACTGTCATTATTTTATTATATGCGGTCTTCTACGGGAAAAAGGATTTGAAGAAGCTTGATATATTTGTACAAAAATTAGTTGCGAAATGGAGGAATGAACCAGCGCCTATTATTGAAGAACAGGTAGAATTAACAGGTATGGCCTATGCAAAGCAGGAAATGAAAAATTGGGTATTACATCTTGTTTTATTCGTTGGTGTTCATATATTCTTTTTCTTCGCGTATGGATTTATTCCATTTGAACAATGGGGCAATTGGTTAGAGTCAGGAATCGTTTTAAATAAAGCTGCAAGCCGCGCGAGCCAAGTGTGGGCTATTATTCTTTTAGCGGATACTGCAATTTCATTTTCATATGTGATTTTTCCGAAGAAAGAGAAAGGGAAAAGAGATACTACTTTCATAAGATGAGAGTAGTTTTTTCTTGATAAAAGGTTCGGTGAAAGAGAGTATAGAACTTTTTAATTGTGTATACAAATAGTTTGAATAGGAGAGGATGACAATAGGAAAAAGAGCGAGTTTCATATGTGTTTTCTTCTTCAATTTAGTAGCATGTTCACAATCTAGCAGTACAGTTGATGAGAAGGATGATATCATTGCGAAAAGGACAGGGATTTCTAATCTATACAAATTTGAAAAGTTCGTTTTGAACGTTGAACAAGGAAAAGTTGATGAAATAAGGATTGTAAATTATACACATGAAGGCGATCCGATCTTTCAAACGTTAGAACATAGTGGAAAAGAGATACGTCATATTTTAGATAATAGACGAGATGAATTCGCAGGTGATAATAAAGGTGTTCAGTCTGATAGTTGTAAAAGAATAGTCAAAGAAGTTCGTGAAGTGGATATAAGGTATAGGTTGATAGATTGTATGAATGAAGACGGACGAAATGGATATGATTTGTTAGATGTGCCATTAAAATAAATTAGAGAGAGGAAGGAAGTATGTACTCCTTCCTTTTTCTATGTATATATTGTCGAAAATTTTACCGAATATCTGTTCGTTTTTTTAGGTTTTTTATGAGCATTCGTGGTAAAATAATAATACAGATTTTTTATGAGGAGGTCGGATTTTACTTGGAACATCAATTTGAAATTATCTCAGAGTATTCCCCGCAAGGTGATCAGCCGGGAGCGATAGAGAAGCTTGTAGAGGGAATTAATAGTGGAAAGAAAAAGCAAGTGTTGCTTGGAGCGACAGGAACGGGTAAGACATTTACGATTTCAAATGTCATTAAAGAGGTGCAGAAGCCAACACTTGTAATGGCTCATAATAAAACGTTAGCAGGACAGTTATATAGTGAGCTGAAAGATTTCTTTCCTAACAATTCTGTTGAGTATTTTGTTAGTTATTACGATTACTATCAGCCAGAAGCGTACGTACCACATACGGATACGTTTATTGAAAAAGATGCGCAAATTAACGATGAAATTGATAAATTACGCCACTCGGCAACGTCTTCCTTATTTGAACGAGATGATGTTATTATCGTTGCGAGTGTGTCGTGCATATACGGTTTAGGTTCTCCGGAAGAATACCGCGAGTTAGTTGTTTCACTTCGAGTTGGTATGGAAAAGGACCGCAATCAATTGCTTCGTGAACTTGTTGATGTACAGTATGGCCGTAATGATATTGATTTCAAGCGTGGTACATTCCGTGTGCGCGGAGATGTAGTTGAAATCTTCCCCGCATCACTTGACGAGCATTGTATTCGAATTGAATTTTTCGGGGATGAAATAGATCGTATTCGAGAAGTAAATGCATTAACGGGTGAAGTATTAGCAGAACGTGATCATGTAGCAATCTTCCCGGCATCTCACTTCGTTACACGTGAAGAAAAGCTGAAGGTCGCTATTGAAAATATCGAGAAAGAATTAGAAGAGCGTTTAAAAGAATTAAATGATAACGGTAAGTTGTTAGAGGCGCAGCGCATAGAACAGCGAACGCGTTATGATTTAGAAATGATGCGCGAGATGGGTTTTTGTTCAGGGATTGAAAACTATTCCCGTCATTTAACACTTCGTCCAGCAGGTTCAACG
The DNA here is from genome assembly GCF_018966865.1 of Bacillus sp. NP247. Taxonomy (NCBI): domain Bacteria; kingdom Bacillati; phylum Bacillota; class Bacilli; order Caryophanales; family Bacillaceae; genus Bacillus; species Bacillus sp. NP247. Next base: position 2,330,657 of record NZ_CP076653.1, on the reverse strand, counting down.
CCGTATACGCTTTTAGATTATTTTCCAGAGGATTTCTTAATTGTTATGGATGAGTCGCATGTATCGGTTCCGCAAGTAAGAGCGATGTATAACGGGGACCAAGCACGTAAGCAAGTGCTTGTTGATCATGGATTCCGTCTGCCATCAGCTTTAGATAATAGACCGCTCACGTTTGATGAGTTTGAAGAGAAAACGAATCAAGTTATTTACGTTTCGGCAACGCCAGGACCGTACGAGTTAGAGCAGTCACCGGAAGTAGTAGAACAAATTATTCGTCCAACAGGGCTTTTAGATCCACCAATTGATATACGACCAATTGAAGGACAAATAGATGATTTATTAGGAGAAATCCATGACCGGATTGCGAAAAATGAACGTGTATTAATTACGACTTTAACGAAGAAAATGTCAGAGGATTTAACGGACTATTTAAAAGATGTAGGAATTAAAGTGAACTATCTTCACTCTGAAATTAAAACGTTAGAACGTATTGAAATTATTCGTGACCTTCGCCTTGGTAAGTTTGATGTACTTGTCGGTATTAACTTATTACGAGAAGGATTAGATATTCCAGAAGTATCACTTGTAGCTATTTTAGATGCTGATAAGGAAGGGTTCCTACGTTCAGAGCGTTCATTAATTCAAACAATTGGTCGTGCGGCGCGTAATGCAAACGGCCGCGTTATTATGTACGCAGATCGCATAACGAGATCAATGGGAATTGCAATTGAAGAAACACAGCGTCGTCGTAGTATACAAGAAGCTTACAATGAAAAGCATGGTATTACGCCGAAAACGATTCAAAAAGGGGTACGTGACGTTATTCGTGCGACAACAGCAGCTGAGGATACGGAAACATATGAAGCAACACCAGCTAAGAAGATGACGAAAAAAGAACGTGAAAATACAATTGCGAAGATGGAAGCAGAGATGAAAGAAGCAGCAAAGGCGTTAGATTTCGAGCGTGCAGCTGAATTAAGAGATTTACTATTAGAATTAAAAGCGGAAGGGTGAAAAGAGTGAGTAAAGATTTTATTGTTGTAAAAGGTGCTAGAGCGCATAATTTAAAAAATATTGACGTAACCATTCCGAGAAATCAGCTTGTTGTTGTGACGGGATTGTCTGGTTCGGGGAAATCATCGTTAGCATTCGATACGATTTATGCAGAAGGACAGCGTAGATACGTGGAATCTTTATCTGCGTATGCGCGCCAGTTTTTAGGGCAAATGGATAAGCCGGATGTTGATATGATTGAAGGTTTATCTCCAGCGATTTCAATTGATCAAAAAACGACGAGTCGTAATCCTCGTTCAACGGTTGGAACGGTAACGGAGATTTATGATTATTTACGTTTATTATTCGCACGAATTGGTACGCCGATTTGTCCGAATCATGGAATTGAAATTACATCACAAACAGTGGAACAGATGGTAGACCGTGTTCTTGAATATCCTGAACGTACGAAGTTGCAAGTGCTAGCGCCTATCGTGTCAGGGCGTAAAGGTGCGCATGCGAAAGTATTAGAAGATATTAAGAAGCAAGGTTATGTTCGTGTGCGCGTTGATGGAGAGATGCTAGATGTATCTGAAGAGATTACTTTAGAAAAAAATAAGAAGCATTCAATTGAAGTTGTTATTGACCGTATTGTTGTGAAAGAAGGAATTGCAAGCCGACTTGCAGATTCACTAGAAAGTGCTTTAAAGCTTGGCGGGGGCCGAGTTTTAATCGATGTAATGGGAGAGGAAGAACTTCTATTTAGTGAACATCATGCTTGTCCACATTGTGGTTTTTCAATCGGAGAATTAGAGCCGCGTATGTTCTCGTTTAATAGTCCGTTCGGCGCGTGTCCTTCTTGTGATGGACTTGGATCGAAGTTAGAGGTAGATTTAGAACTTGTTATTCCGAACTGGGATGTATCATTAAATGAACATGCGATTGCTCCTTGGGAACCGACAAGTTCACAATATTACCCGCAATTATTAAAATCTGTGTGTAATCATTACGGCATCGATATGGATATGCCGGTGAAAGATATACCGAAGGATTTATTTGATAAAGTGCTGTACGGAAGTGGGGAAGAGAAGCTTTATTTCCGCTATGTGAATGAATTTGGTCAAGTAAAGGAAAATGAGATTTTATTTGAAGGTGTTATTCCGAATATTGAGCGTCGTTATCGTGAGACGAGTTCTGATTATATTCGTGAGCAAATGGAGAAATATATGGCAGAGCAAGCTTGTCCGAAGTGTAAAGGTGGACGCTTAAAGCCTGAGAGTTTAGCTGTTTTCGTTGGCGATAAAACGATTGCCGATGTAACGAAATATTCTGTTCAAGAAGTACAGGAGTTCTTCTCAACTGTTGAGTTAACGGAGAAACAACAGAAAATTGCTCATTTAATTTTAAGAGAAATTCAGGAGCGCGTTGGGTTCTTAGTGAACGTCGGTTTAGATTATTTAACGTTAAGTCGTGCCGCAGGAACTTTATCAGGTGGTGAGGCGCAGCGTATTCGTTTAGCGACACAAATTGGTTCTCGTCTTACGGGTGTACTTTACATTCTTGATGAGCCTTCTATCGGTTTGCATCAGCGTGATAATGATCGTCTTATTCGTACATTGCAGGAAATGCGTGACTTAGGAAATACGTTAATCGTTGTTGAGCATGATGAAGATACGATGATGGCTGCTGATTATTTACTTGATATCGGACCTGGTGCAGGTATTCATGGTGGTCAAGTTGTATCAGCGGGTACACCAGCTGAAGTTATGCAAGACGAGAATTCATTAACAGGGAAATATTTAAGCGGTAAAGAGTTTATTCCGGTACCACTTGAGAGACGTAAAGGTGACGGACGTAAAGTGGAGATTATCGGTGCGAAAGAAAATAACTTAAAGAATGCGAAGATGTCATTCCCTCTAGGAACATTTGTAGCAGTAACAGGCGTATCTGGCTCTGGAAAAAGTACGATAATTAATGAAGTGCTATACAAATCGTTAGCTCAAAAGCTATATAAGGCGAAAGCGAAGCCAGGGGCTCATAAAGAAATTAAAGGTCTTGAGCAGTTAGATAAAGTTATTGATATTGATCAATCACCAATCGGGCGTACACCGCGTTCCAATCCAGCAACATATACGGGTGTATTTGATGATATTCGTGATGTATTTGCGCAAACGAATGAAGCGAAAGTACGTGGATATCAAAAAGGACGTTTCAGCTTTAACGTAAAGGGTGGCCGTTGTGAAGCGTGCCGCGGTGATGGAATTATTAAAATTGAAATGCATTTCTTACCAGACGTGTATGTTCCGTGTGAAGTTTGTCACGGTAAACGTTATAATCGTGAAACGTTAGAAGTGAAATATAAAGATAAGAATATTTCTGAAGTGTTAGGGATGACAATTGAAGATGGGGTAGAGTTCTTTGCTAATATCCCGAAAATTAAGCGTAAACTTCAAACGCTTGTAGATGTAGGGCTTGGTTATATGAAATTAGGACAACCAGCTACGACGTTATCAGGTGGTGAGGCGCAGCGTGTGAAATTAGCTTCTGAATTACATCGTCGTTCTACAGGGCGTACGTTATACATTTTAGATGAGCCAACGACTGGCTTACATGCACATGATATTGCACGTCTTCTAGAAGTGTTGCAACGTCTTGTTGAGAGTGGCGAGACGGTACTTGTAATTGAGCATAATTTAGATGTTATTAAAACAGCTGATTATATTATTGACCTTGGACCAGAAGGCGGAGACAAAGGCGGACAAATCGTTGCTTCAGGAACGCCAGAGCAGGTAGTAAAAGAAGAACGCTCGTATACAGGTAAGTATTTAAAAGAGATTTTAAATCGTGATAAAGCAAGAATGAAAGAGAAGATAAAAGAAGTAGAATTATCGCAATAAGTTTATTTATGAAAACCGAGTGGGAAGTACACTCGGTTTTTATTTTGCAAAGGAAAACTGGTAAGAGTGTTAGTAGGTATACAAGCGTAAAGAATAGAATAAGTTGGTATAAGTATTTGTATGATACTTGCGTTTATTATCTATTAGCGTATGATGAAATATATATGTTAAAAGGATGTGTAAGGAAATGAGATGGATTGTATCACTTCTTGTAAATAGCGTTGTGTTAATCGCTGTATCCGGACTTTTAAAAGGGGTTGCACCAGACGCATTTTACATAGCAAATATACAAACTGCAATTATTGCGAGTATTATATTGGCGATTTTAAACGTATTTGTAAAGCCGCTTTTAATTTTAATTACGCTACCAATTACTCTTGTAACTTTCGGTTTCTTCTTAATTGTTATTAATGCGATTACGTTAAAGATGACGGATTCATTATTAGGGGACGCCTTTAATATATCTGGATTTGGTGTAGCGATTGTTGCGGCAATTTGTATTTCGATTTTTAATATGATAATTGAAAAAGTAATTGTTGAACCATTACATGAAAAAAAGAGAAAATGACAAAAAGAAAAACATTTCATGATTCATATGAAATGTTTTTTTCTATTTATTAGAAACCATGTTTCTTGTTCCCAGAAAAAAATGGTACAATATCCGATAGAATGGAATTTTACATCAAATGAGACTGAACCCGCAGCGGAGTGGAGGTTTATACATATGCCGAAAGTAAGGACAAAAGATTTAATTGAACAATTTCAATTGGAGTTAGTAAGTGGTGAAGAAGGGATCCATCGTCCGATTGATACGAGTGATTTATCACGACCTGGAATTGAAATGGCAGGATTTTTTACATATTATCCAGCTGATCGTGTGCAGCTTCTTGGAAAAACGGAGCTTACGTTCTTTGATACGTTAACGACAGAGCAAAAGCAAGAGAGAATGAAAGCGCTTTGTACTGAAGAGACGCCTTGTATTATTGTAACTCGTAATCAAGATGTACCGGATGAGTTATTACAAGCATCACGTAAATCAGGCGTGCCTTTATTACGTTCTGCTCAAACGACGACGAGATTATCAAGTCGTTTAACAAACTACTTAGAAGGTAAGTTAGCGCCAACAACAGCTGTTCATGGTGTGTTAGTAGATATTTATGGCGTTGGTGTTTTAATTACAGGTCAAAGTGGTGTCGGGAAAAGTGAGACAGCACTTGAACTTGTAAAGCGTGGTCACCGCCTTGTTGCGGATGATAGCGTAGAAATTCGTCAAGAAGATGAAGACACATTAGTAGGAAGCTCACCTGATTTAATTGAGCATTTATTAGAAATTCGTGGTCTAGGTATCATTAACGTAATGACGTTATTCGGTGCAGGGGCAGTACGAAATTATAAACGTATTACGCTTGTTATTAATCTTGAAATTTGGGATCAAAAGAAAAATTATGATCGCTTAGGTCTTGATGAAGAGAAGATGAAGATTATTGATACAGAACTTACGAAGATTACACTTCCAGTTCGTCCTGGTCGAAACTTGGCTGTTATTATTGAAGTAGCAGCGATGAACTTCAGATTAAAACGTATGGGAGTCAATGCGGCACAGCAGTTCTCTGAACGATTAATGAGTGCGATTGAGTTAGGAAATCAAGAGTAGACTCTGGAGAGGGAGGTCATATATATGCTGTTAGGTTCTGTACCACAGCTTGACCGTGTAGCAGTCCAACTTGGACCGTTCCCTGTTTATTGGTATGGGGTTATTATCGGTACAGGTGTGCTATTAGGTCTTTGGCTAGCAACTCGCGAGGGAGAAAGGCTTGGTATTCACAAAGATACATTTATTGATCTTGTATTAATTGCAGTACCAATTGCGATTCTTTTTGCGAGAATGTATTATGTCATTTTTGAATGGGAATATTATTCGCAAAATCCGAGTCAAATTATTAATATTCGTCAAGGTGGTTTGGCGATTCATGGTGGTTTAATCGGGGCTGTTATTACAGGAATCCTTTTTGCGAAACGACGCGGGCTTTCATTCTGGAAGTTAGCGGATATTGCTGCGCCGAGTATTTTATTAGGACAAGCAATTGGCCGATGGGGAAACTTTATGAACCAAGAGGCGCATGGTGATGAAGTAACGAGACAGTTTTTAGAAGGTCTTCATTTACCAGATTTCATTATTAATCAAATGTACATTGATGGTGTGTATTATCACCCAACATTTTTATATGAATCATTATGGAACTTTGCAGGTGTTATTTTACTACTCGCGTTACGAAAAGTGAATTTACGCCGTGGTGAATTATTCTTCACATATTTAATTTGGTATTCAGTGGGACGCTTCTTCGTAGAAGGTTTGCGTACAGATAGTTTAATGTTAGGACCACTTCGTATTGCACAAGTAATGTCTATTGGAATTGTTGTTATTTCTATCATTTTCATTATTGTGAGACGAAAAATGGGGCAAGCTGATAAAAGATATTTAGAAAATTAGAGAAAAGTAGCATCTTATATAAGATGCTGCTTCTTTCATATTCAGGTAATGAAAGGATTAAGGACGATGAAAATAAATACAGTGTTATTTGATTTAGATGGAACGTTAATTAATACAAATGAACTTATTATCTCTTCTTTTTTACATACGTTAAATCACTATTATTCTAATCAGTATAAGCGTGAAGATGTATTGCCATTTATCGGTCCATCTTTGCATGACACTTTTAGTAAGATTGATGCAAGCAAGGTTGAAGAGATGATTACATGTTATCGCCAATTTAATCATGAGCATCATGATGAATTAGTGGAAGAATATGAAACTGTATATGAAACGGTTCAAGAATTGAAGAAGCAAGGTTATAAAATCGGCATCGTTACAACGAAAGCGAGACAGACGGTTGAAATGGGATTAAAGCTTTCAAAACTTGATCAGTTTTTTGATGTTGTCGTGACGATTGATGATGTGGAACATGTGAAACCACATCCAGAACCACTTCAAAAAGCATTGAAATTATTAGATGCAAAGCCAGAAGAAACATTGATGGTTGGTGATAATCATCATGATATCGTCGGTGGACAAAATGCAGGTACGAAAACAGTAGCGGTTTCATGGACATTGAAAGGTAGAGCATATTTAGAAGCGTATAAACCAGATTATGTGCTAGATAAAATGAGTGATTTACTACCGATTTTGTCCCGTATTAACGGGTAGTAAGATTCCTGCCTGTAAATGCTTGATTGATGAGAGTTAGTAATCAGAGGGGAAAAGGGTTCCTATCGGTTAAAGTGTCACTTTATATAAGTAGAGGAGAGAGTTCAGTGCGACGGACAACGCGCTATCCTGTTTCAGGAGAAAATTCATTGTGGAATGTGTATAAAACAGTTTCTTTTTGGAAGGTAATGAAAAACTTTATTATCATCCAAATCGCACGTTACACGCCATTTTTATCCGTGAAGAATTGGTTATATCGCACGTTTTTACGGATGGAAGTAGGAAAGAAAACGTCGTTTGCACTTATGGTAATGCCAGATATTATGTTTCCAGAAAAGATTACTGTGGGAGACAATTCAATTATCGGCTATAATACAACGCTTTTAGCACATGAATATTTAATTCGTGAGTATCGACTCGGAGAAATCGTCATAGGGAATGAAGTTATGATTGGAGCGAATACGACAGTTTTACCAGGTGTGACGATTGGAGATGGTGCTATCGTTTCTGCAGGCACACTTGTCCATAAAGATGTACCAGGCGGCGCTTTCGTAGGCGGAAATCCGATGCGTATTATTTATACGAAAGAGGAAATGGCCACTAGAGAAGGTTGATGTTAAAAATGTAACATTTCTCTTCTCTTTTTATGAATAAAAAGGAAATAATTGATTATAATATACTGTTTTGTTTTTTACGGAATCGTTTATACTTATAGATAGAAGAATGTGTGAACGAAGAAAACAAAAAACTGGAGGATATATGGGGAAAAATCAAAGAATATATAAGGAGAACGGACAAGTTATCTCTTTTAATCAGTTAGCGGACTTCTTTTATAAAAAAGGGATGAGGGCTTATAAAGGGCAAAAATTGCAAGATGCAATTAAATATTTTCGAAGAGCGTCACAAAGCGAGAAGGAGCCGTTTATTTTATGCCAACTAGCAATAGCATTATCTGAATCTGGTGAATATCAAGAGTCGAATCAGATATTTCTAAAGCTTGTTAGATCCAATCCGGAACTTGAGCAATGCTATTATTTTATTTCAAATAATTATGCATATATGGGCTTGTTTCAACAGGCGAAGAAGTATGCAGAGCGATATTTAGAAGTTGCGGAAGAGAAGGAATTCGTAGAAGATACATTAGAATTGCTTGAGATTATGGAAGAAGAAGCAATGGGTGAGGAAGAGATTGAGGATGAAGATGAGCTAATTGTTATGCAAGAAGAAGCGAACCGATACATTCGTAACGGACAATTAGAAGAGGCGATTGCTACACTAGAAGTTGTTACGAAAGAATATCCAGAATTTTGGTCGGGCCATAATAATTTAGCGATTGCACATTTTCAATCAGGTAATGTAGATCAAGCGCTTAAGTTAACAGAAATGATTTTAGAGAAAAGTCCTGGTAATATGCATGCGCTTTGTAATACGCTTATTTTTCTATATTCCATTGGAGAGCATAAGCAAGTAGAGTCATTAGCAGGGCAGTTAGTTTCGGTATATCCAATTTCATTTGAGCATCGTTTGAAACTTGGAACAACGCTTGCAACAATTGGTCATTTTGAACCTGCATATAAATGGTTCAAAGTATTAAAGCGTCAAGGGTACGAAGGAGACGTTAGTTTTTATTACTGGTTTGCATACTCTGCGTATATGGTGAAGGAACAGCAAGTAGCTGAAAAACTGTGGCAACATGTTGTGGAATTGCATCCTGATAAAAAAGGAAAAGAACCGTGGAATGCACTGAATTTAGCAGATGAAGGACAAAATCTTTTATTTGAAGAGTTACGAAAATCATTTCAGCAAAGTACGACGCTAGAAGAGAAAATGCTAGCCTTATATTTAATGAATGAATTGTCAACACCAGAGAAGATTGGATTCTTCTTTGATGTAACGCAAGCGAAAAATGGTGTTCCAATCGTATCGCAACTTGCAAAATATTTCTTTTTACTTAATAGTCATAAAAGCATCCCAGCTGATTTACAGCAATTTGAACAGTGCGTACGAATCGCGGATGCATTATACAATTATACGAAAAAAGACGATGAATTAATCGAAGAGTGTTTAAATTTTTGGTTTTGTACGTTCATACGTTTATATACATCTGGAGCGACTTTTACAAATGTGTACGGTTGGTCAGCGGCAATTGAATACATTGTGCGCGGCGAACAAAGAAATAAGATGACACAGGCAGAGCTTGGTGATGTATATAATGTATCTGTAGCGACTGTACGAAAGTATGTGCAGGCTGTTAAGCGCACGCACATGTAGGATAGGCAAATCATTGGGAAAAAAATGATGCTAACAGTATAATGAGGGTAACTTAATGTGTATGAATGGGAGTGAATAGTGTGTCAGAAGAAAAAATTTATGATGTCATTATTATTGGTGCAGGACCAGCTGGTATGACAGCTGCGGTATATACATCTCGTGCGAATTTAAGCACACTGATGCTTGAGCGTGGTATTCCAGGTGGACAAATGGCAAATACAGAAGATGTAGAGAACTATCCAGGTTATGAGTCTATTTTAGGACCAGACTTATCAAATAAAATGTTTGAGCATGCGAAGAAATTTGGTGCTGAATATGCATACGGTGATGTGAAAGCAATCATCGATGGTAAAGAGTACAAAACAATTATTGCTGGCAAAAAAGAATATAAAGCACGTGCAATTATCGTTGCAAGCGGTGCAGAGTATAAAAAAATTGGTGTGCCAGGTGAAACAGAACTTGGCGGCCGCGGTGTATCGTATTGTGCAGTATGTGATGGTGCATTCTTTAAAGGGAAAGAACTTGTTGTTATTGGCGGCGGAGATTCTGCTGTTGAAGAGGGTGTGTTCTTAACACGCTTCGCATCAAAAGTAACAATCGTTCACCGTCGTGACACTCTTCGTGCACAGAAAATTTTACAAGATCGTGCTTTCCAAAATGAGAAAGTAGATTTCATTTGGAATCACACTATAAAAGAAATTAACGATGCAAATGGTAAAGTAGGAAGCGTAACACTTGTAGATGTAAACAGCGGAGAAGAACAAGAAGTTAAAACTGACGGCGTTTTCATATACATCGGTATGCTACCACTATCAAAACCGTTTGTTGAGCTAGGTATTACAAATGAAAATGGTTATGTTGAAACGAACGAGCGTATGGAAACGAAAGTTCCTGGTATTTTCGCAGCTGGTGATGTTCGTGAAAAAATGCTTCGTCAAATTGTAACTGCAACAGGCGATGGTAGTATTGCAGCGCAGAGTGCACAGCACTACGTAGAAGAGTTATTAGAAGAATTAAAAACTGTAACAGAAAAATAAGGGGTAATATACCTTTTGAGAAGAAAGCTACCGATAGGAGCTTTCTTTTTTTTGTGAAAATGTCAAAGTTTTGTCAAAAACAATTAGGATTATAAGTTTTCTTATTGATATACTGGACTTTACGAAAAAAATCACTATAAGAAATGAGGAATTTATTCAGTATGGAATGGCGTAATATATATCGTGGATTTTGTATGGGCGTTAGTGATTTAATTCCTGGTGTGAGCGGCGGAACAATCGCTGTTGTGTTAGGGATTTATGAACAATTGCTCGCAGCAATTAGCGGATTCTTTAGTCGCGAATGGAAAAAACATTTAGCGTTTTTAATCCCACTTGCAGCGGGTGTAGCGGCAGCTTTTCTAACGTTAAGTCACGTTATTAAATATTTATTAGCAAATCATTATGAACCGACTCAATTTTTCTTCCTCGGTTTAATTATTAGTATATTACCGATGTTAATGAGAGAAGCTGATGCAAAGGCAACGTTTAAAGGCGGCCATATCGCCTTATTAATAATTGCAGCAATTCTTGTTGCGATAACAGCATTCTTTAAACCAGATAAGGCAGCTGATCCGATTACGACGTTAACAATTTTAAATGCAATTGGTTTATTTTTCGCAGGATGGATGGCTAGTATGGCTATGCTTCTTCCTGGAATTAGCGGATCGTTTATTTTATTAATTATTGGTGTGTACCCGACAGCAATTAACGCTTTAACTACACTCAATTTACCGTTAATCGTGGTTATTGGTGCTGGCGTGATGGCCGGATTTGTTGTAAGTAGTAAAGGAATTAGCTTTTTATTAGATCGTTATAAAAGTATGACATTTGCGGCAATTATTGGGCTCGTTATCGGGTCGATTGTCATTGTGTTCCCTGGTATTCCGACTGGTGGAATTTCAATTGTAAGTTCAATTATTACTTTTATTTTAGGATTCGCGGTTGTTACTTATTTCGGTAAAAAATAAGGATTTCTCGTCCCCTTAACGGTAAAAACGTTAAGGGGATTTTTATGTGCTATTCATGGGAAGTAAGGCATTTTGCTAGCTTGTTATAGAAAGATTTTTTACAATTGCTTAGCAAAAGGGGACTGGCACCTTCGTTGTAGCAAACTGTTTTTGATAGTATAATGAAATGAGTATGCAGTGAAAAATTTTGCTGCAAGTAGCTGAGGTGAAGAAACATGCAAAGAGTGACAAACTGTGTGTTAATTAGAGATAATGAAGTACTCTTACTCCAAAAACCTCGCCGAAATTGGTGGGTTGCACCGGGCGGGAAAATGGAGCGTGGTGAGACAGTAAGAGATTCCGTTGTTCGCGAGTATCGTGAAGAAACAGGTATTTATTTAAAGAATCCAGCATTAAAAGGGGTCTTCACTTTTGTCATCCAAGAAGGTGATAAAGTTGTTTCTGAATGGATGATGTTCTCCTTTTTAGCAACAGATTTTGCAGGAGAAAACAAATTAGAGAGCGAAGAAGGCATCATTGGTTGGCATACATTTGATAAAATTGATGATTTAGCGATGGCACCAGGAGATTATCACATTATTGATTATTTAATTAAAGGGAATGGTATAATCTACGGTACATTTGTATATACCCCAGATTTTGAGTTGCTTTCATATCGATTAGATCCGAGTTAAACCTGCAAGGAGAGGATACGATGACAGAGAATAATGATATAAAAATGGTAATTATTACAGGGATGTCTGGAGCTGGAAAAACGGTAGCGTTACAAAGTTTTGAAGATTTAGGATATTTTTGTGTAGATAATTTACCACCGATGTTATTGCCGAAGTTTATTGAACTTATGGCGGATTCAAAAGGTAAAATGAATAAAGTAGCACTCGGTATTGATTTACGTGGCCGAGAGTTTTTTGAATATTTATGGGGAGCACTTGATGATTTATCAGAACGCACATGGATTATTCCTCATATTTTATTTTTAGATGCGAAAGATAGCACACTTGTAACTCGCTATAAAGAAACGAGACGTTCGCATCCACTTGCGCCAACTGGCTTGCCGTTAAAGGGAATCGAAGCTGAGCGTGGTCTATTAACTGATATGAAGGCGCGAGCGAATATTGTGCTTGATACATCTGATTTGAAACCGAAAGAATTACGAGAGAAAATTGTTCACTTGTTCTCAACAGAAACTGAGCAAGCATTCCGTGTAAATGTTATGTCATTTGGATTTAAGTACGGAATTCCAATTGATGCTGATTTAGTATTTGATGTTCGTTTTTTACCAAATCCATATTATATTCCACATATGAAGCCATTAACAGGACTGGATGAAGAAGTTTCGTCGTATGTGTTGAAATTTAATGAAACACATAAGTTTTTAGAGAAATTGACGGATCTTATTACTTTCATGCTGCCTCATTATAAAAGAGAAGGTAAGAGTCAACTTGTAATTGCTATTGGATGTACAGGTGGGCAACATCGTTCTGTTACGCTTACAGAGTACCTTGGGAAACATTTGAAACCAGAGTATAGCGTTCATGTATCTCATCGTGATGTGGAGAAGAGAAAGGGCCATTAAGGGATGAAAAAAGAGAGAAAACCTAAAATTGTTATCATGGGAGGTGGAACTGGACTTTCTGTTTTATTAAGAGGATTAAAACAATATCCTGTTGATATTACAGCAGTTGTAACAGTAGCCGACGATGGAGGCAGTTCAGGTAGACTGCGTGATGAGCTAGAAATTCCACCTCCAGGTGATATTCGTAACGTACTTGTTGCGTTATCGGATGTAGAACCATTAGTGGAAGCTTTATTTCAGCACCGTTTTACCACTGGGGACGGACTGAAAGGGCATGCGTTAGGAAATTTACTATTGGCAGGTATGACTTCGATTACAGGAGACTTTTACCATGCGATTACGGAAACGAGTAAAGTATTAAATGTCAGAGGACGTGTATTGCCAGCAGCGAATCAAAGTGCGGTACTTCATGCAGAATTAGAAGATGGAGAAATTGTAACAGGTGAATCCAAGATTCCTTATTTCGGGAAGAAGATTAATCGTGTCTTTTTAACTCCAGAAGATGTAGAACCGTTATGTGAAACGTTGACGGAAATTAAACGAGCTGATTTGCTTGTTTTCGGTCCAGGAAGTCTGTACACAAGTATATTACCGAATTTAGTTGTTAACAAAATTGGAGACGCTGTTCTTGCTGCGAAAGCGAAGAAGGTATATGTATGTAATGTTATGACGCAAGCGGGCGAAACGAAGGGTTATACTGCGTTTGATCACGTGCAGGCGTTACATGATCATTTAGGTAAACCATTTATCGACACTGTGATTGTAAATAATCGTGATATTCCTCGTGAATTACGTAATTTATATGAGGAAGAAATGTCGGAACCAGTTGTACTGGATACAGATCGTTTTGCTGAACATAATATTGAAATCATTCAAGATCAATTAGCGAAATATGATGATCGTGTTGTAAGACATGATACATTAAAGTTAGCTTCTATTTTATATTCATTGTTATAAATGTGCGTTGCCTCGTTTGAGGTAACGCTCCTCATTCATATAGGACAAGATTTTTGTTCCAAAGTAATAGTATAAGGAGGTGTTGACTGTGTCATTTGCATCAGAAACAAAGAAAGAGTTGACCAACCTTGAAATGAAGGAATGCTGCGAGAAATCAGAATTATCGGCGTTGCTTCGAATGAACGGATCGCTTTCTTTTTCAAACCGTCGCCTATCTATCGATATTCAAACGGAAAATGCAGCAATTGCAAGAAGGATTTATACGCTTTTGAAAAAGGGATATGATGTGACGGTAGAATTACTTGTTCGTAAAAAAATGCGATTGAAGAAAAATAATGTATATATCGTGCGGCTTGTTGAGAAGTCTCGCGAAATATTAGCAGATCTTCACATTGTTCGAGATGACTTTTCGTTTATTCGAAATATATCACAGGGATTAATCGAGAAGAAATGTTGTAAACGATCGTATTTACGCGGTGCATTTTTAGCAGGTGGTTCAGTAAATAACCCAGAAACATCATCTTATCATTTAGAGATCTTTTCGTTATATAAGGAACATAATGATTCTATATGTGAACTGATGAACGGATTTGATTTAAATAGTAAGACGTTGGAAAGAAGAAAAGGGTACATTACGTATTTGAAAGAAGCTGAGAAAATTACAGAGTTTTTAAATATTATAGGTGCTCATAATGCACTTTTAAGATTTGAAGATATTCGAATTGTTCGCGATATGCGTAATTCAGTAAATCGTTTAGTTAACTGCGAAACAGCTAATTTAAATAAAACAATTGGTGCAGCGCTAAGGCAAATTGAGAACATCCGCTATATTGATGAGACGGTTGGGCTTGATATTTTGCCAGATAAATTAAGAGAAATTGCACAGTTACGAAGAGATTATCAAGATGTAACATTGAAAGAGTTAGGTGAGATGGTATCCGGGGGGAAAATTAGTAAATCGGGTATTAATCATCGTTTGCGTAAAATCGATGAAATTGCAGAGAAATTACGCGCGGGGGAAACAGTAGCAAAAAAATAAGAGGTTAAAGGGGAAATGGAGCTGTGGTTCAAAAACTGGTTAAAGTTGCATTAAAAAACGGCTTACAAGCACGTCCGGCTGCGTTGTTTGTACAAGAGGCGAATCGCTTTCATTCTGATATTTTCATTGAGAAAGATGGAAAGACGGTTAATGCAAAGAGCATAATGGGGATTATGAGCTTAGCAATCGGAACTGGTAGCATGATTACAATCACAACAGAAGGTTCAGATGCAGAAGAGGCTTTGGAAGCATTAGCTGCATATGTACAATAAAAGGCTATCGCGAATGTGCGATAGCTTTTTTGTTTTGTTACTTGCGGGCATTCTGTTTGGTGCGGGGTAACAATCAGTCGGGTATGTTGGTGGTTCGTGCTTGTCGGTAAGTCGATATATTGAAAAAATCGCTGATATAATTTGAGTTGTGTTCGATATAATTGAAAAATCGCTGATATATCTCGGTAAATACAAGATGGGGTATGTGCGCGGGAGTACATGATAAAAAAGCGCCCTGTAATAGGGCGCTTCCGCTTTTAGTTATATCTAGCTCCAGTGGCTAGCTCTTCGTGTCTAAGAACCTTCCGCATAAGAAGGCAAAAAGCGCCTTTTATGCGAAAGAACCTTAGCCAGTCAGAGCTGAACGAGCCGCCTCTGCTTTTAGTATATCCAGCTCCAGCGGCTAGAATCTCCGGTCGTTTCGCCCCTTGATTCGAGGCAAAAAGCGCCTCGGAATCAGGGGCTCCATCGCCCTGCAATTCTGAACGAGCCGCCTCTGCTTTTAGTTATTAACGATTTGTAAAGATCTTATCGATTAAACCGTATTCTAGAGCTCTTTCTGCTGTCATGAAGTTGTCGCGGTCTGTGTCGCGTTGTAGAACTTCAAGTGGTTGACCTGTGCGGTCAGCAAGGATTTGGTTTAATTTTTCACGTAAGAATAGGATGCGTTTTGCAGCGATTTCGATTTCAGTCGCTTGACCTTGTGCACCACCAAGTGGTTGGTGAATCATTACTTCACTGTTAGGAAGAGCGAAACGTTTTCCTTTTTCACCTGCTGCAAGTAAGAATGCACCCATAGATGCAGCCATACCGATACAGATTGTTGATACTTGTGGTTTAATAAACTGCATTGTATCGTAAATTGCCATACCAGCTGTGATAGAACCACCAGGGCTGTTGATATAGATGTGAATATCTTTTTCTGGATCTTGAGATTCCAAGAATAAAAGCTGGGAAACGATTGAGTTTGCTACGTTGTCATCAATTGCGCTACCAAGCATAATGATGCGGTCTTTTAATAGTCGAGAGTAAATATCGTAAGCGCGTTCTCCACGATTTGTTTGTTCAATTACTGTAGGAATTAAATTCATCTGTTATTTCCTCCTTTGAAAGCTTTCTTAGTTTATAATACAATTATGGTCAATAAAGGTCAAACGAAACCACTTTAAATCAAAAAAATATGTAGTTGTATCATGAAATATTCGCTATGTTTTTGAAATTCCCTGCTTATGTATCTTCAACATCATAACCGAATTACATAAATTTAAACGTCATGAAAACTGTAGGAAAAAAGAAAAGAACGCCTTTTGATTGAAGCGTTCTTTCGGTATTTATTCTTTTAAAAGATAGGTTACTCTATTTAAAATCTTTTCGATTTGTTTCGCGTTTTTACTATACATTTCGCTAGCTGATTTCGACTTTGTTTCTAAAGAAAATAGTTCAAGATCAGCATGGCATTTTTTTAAAGATGCTAATAATAAAGGTTTGTTTTGAGGAGAAGGCATTTGGAGTTTGTCATTATAAATGTCGATAGTGAGTTGTCCGTATGAGTCAACTTGACCGAGAAAGACATTTTCGATGACAACGCCGAGTTTTTCTAATTCTGAATGTAGCCAAGCCCGGTTATGCCCGCTTGATGACAGAGGTTCATCTAGTATATTTCCATCCATAATAACAGTTTGTGGTTCCTTCTCGTTTGGTACTTTTAAGCCTACGTCTTTTGCTGTAAGTGGTTGGCGATCTTTCTTTAATAATACATTTAATTCACCGCTCGGTTCTAGTACTGCAAATTCAACATCAGCTACGCTGAACGCATCTTTTCCTCGGAGTAGTTCAAGTAATTCGTCACTTGTATATTTTTCTTTCTTTAAGTTATCTTCGAGTATTTTTCCATCTTTTATTAATACGGTAGATTTTCCTTCAAAGAAGTCCCGAGCTGTTTTGTTCTTTAAGGAGAGGATTCCTGTGAAAAAAGGTACTACAGCGAAAATGAGTATCGCAAAGACGCCGTGGAAAAATTTTGAATCGAGCCCTGTAGATACTTGGGCAGCGATGTCACCGATTGTCATTCCGGCTATGTATTCAAAAAAGGAGAGCTGAGAGATTTGTCTTTTCCCTAGCCATTTCGTAATAGCGAATAAAATGATTAATATGAATACAGAGCGAAGAATAACGAGTGTCCATTCGGGCAGGTGAGACATAGTCATTTCCTCCAGTCTACTTAAAACCCTTTATATTGAGGTTCTTCACGTTCTAATACTGAAATTCTATCCTTTAAATCAGCGATGACGCTGTCCATTTCTAACATACATTCATGAAATACGCGTTTTGATTCCGCGTCCTGTGAATTTAATGAAAGAGAGCTTAAACTTGCTTGAGCGCCCCTTACACTTGCAAGGCAGGTTTTTACGCTAGCGATAACAGTCATGAAAACACCTCTTATCCTTTCGGTTTGAATAGCAATGCTCCAATGAATCCGAAAATAATAGCTGCTGATACACCAGCACTCGTTACTTTAAACATACCGGTAATTACGCCGACGATTCCATGTTTAGCTGCTTCTTCCATCGCGCCGTGAACGAGGGCATTACCGAAGCTTGTAATTGGTACTGTTGCCCCGGCCCCAGCGAAATCAATTAGTGGTTCATACAAATTGAATCCGTCTAATATAGCTCCAGCAACAACGAGCGTTGCCATCGTATGTGCAGGTGTAAGTTTGCCGACATCAAACATAAGTTGCCCGATTACGCATATAAGTCCACCAATGACGAAAGCCCAGAAAAAAATCATTACGTTGCACCTCCAAATTCAATTGAAACAGCGTGAGCGATACATGGAATTGTTTCTTCTTGTTGGAATGTAAGAGGAGATAGTAAAGCACCTGTCGCAACAACTAGTATCTTTTTGAATTCTCCTTTTTTCATTCTATTTAATAAATGTCCGTACACGACTGTTGCTGAACAGCCTGGGCCACTTCCGCCGGCTATTACAGGTTGACCTTCTCTATAAATGAGTAACCCGCAATCTTGAAATTGTTCACTTGTTACTTTTGTCCCATGTTTATGTAGTAAGTCATAAGCAATTTCGCGTCCAACGTGTCCGAGATCGCCTGTTACGATTAAATCGTAGTGAGATGCATCGAGATTTCTTTCTCTTAAATGAGCTTCAATTGTATCGACAGCAGCAGGAGCCATTGCGCCCCCCATATTAAATGGATCTGTTAACCCCATATCAACAATGCGCCCGATTGTGGCGGAAGTTACTCTTGGGCCATGTCCTGTATCACTTAAAATAGCTGCGCCTGCACCGGTCACTGTCCACTGGGCAGTAGGGGGTTTTTGACCCCCATATTCAGTTGGATAACGGAATTGTTTTTCCACGGCAGCATTATGGCTTGATGCACCAGTTAATAAATATTTTGCACCTTTTGCATTTACAATACTTGCCCCAAGTGCTAAACCTTCCATAGAAGTAGAACAAGCGCCGAATAAACCGAGATAAGGTGTGCCAAGTGTGCGGCATGCAAAGCTCGTTGGAGTTATTTGATTAATTAAATCTCCGGCGAGTACGAATTGAATATCATCTTTCCTAAGTTTGGCTTTTTCTGTAGCACGGCTACAAGCCTCTTCAAACAAAATTTTATGTGCTTTTTCATAGGAATCTTGTCCGAGCCATAAATCTTCATGCAGGGTATCGAAGTCTTCAGGGATTTTTCCATTTGCTTCAAATGGGCCGCCGACTACACCTGTTGAGATGATAACTGGTTTGTTTTCGAATACCCATGTTCGGTGTCCTTGTAACATTTACAGCCCTCCCCATTGAAAGAGAATCGTTTTAATAAGAGCGATGACGAAAGCTGAAAATACGCCAAATAAGATGACCGATCCTGCTAGTTTAAACATGTTACCACCAACACCGAGAACGAAGCCTTCTGTACGGTGTTCAATACATGCGGCAATAACAGAGTTACCAAATCCAGTAACGGGAACTGCGGTACCAGCACCAGCGAATTGTCCAAGGCGATCGTAGACGCCAAATCCCGTCAGTAGCATGGAGATAAAAATAAGAGTTGCAACGGTAGGATTCCCGGCAGAGCGTTCAGTGAAATCAAAATAGGTAATATAAAAAGTGGAAATCAGTTGGCCTATTAGACAAATTAATCCTCCGACGAAAAAAGCTTTAATACAATTTTTTAAAACGGGACGCTTCGGTTCGCGCTGTTGTTCGAATTTTTTATATTCTTGTTGTACAGGTGTTAAGTTTTTATCTTTACTA
The DNA here is from genome assembly GCF_018966865.1 of Bacillus sp. NP247. Taxonomy (NCBI): domain Bacteria; kingdom Bacillati; phylum Bacillota; class Bacilli; order Caryophanales; family Bacillaceae; genus Bacillus; species Bacillus sp. NP247. The sequence goes on along the minus strand of NZ_CP076653.1, from coordinate 2,311,167 downwards.
GACATTTGAATCCTTCCTTCTCTTGTAGAAAGCTTAAATATTAGATCCCATTTCCGATTGAATGAGTTTCAATTGTTTTTTGATGCCATCTTTACTTACTTTCTTTTTCTTAATTTTGTTTTCAAGTTCTTCTATGAGCATAAAGATCTTTTTGTCTGTACTTACACGAATATCGAAAGTAGGGTTTTCATCACTTAGCTTCTTTTTTAATTTACTTCGTAAAGGTTTTAAACTAAATCTTTCGTGATGTTCAGGCTTGACGGCTATGTAAAGATCTAAATTTGTATTAACGGCGGTAGCTTCTATAATTCCCTCTATAGCGAGAGCTTTTTTCTTAGCTTCTTGCGATATAGATTGATTAAAGGATTCTGTACTCATTTTTGTTAACTTAGGGCCCTTGTCTTCTTCCGTTCGTTTTGCTTCTTCTTTTTTTACCTTTTTATCTAACGGGCTATTATCACATCCGGTAAGTGAACCGAATAGGAGCATAAATAACGCGGTTATGATTCCAAGTTTTCGCATTATAATCATTCCATTTCTATTGCATTATGTAATGTGAGAGAAAAAGGATGATTGCATATCACCCTTTTTCTCACATTGAGTACCATTAGATGAATTGGTACTTTCGGTTATTGCTGTGTGTATTGTGGTTCTTCTTGCTGGACTTCTTCAACACGTGGGTTTAAAGAATCAATAATTGTTTGTGTTTGCTGCGCAGCTGTTTGGAAAAGTTGCTTTGCTTGTTGGTTATCCGTATCAAGAGCGAATCCCTCTAAGCTAGCTTGTGCACTTTTTAATCCAGAAACAGTTTGCTTAAGTTTTGTAATTACAGTCATTGAATGAAGCCCCCTTTGGAATATCAATTCAAAGATTATAATTTGTGAGTTGAGGTGAATTTATGATTGGAAAATTTAGGGGGAGGATATGTTTTATAGGCTCCTAGCTAAGGTATATAAAGGATTAAGGGGATATTTTTATTGATTTAGATGGATTTTATTTCTATTATTATGAGAAGAAAATAAGCAGGTGCTTACTTGTTATATTTCACTTCTATTAGAGGTTTTTCGCAAGAAATTAAATGTGGAAAAGCGGAATAGAAGAAGGCTTAAAACCTTGATAACAAACGGTTTATAAAATTTTATCATGCGCCCATAGCTCAGTCGGATAGAGCGGTGGTTTCCGGTACCACGTCTAGAGTCGGATAGGAAGTCAATGAAGTCTCAAGGCGTGATATAAAGCCGTTTGGTAGTGTTTTTGACGCTTAACTTGAGCGAGAACAAACCGCAATTGTCCTACGAAGGCATTAGCGAGTTAGTGTCGCATAGTTAGGACATGCTATGGACTGTTAAATGAGGATAACGATAATATATTTACGGAGAGCGTCCGTCTGAAAAAAATTCAGATAGGGGGCTCTTTTTTATTATGTTAAAAAATAGACGAGTTGTAAAAAGACGAAGAGAAATAGTCGATTCAAAGGCGCAACGATCCCAGAAAATGCGATCTATGAATTCAGCGCTTATTTAGCTATCGTGTACAATGATACGAATCGAATGCAACAACAGGGGATCGCATCGTTTAGTATTACGGGGGGTGGTTCATTCACGTTCAAAGAAAACAACGTATCAAGCGCGATCGGCTAGCCATTATCCGAGTTGATCCCTAATAGTGTGTTACAATTAATCGAAGCGGAAAGCGAGGATCTCCAATTGACTGGACGTGTGATCGGTTGGACAGTTTAAGAAGGTTGTATAAAACAGGGAGATGACGCAAAGATGGCGAAAGCAAAAGAGAGTGATTTAACGGAGAAATTGGCAGAAGGTCAACGACAATATGGTGACGGCAACTTTACAATACAGAACATCGGTGATGAAACTAACCCGAATTGGACTGTCGTAAAAAATGTGAGGAAGGGATCAGCAGGCATTCGCGAAGAGGAAGATATATTAAGGCTGCGATCAAAATATATAAAATAGTGCGGAAATGGGCGGAAATCACTTCGCCTGTCTTTCGTTTTATAGGCTATATTCAAAAACTGCGAGACACAGATTGGCAATACTCGGCGATTAACTTTTATTTCGTAGGGGTCTTAAATGCGTTCTATTTCATTTTAAGCAGATTAAGAAACGGGCAAACGTAGGGGAAATATGTGATAGTGCTAGTGTAGAAGGCACTTTTATACTTGCGCATTCGGTTAACGTCGAGATATAATATTACATATGTAAAGAAGCGAACGTCTACGTGTTGGTGTTCGTATCCTACGTTTAACTTTCGGTAAGAACAAATCGGAAGAAGACGGAAGCAAACCGTTGATATTATCATATTTTCATGCGCCCATAGCTCAGTCGGATAGAGCGGTGGTTTCCGGTACCACGTCTGCCGGGGGTTCGAATCCCTCTGGGCGCGTCAAAAAGTCCTAACTTACGTTTTGTAGGTTAGGACTTTTTTATTTCCCTCTTGTTATATCTAGTTATAGGATTTACTATTAGTATGTGGTAATAACTTTTGTGCGTTATTATTTTCTTTCAATATTATTCATTTTTCGGTTGTAAGTTGTAAATCTCATTAATACATATAAATTAATAATATTTTGGAATGGGTGTCTGCGATAGGATTCTCCTTTTACCAAACTTATTGTACAATAGAAACAAGGGGGAGATTAGTTTGAAGGCAAGTCTTTTACAAGAACAAAGCTTACGTTTGGCAATGACACAAGAGTTAAGGCAAGCGATTACAATGCTCCAGTATAATGTACAAGAATTATCGGAGTTTTTATATGAGCAATCGTTAGAGAATCCCCTTATTGAGTTAGGTGGTTTTGAGAGGGAGAAGAAAAAGAGCTCTAACACAAGTAAAAGTACCAGCAAACAAGTCGAGAATCAAATGGAAATCTACAGTGTGGATTCTACAACGATTCAGCAACATTTATTAAATCAACTCCAGTATTATAAAATAGATGAAGAAGAGCGAAAAGCAGCTTCTTTCATTATTATGAACATGGATGGAAATGGCTATTTACAAGAAACAAATGAAGAGCTATCAGAGCTTCTTTCTGCGCCAATCGATGTAGTGGACCGTTCCATAGAGCTTGTTCAATCGTTAGAGCCAGCAGGGGTAGGTGCGCGTAATATTCAGGAATGTCTATCAATCCAATTGAAGCGCTTACAAAGAAGGAATGGGTTGGCGGAAGAAATTATAGATGATCATTTTAATTATTTCGTTAAGAAAGATTGGCGAAAGCTTGTTCAAGCTATGAAGTGTACCAACGAGGAATTACAGGATGCGGTGAACTGTATTACATCATTACAGCCGAAACCAGGTCTTGCATTTTCTTCGGATAAACCACTTTATATCGTGCCTGATATGGCGGTAAAAAAAGATGGCGATCATCTCGTTTTACAGATGAATGAGAGAAATATGCCGAGAATTGAAATTCACTCTGAGTATAGTGCGTTACTAAATAATAGTGAAAGTGAAGTGGCTTCTTACGTATCGGAGAAGTATCAGCATGTGCAATGGATTATGCGCAGTTTGAAACAGAGAAAACAAACACTCTTACAAGTGATGAATATTATTATGGAAAAACAGCATGATTTCTTCTGGAGAGGTCCAGAGTATTTAAAACCACTTGCTTTAAAAGAGGTGGCGGAAGAGTTAGGTGTGCATGAGTCTACAATTAGTCGTGCAACGCGTAATAAATATGTGCAAACGCCGCATGGTTTATTTGAGATGAAATCGTTCTTTAGTAATTCTATTTCTACGACGGAAGATGAGGCGGTTTCTACAAAGCGTGTGAAACAATTCATTCAAACGCTTGTTGGAGCAGAAAATAAGAAAAAGCCACTTTCGGATCAAAAGATTTCAAAATTATTAGAAGAAGAGCATGAAATCGTTATTTCTCGCAGAACGGTTGCGAAATATAGAGAACAAATGCATATTCCCGCTTCGTCTCTAAGAAAAACAATTGGATAGGTGAAGAAGATGAAAGTTGTACTATATACAAAAAAAGATTGTGGTCTTTGCGTGAAGGCGAAACAAATTTTAAAGGAAGTACAATGTGAATATTCTTTTCAAATTGAGGAAATAGATATATATGAAGATAATGACCTTTTAGAGAAATACCATCTAATGATTCCTGTTGTAGAAATAGGCGGAAGACAAGTAGAATATGGTAACATTCACAAAGGTGTCATAATAAACTATATAAACAATGCAGTTAAGAGTTGAATAAGTTTCTATCTCCTGTTACAATAATACACGTAGCAGGGATTATTTTTTTAACCTAAGTGGGACACAAAATGTCACTACGGGACATAAAGTGACCACGAAGGAAAATGAACCGATGTAGTGAGGAGAAAAGATATGCGCTCATGGATTCAGAACACAAAAAAATTATTACCTGATCTGCTACCTGTTATGCAAACGAGAATGCAAGTACTTCAGTACATTAGGCTTATGCAGCCGATTGGGAGAAGAAACTTATCTGCAAGTCTCGGTATGACAGAACGAGTATTGCGAAGTGAAGTTCAAGTTTTGAAAGAACAAAACTTAGTTCACGTCGCTTCTTCTGGAATGACTTTGACAGAAGAAGGAACAGCTTTAGTTCTTGCTTTGGAAGACTTTATGAAAGAAATTTCCGGGTTAAAGGTTTTAGAAAAACAACTTAAGGAAACATTAGACTTGGATGAAGTTTTCGTTGTCCCTGGTGATAGTGATGAATCACCTTGGGTCAAACTGGAGATGGGCCGTGCTTGTGTGACTTGTATAAAAGACCGTCTGACAGTGAATAATATCGTTGCTGTGGCTGGAGGAACTACGCTAGCTGCTGCTGCGGACATGATGCAACTTGATTGCAAAGATTTACATATGCTATTTGTCCCAGCACGTGGTGGAATTGGAGAAGGTGTCGAGTTAGAAGCCAATACCATTTGCGCCAAAATGGCACAAAATACGATGAGTAATTATCGCTTATTGTATGTTCCAGATCACGTTAGTAGCGAAGCATATGCGTCTATTGTAACAGAGCCCTCCGTGAAAGAAGTTCTTGAGTTGATTCGATCTTCCAATATCGTCATTCATGGAATTGGTGATGCGTTAACAATGGCACGTCGCAGAAATACTTCAGAAGCAGATTGGTTAAAGATTCAGGCAAGCGAAGCAGTTGGCGAAGCTTTCGGTTACTACTTTAATGAACAAGGAAATGTTGTTCATAAAGTAAGAACAGTTGGTATGCAACTTGAAGATTTACAACATGTATCTCACGTTGTCGCAGTCGCTGGAGGTTCTTCAAAAGCAAAAGCAATACAGGCTGTAATAAAGCAAGGGCACACTTCAATTCTAATTACAGATGAAGGTGCAGCAAAACAATTAACAAAGGGTATTACCCTTTAATATAATCCCCCAAGGAGGAAATTTAAATGACTAAAATTGGTATTAATGGATTTGGACGTATCGGACGTAACGTATTCCGCGCAGCTCTTAACAACTCTGAGGTAGAAGTAGTAGCAATCAACGACTTAACAGATGCTAAAACATTAGCTCACCTTTTAAAATATGATACAGTTCACGGAACTTTAAATGCAGAAGTATCTGCTAACGAAAACAGCATCGTTGTTAACGGTAAAGAAATTAAAGTTATCGCTGAGCGTGACCCAGCTCAATTACCATGGAGCGACTACGGAGTAGAAGTAGTAGTAGAATCTACTGGCCGTTTCACTAAAAAATCAGACGCTGAGAAACACTTAGGTGGATCAGTTAAGAAAGTTATCATCTCAGCTCCAGCTTCTGACGAAGATATCACTGTAGTTATGGGTGTTAACCACGAACAATACGATGCAGCTAACCACAACGTAGTATCTAATGCTTCTTGTACTACAAACTGTCTAGCTCCATTCGCTAAAGTATTAAACGAAAAATTCGGCGTAAAACGCGGAATGATGACAACAATTCACTCTTACACTAACGACCAACAAATCTTAGACTTACCACACAAAGATTTACGTCGTGCTCGTGCAGCAGCTGAAAACATGATCCCAACATCTACTGGTGCTGCTAAAGCTGTAGCATTAGTATTACCAGAACTTAAAGGTAAATTAAACGGCGGCGCTGTACGTGTTCCAACTGCTAACGTTTCTCTTGTTGACTTAGTTGTTGAACTTGACAAAGAAGTAACAGTTGAAGATGTAAACGCAGCATTCAAAGCAGCTTCTGAAGGCGAATTAAAAGGTATCCTTGGATACAGCGAAGAGCCATTAGTATCTATCGACTATAACGGATGTACAGCTTCTTCTACAATCGATGCATTATCTACAATGGTAATGGAAGGTAACATGGTTAAAGTACTTTCTTGGTACGATAACGAAACTGGTTACTCTAACCGCGTAGTAGACCTAGCTGCATACATGACTTCTAAAGGTCTTTAATTCTTAAGTATATAAGCAATCAATGACAAAACGAGGGAGAGGGTTTGTTCCCTCTCTCTCTTCTTTCGTTTTAGAAGCAAATGTGTTAAGCTTTTGAATGGGTTTTGTCAATCCTAACTAGTAGTCGGAGGGAAATCCAATGAACAAAAAATCAATTCGTGACGTAGATTTAAAAGGTAAGCGTGTATTTTGCCGCGTTGATTTCAACGTACCTATGAAAGAAGGCAAAATTACAGATGAAACTCGTATCCGTGCAGCTCTTCCTACAATTCAATATTTAATAGAGCAAGGTGCGAAAGTAATTTTAGCAAGTCATTTAGGCCGTCCAAAAGGTCAAGCAGTAGAAGAATTACGTCTTACTCCAGTAGCAGCACGTTTAGGCGAGCTTCTTGGTAAAGATGTTAAAAAAGCGGACGAAGCATTCGGACCAGTTGCACAAGAAATGGTTGCAGCAATGAACGAAGGCGACGTATTAGTTCTTGAAAACGTACGTTTCTATGCGGGCGAAGAAAAGAACGATGCAGAACTTGCGAAAGAATTTGCAGCTCTTGCTGATATCTTCGTAAACGATGCATTCGGTGCAGCTCACCGTGCTCACGCTTCTACAGCAGGAATCGCAGACTACCTACCAGCAGTATCTGGTTTATTAATGGAAAAAGAGTTAGATGTATTAGGTAAAGCACTTTCTAACCCAGAACGTCCATTCACAGCTATCATCGGTGGTGCGAAAGTAAAAGATAAAATCGGTGTAATTCGTCATCTATTAGACAAAGTAGATAACTTAATCATCGGTGGCGGACTTGCTTACACATTCGTTAAAGCTTTAGGTCATGAAATTGGTCTATCTCTATGTGAAAACGACAAAATTGAACTAGCTAAAGAATTTATGCAACTTGCAAAAGAAAAAGGCGTAAACTTCTACATGCCAGTTGATGTTGTAATCACAGAGGAATTCTCTGAAACTGCAACAACTCAAATCGTTGGTATCGACTCTATCCCTTCTACATGGGAAGGCGTGGACATCGGTCCTAAAACACGTGAAATTTATGCAGATGTAATTAAAAACTCTAAGCTTGTTGTATGGAATGGACCAATGGGTGTATTCGAAATGACTCCATTCGCAGAAGGTACAAAAGCAGTAGGGCAAGCATTAGCAGATGCAGAAGATACATACTCTGTTATCGGCGGTGGTGACTCTGCAGCAGCTGTTGAAAAATTCGGTATGGCTGATAAAATGAGCCACATTTCTACTGGCGGCGGTGCGTCATTAGAATTCATGGAAGGTAAAGAACTTCCAGGTGTAGTTTGTCTTAACGACAAATAAGTAGCAGCCAAAGAAAAAGGACGGTGCAAAGCATGCGTAAACCAATTATCGCAGGTAACTGGAAAATGAATAAAACTCTATCTGAAGCAGTTAGCTTCGTAGAGGAAGTTAAAGGTCAAATCCCAGCAGCTTCAGCTGTTGATGCAGTAGTTTGCTCTCCAGCTCTATTCTTAGAGCGCTTAGTAGCGAATACTGAAGGAACTGACTTACAAGTAGGTGCACAAAACATGCACTTCGAAAAAAATGGTGCATTCACTGGTGAAATTAGCCCAGTAGCACTTAGCGACTTAAAAGTAGGCTACATAGTACTTGGCCACTCTGAGCGTCGTGAAATGTTTGCTGAAACAGACGAGTCAGTAAACAAAAAGACTCTTGCAGCATTTGAACATGGTTTAACACCAATCGTTTGTTGTGGTGAGACTTTAGAAGAGCGCGAAAGCGGAAAAACATTTGATCTAGTAGCAGGTCAAGTGACAAAAGCACTTGCAGGTTTAACAGAAGAGCAAGTTAAAGCAACTGTTATCGCTTATGAGCCAATCTGGGCTATCGGTACAGGTAAATCTTCTTCTTCTGCAGATGCAAATGAAGTATGTGCGCACATCCGTAAAGTTGTTGCAGAAGCTGTTTCTCCAGAAGCTGCAGAAGCTGTTCGTATTCAATACGGCGGTAGCGTAAAACCAGAAAACATTAAAGAGTATATGGCACAATCTGACATCGACGGCGCTTTAGTTGGCGGTGCTAGCTTAGAGCCTGCTTCGTTCTTAGGTCTTCTGGGGGCGGTAAAATGAGAAAGCCAACAGCTTTAATCATTCTTGATGGTTTCGGACTACGTGAAGAAACTTACGGGAATGCTGTAGCACAAGCTAAGAAACCTAATTTTGATGGTTACTGGAACAAATTCCCTCACACAACGCTTACAGCTTGTGGTGAGGAAGTAGGTCTTCCAGCAGGTCAAATGGGTAACTCTGAGGTTGGTCACTTAAATATCGGCGCAGGCCGCATAGTATATCAAAGCTTAACACGCGTAAACGTTGCAATTCGTGAAGGTGAGTTCGATCAGAACGAAACTTTCCAAAATGCAATTAAAAGCGTGAAAGAAAAAGGTACTGCTCTTCATTTATTCGGTTTACTTTCTGATGGTGGTGTGCACAGTCACATGAACCATATGTTTGCTCTTCTTCGCTTAGCAGCAAAAGAAGGTGTGGAGAAAGTTTATATCCATGCATTCTTAGACGGCCGCGATGTTGGACCACAAACAGCAAAAGGTTATATCGATGCAACAAATGCAGTAATTAAAGAAACAGGAGTAGGACAATTCGCGACTATCTCTGGTCGTTATTACTCCATGGACCGTGACAAGCGTTGGGATCGCGTAGAAAAATGTTACCGTGCTATGGTGAATGGTGAAGGCCCTACTTATAAATCGGCAGAAGAGTGTGTAGAAGACTCTTATGCAAATGGTATCTATGATGAATTCGTATTGCCGTCTGTAATTGTTAACGAAGATGACACGCCAGTTGCAACAATCAATGATGATGATGCAGTTATCTTCTATAACTTCCGTCCAGACCGTGCAATTCAAATTGCTCGTGTATTTACAAACGAAGACTTCCGTGAGTTCGATCGTGGTGAAAAAGTACCTCACATTCCTGAATTCGTTTGTATGACACATTTCAGTGAAACTGTAGATGGTTACGTGGCATTTAAGCCAATGAACCTTGATAACACATTAGGTGAAGTTGTTGCGCAAGCGGGATTAAAGCAACTTCGCATCGCGGAAACTGAAAAGTATCCGCACGTTACATTCTTCTTTAGCGGTGGTCGTGAGGCTGAATTCCCAGGAGAAGAGCGTATTTTAATTAACTCACCGAAGGTTGCAACGTATGACTTGAAACCTGAAATGAGCATTTATGAAGTAACGGACGCTTTAGTAAATGAAATCGAAAATGATAAACATGATGTTATCATTCTTAACTTTGCAAACTGTGATATGGTTGGCCATTCTGGGATGATGGAACCAACAATTAAAGCAGTAGAAGCAACTGACGAATGTTTAGGAAAAGTTGTAGAAGCGATTCTTGCAAAAGATGGTGTAGCACTTATTACTGCTGACCATGGTAATGCCGATCAGGAGTTAACTGCTGAAGGTGGCCCAATGACAGCTCATACAACTAACCCGGTTCCTTTCATCGTTACAAAAAATGATGTAGAGCTTCGTGAAGGTGGTATTTTAGGAGATATTGCCCCAACAATGCTTACACTTTTAAATGTGGAACAACCGAAAGAAATGACAGGTAAAACAATTATTAAATAATTTGCTTATATAAAAAGGAGAGAATTTATTATGTCAACAATTATTGATGTTTATGCTCGCGAAGTCCTTGACTCTCGTGGTAACCCAACTGTAGAAGTAGAAGTTTACACAGAAAGCGGCGCATTCGGACGCGCTATCGTACCAAGTGGTGCATCTACTGGTGAGCACGAAGCAGTAGAATTACGTGACGGTGACAAATCTCGTTACCTTGGTAAAGGTGTTCTTAACGCAGTAAACAACGTTAACGAAGCAATCGCTCCAGAAATCGTTGGTTTCGACGTAACTGACCAAGCTGGTATCGACCGTGCTATGATCGAATTAGATGGCACTCCAAACAAAGGTAAACTAGGCGCTAACGCTATCCTTGGTGTATCTATGGCAGTAGCTCACGCAGCAGCTGACTTCGTAGGTCTTCCATTATACCGTTACCTTGGTGGATTCAATGCAAAACAATTACCAACTCCAATGATGAACATCATCAACGGTGGTTCTCACGCTGATAACAACGTTGACTTCCAAGAGTTCATGATCTTACCAGTTGGTGCTCCAACATTCAAAGAATCAATCCGTATGGGTGCTGAAGTATTCCATGCACTTAAAGCTGTATTACATGACAAAGGTCTTAACACTGCAGTAGGTGACGAAGGTGGATTCGCTCCAAACCTTGGTTCTAACCGTGAAGCATTAGAAGTAATCATCGAAGCTATCGAAAAAGCTGGTTACAAAGCTGGCGAGAACGTATTCTTAGGAATGGACGTTGCTTCTTCTGAGTTCTACAACAAAGAAACTGGTAAATATGACCTTGCAGGCGAAGGCCGTACTGGCTTAACTTCTGCAGAAATGGTTGATTTCTACGAAGAGCTTTGCAAAGACTTCCCAATCATCTCTATTGAAGATGGTTTAGACGAAAACGACTGGGATGGTCACAAATTATTAACTGAGCGTATCGGTGATAAAGTACAATTAGTTGGTGACGATTTATTCGTAACTAACACTCAAAAACTTGCTGAAGGTATCGAAAAAGGTATCTCTAACTCAATCTTAATTAAAGTTAACCAAATCGGTACTTTAACTGAGACTTTCGAAGCAATCGAAATGGCTAAACGTGCTGGTTACACAGCAGTTGTATCTCACCGTTCTGGTGAAACTGAAGATGCTACAATCGCTGACATCGCAGTTGCAACTAACGCTGGCCAAATCAAAACTGGTTCTATGAGCCGTACTGACCGTATTGCTAAGTACAACCAATTATTACGTATCGAAGACGAGCTAGGCGAAATCGCTGTTTACGCTGGTTTACAATCTTTCTACAATATCAAACGATAATTGTAGAAAATAACGACAGACCGTGAGAAATCACGGTCTGTTTTTTTTTGCTAAAATTGTTCGTCCGTCATAAGTGACATGAAGTATTTAAAGAAGAGATTGTAATCAAAATCGATAGCAATTTGCTGTGAGGGCCGATTGACGAATGGGCTTGATCCTACTAAAGAGCGGAAATCACCGATGCTTACTCCTTGAGCGTAAGATTCGGTCATGACGGTAATTGGTGATTTGTAGTAGGTAAACATAGAATTATCAAGTAAAGCTAATATCGGTAGCGTGTCATGAAAAGGGCAGCCTTTTAATTGTGGTAAAATTTTTTCGTAATATCCATAGTAGTAATGATCGAATAGAGGTTTGACGAGAGAAGCCTTTCCTTTCGCCTCAATATATTCAGCCATGTCAGGTGTAACGATGGAATACTGCGTTACATTTAACGGGTATATGTACATGTTGGATGCGGATTGTAATACAATGTTAGCCGCGATTGGATCACCATAAAAATTGGCTTCTGATACGGGAGTTACATTACCTGGGTGCAAAAAGGAACCACCCATTACATAATAAGATTTAATTTGCTGCATTAAGTTTTTATATAAAATAAATAAAATAGCTAGGGAAGTGAGTCGCCCTAAACTTACAATGATTAGTTCGTCTTTATACTGCTCGATAAGAGGGATAACTTCAAAGAAATTCTCCATTTCTCCGTTTTGTAACTTTTCATTTGGGATGATTGGTCCTAATCCTTTTTTACCGTGAACATCGGTAAAAAAAGCAGGTGGACATCCATTGAGAGGACGTTCTGAACCACCAAATATTTTTATATCTCTATTTTTTGATTTTTGTTTAAGAAAATGAGCATTTTGTACGGCCATTTCTTTTGGAACATTGCCGTAATCAGCGACAATCCCAACGATGTCAATTTCATCGATAAAGAATGCGAGGAGGAGAGCTATCGTATCGTCGATTCCAGGGTCACAAAAAATGAGAACTTTTTTAGACATATGTTCACCACCTATCTTTATATATATGTGTGCTAGAGAGAAGGCAGAATGAAAATGGAGGAAGGGTTTTATCCCGGATTAACTGCCCGTAAAAGCCCGATTGGTGAAGGCTAATAATCAGAGGGGGGTGGACACCCCCCTCTGATTAAAGTTTCATTTTATTTTATCGAAATAATAATGATCAAAATTCAGAAAATATAAACTTTATATATTAGGTCAAGGTTTTTGACGTAAATTATATTCGAAAACGCAGTCATATCAAGGGTGTAAGCGTATAATATAGTGGATTTTCGTTGTCGATTTGATAAATTGCAGGTTTTTACAATTTATACTATGATAAGGATATTAACAGAAGATCGTATAAACATGAGGGATGATGAACATGAAACTTACAAAGATTCTTGTCCAAATTGCTGCTCTTTATGTATTTTATATGGTTGGAAATTGGGTGCAAGAAATGTTGAATATTCCGATTCCGGGAAGTTTGATTGGTATGTTCCTCCTACTTGTTTTACTTAGCCTAAAAGTACTTCCAGTGAAATGGTTTGATTTAGGAGCAGAAACACTCGTTGCTATTATGCCGTTTTTATTAATTCCGCCAACGCTTGGCTTAATGAATTACGGTGCTTTTTTTATGAGTAAAGGAATTTCTCTTTTCATTACAGTTGTAGCGAGTACGTTTTTAATTATTATTGTCGCAGGACATACAGGACAATATCTTGCGAATAGAAAGGAAAAAGAGACACAATGAGCCAAATATTAATCGGAATCGGTTGGGTTCTTTTTACGGTGCTATTATATCAATTATCTAAAAAAATCTACGGATTATTTCCAACGCCATTTACCATTCCAATGCTTGTTGCGACAGGATTAATGGCTTTCTTATTTATAGTGCTTGATATACCATATCAAAATTATATGGAAAGTGGTGGTGGCTGGATTGCGAAGCTACTCGGACCAGGTGTTGTAGCATTTGCAATCCCACTTTATAAACAACGTCATGTTCTGCAAAAATATGTTGTACCAATTGCTGGTGGTGTATTAGTAGGTACAACAGTTGCTATTGCAAGTGATTTTGCTATTGCCTCACTTATGGGAACAGATAAAAGCTTAATTTTATCTTCTTTACCAAAATCAGTGACAATGCCAGTTGCGATGAGTGTATCTGAACAAGTTGGTGGTGTCCCGTCCTTAACAGCAGCCTTCGTCGTTATCGCAGGTATTACTGGAACAATTACAGGACCAATTTTATTAAAATGGAGCCGAGTTACAAACTCAGTTGGTAAAGGTATTGGCTTTGGATGTGCTTCTCATATTATGGGTGTTATGAGAGCGATGAAGAATAATGAGCATGAAGGTGTTATTGGATCGGTAACAATGACATTAACAGCAATTTTGACATGTTTGCTCGGACCGTTATTCGCAATGGTGTTTATGTAATAGAAGAAAAGCGAGAGCGACACTATAGGCTCTCGCTTTTCTATAGGATTTATGCTAACATTTAAACTAACTGAATCTTTGTAGGAGGTACGCCAAGTGCATACGTTATTATCAGTTTTACTTATTATTGTATCGATTTTAATGATTGTTATGGTACTTATGCAGTCTAGTAATAGCTCAGGCCTTTCAGGCGCTATTTCAGGTGGTGCAGAGCAATTGTTTGGTAAGCAAAAGGCACGTGGAATTGAAGCGGTATTAAACCGTATTACAGTTGTTTTAGCTGTATTATTCTTCGTACTAACAATTGGTGTTACGTACTTAAATTTATAGAGTTAAAAAGAAGAAGCGTTAGCTGATTTGTGCTAATGGTTCTTCTTTTTTAATTTGTTATTCGAAAAAAGTTTCTAATTAGATTATAGAATTATAAATATGGTACACTAAGAATAGAAAGAATACGACTAGATTACAGAAGAGAAAGAGGAGAAATACATGATGAAATTAGCATCTCCAAAACCATTTACATTTGAAGGCGGAGACCGCGCTGTTTTATTATTACATGGATTTACAGGGAACTCAGCTGATGTACGTATGCTTGGACGTTTTTTAGAGAAGAAAGGCTATACTTGTCATGCACCAATTTATAAAGGACACGGTGTACCACCAGAAGAGCTTGTTCATACAGGTCCTGAAGACTGGTGGAAAGATGTAATGAATGCCTATCAGCATTTAAAAGATCAAGGTTACGAGAAAATAGCTGCGGTTGGATTATCATTAGGCGGAGTATTCTCATTAAAACTTGCTTATACATTACCGATTTTAGGTGTTGTACCAATGTGTGCACCGATGTACATTAAAAGTGAAGAAATTATGTACCAAGGTATATTGGCATATGCCCGCGAATATAAAAAGCGTGAGCAAAAATCACCAGAACGAATTGAGCAGGAAATGTTTGAATTTAAACAGACACCGATGAATACATTAAAAGCATTACAAGAGTTGATTCGTGATGTACGCAATAATGTTGATATGATTTATGCTCCAACATTTGTTGTGCAAGCACGCCATGATGAAATGATTAATACGGATAGTGCTAACATTATTTATAATGGTGTAGAATCTACGTTAAAAGACATTAAATGGTATGAAGACTCTACGCATGTCATTACACTTGATAAAGAACGTGATGTGCTACATGAGGATGTATATAACTTCTTGGAGCAACTAGATTGGTAAGATCTAGTTGCCTCTTTTTTTCATAAGGGAATTTATTAGCCCGATTGGTGTGGGCTAATAATCAGTGGAGATGGACAAAGCCCCTACTAATTAAAGTTTCACTTTATGAAAACTGTAAAAAATCATTGGGAGATGATTAAAGTTTCACTTTATACATCCCCCATCTTTCGGATACACTAAATAATATAAGGTTTTAAAGGAGGTATTTCTGCTTGGAAGAAATCATACAAGAAAATATTGATAAGTTGTTATTATTTATGAGAGAAGAAGCGTATAAACCGTTAACGATACAAGAATTAGAAGCGGCATTTGGAATCGAAGGCTCTGAGGGCTTTAAAGATTTCGTAAAGGCACTTGTAATGATGGAGGAAAAGGGGCTTGTTATCCGCACGCGTAGCAATCGCTACGGTCTTCCGGAAAAAATGAACTTAGTGCGCGGTAAATTAATTGGGCACGCACGTGGTTTTGCGTTCGTTGTTCCAGAAGAGAAGAAAACTGGAGATGATGACCTTTTCATTCCACCCACAGAATTAAATGGCGCACTTCATGGTGATACAGTATTAGCACGTGTTAGCGCACAATCAAGTGGATCACGCCCAGAAGGTACAATTGTTCGTATTTTAGAGCGTGGAACGAAAGAATTAGTTGGTACATATACAGAATCGAAGAACTTTGGGTTTGTTATACCTGATAATAAGCGTTGGACAAGTGATATTTTCATCTTGAAAAGCGCATCAATGGGCGCTGTAGAAGGCCATAAAGTAGTTGTGAAAATTACGAGTTATCCAGAGAATCGTTTAAGTGCGGAAGGTGAAGTTATTCAAATTCTAGGTCATAAAAATGACCCAGGGGTAGATATTTTATCTGTTATTCATAAACATCATTTACCTTTAGCGTTCCCTGAAGAGGTGATGGAGCATGCAAACAGTGTACCAGAAACGATTTCAGAAGAAGATATAAAAGATCGCCGTGACCTGCGTGATCAAATGATTGTTACAATTGACGGTGCAGATGCAAAAGACTTAGATGACGCTGTTACAGTAACGAAGCTTGAGAACGGTAACTATAAGCTCGGTGTTCATATTGCGGATGTAAGTCATTACGTTCAAGAAGGTTCTCCAATTGATGTTGAAGCAGCAGAGAGAGCGACGAGTGTATATCTTGTAGACCGTGTAATTCCGATGATTCCGCATCGTTTATCAAACGGTATTTGTTCATTAAATCCGAAAGTGGACCGTCTAACACTATCTTGTGAAATGGAAATCAACAATCTAGGTGATGTTGTAAAACACGAGATTTTCCAAAGTGTAATTAAAACGACAGAGCGTATGACATATGCTGACGTAAGAAGCATTTTAGAAGATGAAGACGAAGCGCTAATTGAACGCTACGAGCCGCTAGTGCTAATGTTTAAAGAAATGGGGCAGTTAGCACAAATTTTACGTGAAAAACGTATGCGCCGTGGTGCGATTGACTTTGACTTTAAAGAGGCAAAAGTACTAGTAGATGAAGAAGGAAAACCGACTGATGTTGTAATGCGTGATCGTTCTGTATCAGAGAAGTTAATTGAAGAGTTTATGCTTGTTGCGAACGAAACAGTAGCGGAGCATTTCCACTGGATGAACGTACCGTTTATGTACCGTGTCCATGAAGATCCGAAAGAAGATAAGCTTGAGCGTTTCTTCGAGTTTGTAACAAACTTCGGATATGCGGTAAAAGGACGTGCGAACGAAATACACCCTCGTGCATTGCAACAAATTCTTGAAATGGTTCAAGGGCAGCCGGAAGAAATAGTAATTTCAACAGTTATGCTTCGTTCTATGAAGCAAGCACGTTATGATTCGGAGAGCTTAGGACATTTCGGTTTATCAACTGAGTTCTACACGCATTTCACATCACCAATTCGTCGTTACCCAGATACGATTGTTCATAGGTTGATTCGTGAATACGTCATTAATGGTAAAGTAGACAACGAAACGCAAGCGAAATGGCGTGAAAACTTACCTGAGATTGCAGAGCACTCTTCTAATATGGAACGTCGTGCTGTTGAAGCAGAGCGTGAAACAGATGAAATGAAAAAAGCAGAGTATATGGTTGATAAGATTGGCGAAGAGTATGACGGTATGATTAGCTCTGTAACAAACTTCGGTTTATTCGTAGAGCTTCCAAATACAATTGAAGGTCTTGTACACGTTAGCTATTTAACAGATGATTACTATCGTTATGACGAGAAGCATTTTGCGATGATTGGAGAACGTACAGGTAACGTATTCCGCATCGGTGACGAAATTACAATTCGTGTTATTAACGTAAATAAAGACGAGCGCGCAATCGACTTTGAAATCGTTGGCATGAAAGGTACACCTCGTCGTAAATTCAAAGATCGTCCAGTTGTTATTGAGCAACCAAAAGGTGGCAGAAAGAAACGCGGTAGTCGTAGCGAGCGCAGTAATGAGCGCGGCGGTGAACGTGGCACGGGTAGAAAATTTGACCGTGATGGCAAAGGAAAAGGCAAAGGAAGAGGATCAGCATCAGGGGCTGCATCAGGATCAGCATCCGCTAGTCAGCCAGGGAAAAAAGATGGTAATGGCAAGAAGAAAAAAGGATTCTTCGAAAATGTACCAGGATTCAAGAAGAAAAAGAAAAAGCGTAAGTAAGAAAAGGGTGGCTTCGCTTCACATTCTGAGCGAGCCACTTTCGCTTTTTGTGTAATCCAGCTACAGTGGCTAGAATCTATTGGTCATTTCACTCCCTCGGACGAAGCAAAAAGCGCTTCTCTGTCAGGAGTTCCAATGTCCAAAGATTCTGAGCGAGCCACTTTCGCTTTTTGTTGGAATCCAGCTACAGTGGCTAGAATGTTCGGTGGCTTCGCTTCTTCCCAGGAGGCAAAGAACGCCTCAAGGTCAGAAGCTCCATCCACCTCACATTCTGAGCGAGCCACTTTCGCTTTTTAATAACATTTGTTACAATGGTAAAAATAGAGGAGGGACGTTATATGCCAAAAGGTACAGGTAAGGTTATTGCGCAAAATAAAAAAGCATTTCATGATTATTTTATCGAAGAAACATACGAAGCAGGGCTTGTCCTTCAAGGAACGGAAATTAAGTCGATTCGCGCTGGACGCGTGAACTTGAAAGATGCGTTTGCACGTATACATAATGGTGAAGTATGGGTTCATAATATGCATATTAATACATATGAACAAGGGAATCGTTTCAATCACGATCCACTTCGTACGAGAAAATTACTTCTTCATAAAAAAGAAATTGATAAGCTGGCAGGTTATGCAAAAGAAACAGGTTATGCATTAATTCCAGTTAGAATCTATTTGAAAAATGGATTTGCGAAAATGGCACTTGGTTTAGCAAAAGGTAAGAAGCAATATGATAAACGTCACGATTTAAAAGAGAAAGAAGCTAAACGTGAAATTGCACGCGTGTTTCGTGATCGTCAAAAGATGTAATACAGATATTTACATTTGTAAAACGGCACGCGTATGTTATAATAACTTATGTAAGATTGTTGCACATTGAAAAACAGCTCTTAGTAGCTATCACGATATTTCTTCGTATGCTCCATTTTTATCATGGGGACGTTACGGATTCGACAGGGATAGTTCGAGCTTAGGTTGCGAGTCGAGGGGATCGGCCTCGTTAAAACGTCAAAGCCTATAATTGGCAAACAAAACAATCTTTCTTTAGCTGCTTAATTGCACTAAAGGTTCCTCCCTCCATCGTCCATGTGGTAGGGTAAGGGACTCAAACTAAGTGGACTACGCCGGAGTTCGCCGTCTGAGGGCGAAGGAAGAGAACAATCAGACTAGCAACTTGGAAGCCTGTCGATAGGCCGAAGAGTTCGCGAAATGCTAATATATCGACTACACTCGTAGAAGCTTAAGTGCCGATATTTTTGGACGTGGGTTCGACTCCCACCGTCTCCACCAATACATATTTGGTGGTTTTTTTATTTTGTATGATATGAACCATAAGTTTGCCGCTCCGGCAAGCTTATGGTTCTTTTTGTTTGCGGCAAACTTATGCTTTCAGGATTTGAAGAATATTTTTAATGTCGCTTTTAAATAAAGTCACGGTGCTTATAAAAAAGATGCGATGTTTTGTCCCTTTGGATCTGTTTATCTAAAGGGATGTTTTTATAGTGAAAAGAAAATCTGAACTGAAAGGCGGATTAAGGAACTGTTGGGCGGTAATAAAGTTACTCCACTAAAGGGCCATTTAATGGAGCAAGTTTGTGGAACTAACGAAACATCATAAAGAAAATTGTGGGATTTTCAAAGGCAATAGGTACATAAAAAGAGAACATATTTATTAATGTTATTTGAATGACTGAAAGGAGAGAGTAGAATGAAAGATAAATTATTGAGGGTTGGAACTATTTATATTCCTGTTACCAATATAGAGCTTTCTTCAGAATGGTATGTAAACAAATTAGGTTCAGAGCTAAGTTATAAAGACGAAGACAAGGCTATTCTTAACTTCGCAAACCAAAGTTTTTTTCTGGTTAAATCCCAAATAAATCAAAGCTTAAATTTTTACGATTTTTGTGGTGAAGAGCGCTTCTCTTTAACATTTGAAGTTAATGGTTTAAATGCACTTGAATCAATCCATAATGATTTTATAAAAAAAGAAATAAAAGTTGGAGAGATCGAGAACAGAGGACACACTGGAAAGAACTTTGTTTTTTATGATTTAGATGGTAATAAATTTGATATTTGGAGTGAATTAAGTCCCATCTTCAAAGAAAAATATTTAATATCGCAATAAGAGAGTTTGATTATTCAATAAACAGTGGATTCTCAGGAATAAATATGGTGCCAACTAAATTAAATCATTATTCCGCAATCGGGCCATATTGTGGAACTGTTAAGGAAAAGCGAGTAATTGCGTGCGTTGTACAAGGGGGTGTTGGGGTGAATGTAATTGCGTGGTTGATCGTTGCTTGTGAAATAGGGTTTTGGGTTGTTATAACTTTAGGTCTGCTCACACGATATATCCTTAAGAAAAATAAATTAGGATTGTTTTTCCTAGCTTTAACACCTGTTATTGATTTAATTTTATTAGTTGTTACGGGTGTCGACTTGTATCGTGGTGCGACTGCTACCCAAGTGCATGCAATAGCTGCTGTTTATATTGGAATCTCAATCGCATTCGGTAGGAGTATGATTGAGTGGGCTGATATACGCTTTCAATATTATGTGATGAAACAAGGAGCGAAACCAGTTAAAAGATTTGGCATTGATTATGCGAAACACTACTTTAAAAGCTGGGGACAACATGTGCTTGCTTTTCTAATAGGTGCCGGAATTTTATTTGTCTTAATCTATTTAATTAACGATTCTTCTCGAACAGAAGTGTTGGCTGGCTTTCTAAAAGTATGGACACTTGTGTTGGGTATCGATCTTTTGATTGCCATAAGCAATTTTATTTGGCCGAAAAGGGAAAAAGGGTAACAATTTAATAATATCGCAATTGGGCGCGATTGTGGAGTAAACACAGGTAGAAAAATGATTAAACTTTTTATAAAAAATTATTCACTAGCAACAAATAACCCAAGCATTTTGATCAAACTTTTTTCAAAATGTTTGGGTTTCTTCTGTTGAAAAATCAATTTTTGTAGCATGCTTTTGATCAAACTTTATTACAAACCAACAGCATTCACGGCAAGCTTATGGGTTAATAATTTATCCACGGCAAAGATATGCTTCCTTTAGCGGCAACTTTATGGGTAAAGTCACATTTTGTATGATATGAACCATAACTTTGCCAGGTTGGCGAGGTTATGGTTCTTTTTGTTTGTGGCAAAGTTATGGTTCTAAAAATAGAGTGTATTTAATTCTTCGGTTCTTTCAATTCCATTCTCAATGCATCTTGTGTGTTATCCCTTAACGATCACAATTTTATCTAAAATAAACAACAACAAAATCACTTCTACACAAGTATTTATAAGTAGAAAAATAGAAAGAATACCGTT
Source organism: Bacillus sp. NP247 (assembly GCF_018966865.1). NCBI lineage: Bacteria > Bacillati > Bacillota > Bacilli > Caryophanales > Bacillaceae > Bacillus > Bacillus sp. NP247. The sequence goes on along the minus strand of NZ_CP076653.1, from coordinate 2,290,122 downwards.
TTTTCATTTTGTGGTTTTATAAAATGCTTAAGTTGATGGGGAAGGGGCGGCACTCCTGAGACAGATGATGATAAGCAGGTAGATACTATAGCTGATCCTTAATGATTAAATAACATTTATTTAAATCTTCATATGTTTTGTGTTTTCATCCATATCTATTGTAAGATTATATAGAGTTCTCCTAATAAGCTGTTATAGTGGGGTTTTTTAGGAATTTAATATTTATAAATCTTAAATTATTTTTTTCAGGATAATTTTTTATTTAACTAAGTTATATTGAAGTAGAGGTGAACCATCGGTGAAGCAGGTGTTGGTAATTAAGAATGAACGGTCTTTAGCAAAGAAAATCGTAAGCGGTCTAACGCAAGAAGGCTATTTCATTTTAAAACTTCACAATGAAAACCAAGGTTTAAATATAATATATGAACAAGATTGGGATATTATCGTATTGGATTGGGATTCATTAAGTATATCGGGACCAGAAATTTGTAGACAAATACGATTAGTTAAAACGACACCGATAATTATTGTGACCGACAATATTTCTAGCAAGGATTGCGTAGCAGGGTTACAAGCAGGAGCAGATGATTATATAAGAAAACCATTTGCGAAAGAAGAATTAGTAGCAAGGGTTCAAGCTATTTTAAGGAGAAGTGACTGTATCCAGCAAAATGAGACAAACTTTTTTCAGTTTAAAGATCTCTTTGTTGATGCATCTAGCCATATTGTGAAAAAAGGTGGTAAAAATCTCTCGCTTACGAAGCGCGAGTATGATTTACTTGTATTTTTAATTAAGAATAAAAATACAATATTGAGCCGTGAAATGCTTTTGAATCAGGTTTGGGGATATAACGTAGTAGTCAATCCAAATGTAGTAGACTTATATATTGGGTATGTAAGAAAAAAGTTAAAGTGCGAGAAGAAAGACAGATATATTGAAACGATACATGGCAGAGGCTATTCAATGGTTGAATGATAAAAGTAGGATAATAGATAAGGTACGGTTTGTCATAATAGCAAAAACGAGTAAAACTATTTCATACAGTTTTACTCGTTTTTTTCTATTAAACCTGATAATCAAATAGTTTCTGTGAAATATTAAAAGACGGAAACTATAAAAAGAAGATTGCTACCAGGCAATAGATTATGAAAAAATTAGCTATTAATGGGCATTTTTTTTGCAATAGAAATCATGGTTTATAAGGTGCCCAATCTATTGATTAGTATGTGTGGAGGATGACTCTGGTGCGCATTAGATGAGACTGTATCTAATTTATGTTTAATTTTATTAACTCACACCATTCACAAGATTTTCACATAATTAATGACTATACTTATTAACAGGATATTCAAATGAAAATGATTATCAATAGCAATTTAGATGCATAAAGGTTACTATCTAATTTAATCTATGGGCGTTATCATTTTCGAACTAAATTACATTATAAGGAGTATACGTATGAAAAAAACTATGCTTTTAAAATTAGTAAGTATTCTAGCAATTTTCACTTTAATGTTAGTAGCTTGCTCAGATTCAAGTAAGGAAACTTCGAAAGCTAATAAAGGTGATAGTAGTGATAAGCCAAAAACGGTTGAAATCACTGATGCACATGGAACTGTTAAAGTCCCTGTAAATCCAAAGAATGTAGTTGCTTTAGATAATAGAACTTTTGAAACTTTAGCTGATTGGGGAATTAAATTAGCGGCTGCTCCAAAGGATGTAATGCCTGCAGATTCAGCATATGTAAAGGATAGTAAAGTTCAAAATATTGGAAATCACCGCGAACCAAATCTTGAAATTATTGCAGCGGCAAACCCTGAACTTGTAATCGTTGGTCAAAGATTTGCTGGCCATTACGAAGAGATCAAAAAATTAGTGCCAAATGCAGCTGTTATTGATCTTAATGTTGATGTTTCTGAGAAAGCTACTAAGCCTGGAGAAAACTTAGTAAAAGGACTTAAAGATTCTACAATTTCTTTAGGAAAAATCTTTGATAAAGATAAAGAAGCTAAAAAATTAGTAACTGATTTTGATAAATCTATTGAAAATGTAAAATCTGCTTATAATGGAAAAGATAAAGTTATGAGTGTTATCGTTACTGGTGGGAATATTGGTTTTGCTGCTCCTCACTCTGGTCGCGTTTGGGGACCAATGTATGAGATTTTCGGTTGGACTCCAGCGCTAGAAGTGTCTAATTCTACTGCAGGTCATAAAGGTGATGACGTTTCTGTTGAAGCGATTGCACAAACAAATCCTGATTGGCTTTTCGTATTAGATCGTGATGCTGCAACATCTGATGCTGCTACTTCAGCTCCTGCTCAGGATGTTATTTCTAAATCACCTGCTCTTCAAAACACAACTGCTGTTTCTAAAAAACAAATTGTTTATGCACCAGCAGATACTTACACAAATGAATCAATTGAGACTTATATAGAGTTGTTTGGAAATATTGCAAAAACTTTAGCTAAGTAGTGTAAAGGAGTACGAAACAGTGTCAAAAAATATGATTTCTAGGGTTGAGAATATTTCTCAACCCCAGTTTTATAATCACAATAAAATATGGACAAAATCTTTTATAATAGCGATTATGATTGTTATAATTTTAGGGATTATATCATTGTTTACTGGAGTTTATGATATACGTGGACAAGAGGACGGAATGGAGATGTTTTTCATAACTCGTGTTCCGAGAACAGTAGCATTAATGCTTACTGGAGCTGCAATGGCGATGGCAGGGCTCGTAATGCAACTCATTACACAGAATCGCTTTGTTGAACCTACTACAACGGGGACTATTGAATGGTCAGGCTTAGGCCTGCTTTTTGTATATTTATTATTTCCTGCCCCGACTTTAGTTCAAAGAATGACTGGTGCAATCATTTTTTCTTTTATAGGAACTATGATTTTCTTTCTATTTTTAAGAAGAGTTAAACTTCGTTCGTCTTTAATTGTCCCGATTATCGGATTGATGCTTGGAGCAGTTATTTCTGCAGTGTCTACTTTTTTGGGACTCCTTTTTCAAATGACGCAAAGTATTGAAACTTGGTTTGTAGGTTCATTTGCTAACATTCAGGTGGGAAGATATGAATATTTATGGCTGATTGTTATCATTACTTTGCTTATTTTTATGTATGCTAATAGATTGACTTTAGCTGGACTAGGAGAAGATGTCGCAACAAGCCTTGGAGTTAATTACAATAGAATTGTTCTTTTTGGGACTGGTCTTATCTCTGTTGCTGTTGGAATTGTTGCAGCTGTTATTGGAAACTTACCTTTCTTGGGATTAATTGTGCCAAATATTGTTTCAATGTTTAGAGGTGATGATCTTAGGAGTAATTTACCTTGGGTATGTGTGATCGGAATGGGGACAATAACTGCCTGTGACATCATTTCTCGAACAATTATAAAGCCGTTTGAAGTACCTGTTTCTTTAATACTTGCAACAGTGGGAGCAGTCGTGTTTATTACTATTTTATTGAGACAAAGAAAACCAAGGAGGCTACGATGATCACATTAGAATATAGAAATAAAGAAAATGTCGAAATCGATTCTAGCCTTCATAATGAAAGTAGATCAGCTAGTGCTTTTCGTTCTAAGAAGGAAGCAAGACGTTATTGGATTTTACTGATAACATTGATTGCTTTAGGCCTCCTTTCTTCATATGGACTTTTAGTTTATAACAATCCAGTTCCGATAGATTCACCTTCTTTTATCCCAGTTGTTAAGAGAAGGATAGTAGCTATTGTTGCTATGATTATTGCTGCAGTTTGTCATAGTTTGTCGACAGTTGCTTTCCAATCTATTACGAATAATAAAATTATTACTCCTTCGCTTTTAGGTTTCGAATCACTTTATTCAGCAATTCAAACGAGTACAATATTCTTCTTTGGTGCTAGTGCATTGATAAATTTTAGTGGAATTGGATCATTTTTATTTCAAGTTGTTGTTATGGTCTTCATGAGTTTGATACTTTATGGATGGTTACTTTCCGGTAAATACGGGAATTTACAACTTATGCTTTTAGTTGGAATTATTATTGGTACCGGGCTAAATTCTGTGTCAACTTTCATGAGAAAACTACTTGCGCCTTCAGAGTTTGATATTTTACAAGCAAGGTTATTTGGTTCTGTTAATCATGCAGATCCTGCATATTTTCCTATTGTAATTCCTATGGTCATAATTGTAGCAGTATTAATTTTGGCTCATTCTAAGAATTTGAATGTTTTGTCACTAGGAAAGGATGTTGCTACTTCTTTTGGGGTTAAATACCAACCTAGTGTAATTTATACGCTTGTATTAGTAGCTATTTTAATGTCCATCTCAACAGCTCTAATTGGGCCACTTACTTTCTACGGCTTTTTAGTAGCAACTTTGAGTTATCAGGCGGCGTCAACTTATGATCATAGATATATTTTTCCAATGGCTTTTGCTATAGGATTTTTAATAATGACGAGTGCATACTTTTTAATGTATCATGTATTCCATGCTCAAGGTGTAGTTTCAGTTATTATTGAATTATTTGGTGGGATCATATTCTTAACTATAGTTTTAAGGAAGAGGGCTTTATGATAAAAATTGATAATGTTAAAAAGTTCTATACTGATAAGGTAAAAATAGGACCTTTAGATATTGAAATACCAAAAGCGGGCTTTACTTCTTTAATTGGACCAAATGGCGCTGGAAAGTCAACGACACTTTTGATGATTGGCAGACTTTTAGATATGGATGAAGGTCAAATTCAGGTAGCGAATATGGATGTTTCTGAATCTAAATCAAAAGACTTAGCAAAAGTTTTGACTATATTGCGACAAGAAAATCATTTTGTAACTAGGCTTACTGTTAGACAATTAGTTGGATTTGGGCGCTTTCCTTATTCAAAGGGAAGATTAACTAAAGAGGATGAAGTTATCATTTCTAAATATATCGATTTTTTAGATTTAACTAATTTAGAGAATAGATATTTAGATGAGCTTTCTGGTGGTCAAAGACAAAGGGCATATGTAGCGATGGTATTGTGCCAAGAGACTGAATATGTACTTTTGGATGAGCCTCTGAACAACCTTGATGTTGCTCGTTCTGTTCAAATGATGGAGCATTTGAGACGTGCAGCTAATGAATTCGGAAGAACAATTCTGACTGTTATGCATGATATAAATTTTGCGGCTAAATATTCTGACAAAATTTGTGCTATGAAAGATGGACAAATTGCTGCTTTTGGAACAGTAGAAGAAGTTATGGACCCAGAAATTTTGACAGATATTTTTGAAACAAAAATAGAAATTATCAATGGTCCTTATGGTCCAATCGCTGTTTATTAGTTACAAAATGTAAAAAATGATTATGCAAAAAAAACTAATAGAAATCAAATTATATATTGTAGCTTGCGTAAATTATGCCAGCTACTCTAGTTGAAGTTGCTGTCTGTATTTTATAGGCAGCAGCTTTTTTTAATGCGATTGCCCATGATAACTCTTAATGTTTCTGGCTGCTTGTAACAGTCCTACAGGTATTTCATTACTTCCAGTTCTGCGACGCTTCCAACAATAAACTTGTAAATTACTCATAAAATGCAAAGGAATGCTTCACCTTTTCAAGTATCTACCAAATGAAAAATTTATCTCTGTATAACTTTTTATAAGAATTCAGCTTGTTTTTTTGTATGCAATATTGCATATAAGAGTGTATTGATAAAAGTGTAAGGGGTCACTATAATGAGGGCATAAAGATACATCACATTTTCGTAGCAATAAAAAAGGAGGAAATAATATGGAAATCGCAATGGCAGTTTTGAAATTTGTAGGTGGCGTAATCCCGTTAATTCAAGAACTTTTAAAAGCATTTATGTAGGTTTATTAGTTAGCTATCATTTATCAATCATTATCATATCTTACTAAAAAAGAACGGGGTGATTTTTCTGAATATTAAGAAAAACACTAAAAGAAGAAAGTTCCTTGCGTGTCTATTAGTTAGTCTATGCACTATTAATTATTCATCTATTTCCTTCGCAGAAACACAAGCAGGTAATACAACTGATGTAACCAAAAATGCTAGTGGCATTGATACTGGTATAGCAAATCTTAAATATAATAATCAAGAGGTTTTAGCTGTAAATGGTGATAAAGTAGAGAGTTTTGTTCCGAAAGAAAGTATCAATTCAAATGGTAAATTTGTAGTAGTGGAACGCGAGAAAAAATCACTTACAACTTCACCAGTCGATATTTCGATTATTGATTCTGTGGCGAATCGTACGTATCCAGGAGCGGTACAACTTGCAAATAAAGCTTTTGCAGACAATCAACCTAGTTTATTAGTGGCTAAGAGAAAGCCTTTGAATATTAGTATAGACTTACCTGGCATGAGAAAAGAAAATACAATTACTGTCCAAAATCCGACATATGGTAATGTGGCTGGAGCAGTAGATGATTTAGTATCTACTTGGAATGAAAAGTATTCTAAAACACATACGTTACCCGCAAGAATGCAGTATACAGAATCTATGGTTTATAGTAAATCACAAATCGCAAGTGCCCTTAACGTTAACGCCAAATATCTTGATAACAGTCTAAACATTGATTTTAATGCGGTTGCAAATGGAGAGAAAAAAGTGATGGTAGCGGCATATAAGCAAATATTTTATACCGTAAGTGCTGAACTATCTAACAATCCATCCGATCTTTTTGATAATAGTGTTACTTTTGGTGAGTTAACTCGTAAAGGTGTAAGTAATTCGGCTCCACCTGTTATGGTCTCAAATGTAGCTTATGGTAGAACTGTTTATGTAAAATTAGAAACAACATCTAAGAGCAAAGATGTACAAGCTGCTTTTAAAGCCTTACTTAAGAATAACAGCGTGGAAACGAGTGGACAGTACAAAGATATTTTTGAAGAAAGTACTTTTACTGCTGTAGTATTAGGCGGAGATGCGAAAGAGCATAACAAGGTTGTTACTAAAGATTTCAATGAAATCCGAAATATCATTAAAGATAATGCTGAATTAAGTCTTAAAAATCCTGCATACCCAATTTCATATACAAGTACTTTTTTAAAAGATAATGCAACTGCTGCTGTTCATAACAATACAGATTATATCGAGACGACAACTACAGAATATTCAAGTGCTAAAATGATACTGGATCATTACGGTGCTTACGTTGCGCAATTTGATGTATCTTGGGATGAATTCACATTTGATCAAAATGGTAAAGAAGTACTAACACATAAAACATGGGATGGTAGCGGCAAAGACAAAACGGCTCATTACTCTACAGTTATCCCTCTTCCACCAAATTCAAAAAATATAAAAATCGTAGCAAGAGAATGTACTGGTCTTGCATGGGAATGGTGGAGAACAATTATTAATGAACAAAATGTTCCATTAACAAATGAAATAAAAGTTTCAATTGGAGGAACAACATTATACCCAACTGCTAATATTAGTCATTAGGTATAAAAAGGCGCCCTGTAAGCAGGGCGCTTTTTTACTTAGTCACAAATTTTACTCCTTCCAAAACTGTTCCAATAGAATGACAAGCATAGTACCCACAAGTAATCCATTACTTAAAACATATTGTAAGGAAGAAGGAATTCCGCTAAATGCACTTTCTGGAAGAAACATTATTCCCAAACTGATTAATAATGAAATTCCTAATATAGTTAATCGGCGTTGATTTAATTCTTCACGTAAAATGGATTGAAATGAAATGCCTATTACTTGGACAAATGTTGCTAAAAGTGCGGCATTAGCAATAGGACCTGGTAGCAAGGATATAAAGTTTACAATTGAAGGAATAAAAGAAATTCCTACTAATATAAGACTTGCTATAAGGAACGACTTCATTTTTCTTTGTCCTGTTAGTTGAATAAATCCTGCTGATGCAGGTAATGGTACAATTCCAATTGTAGAGAACAACGACGAGATAATATGTGATATACCTCCGGCCCACACACCACGGTTCAATGTTTGCTTTTCATTTTCTTTAGATAACGGAGCCACTTGTTTTACAGCTGAAACAGCAGCAATCGTATTTGCAACTAAAAGAAATGTAAATAAAGTTGCAGTTAGAGTCATTCCAATATCGAATCTAGGCATGCCCCAAGCGAATATCTCTGGTAACTTAACTAACGGTGTGTGTGAAGGCATATGAGATGATTTTCCTAATACAGCATACAAAAGCCAACCAAATGAAATGCCAAGTAACACAGCGTAACTTTTCATCCATCCTTTCCCTTTAATTGATAAGAAGGTAATCATGGCAAAAACAAAGAGTGCAATAGTAGCTGTTGTATAATCAGGATGAGTTGCGGCCCCTTGTAATCCCATCATTCCTTTTAGTAACACACCACTAAGCTGAAGGGCTAAGATTAAAAGAAAAGTTCCTGTAACTAAAGGGGTGAATAAACGCAAGGTTCGATGTACAAGCCCTGTTATACCAAGCGTGAAGAGTAATATACCTGCAATAATTAACCCGCCTTCTAAAAGTTGCAACACGTCTTTTGCGCTTTGGCCCTGATGCATAGCTACTTGTCCCAGTATGACAAATATACTTACCCATGAACCGGCTGGACCATCCGCTATGGGATAGCGATGCCCAAACCATGCTTGTATAAATGAACTTACTCCCACGACTAAAAAAGTTCGCTGCATTAACGTTGAAATATCTTCTATTGATAAATGGAATATGCCACCAATAATGATAGGCAATGCAATTGCATTTGCTAATAGAAACACAAACCACTGTAGAATACTAAAGCTTGTATTAAAGTGTTTTTTATTCATATTAGTCTCCTTTGCCGAAAAAGAATCTCATAGTAAAAATCCACGCTTTCTATATAGTTAGATTAAAAAGGATGGATTTTGTAAATCTATAAAATTATTTTAGTTATATAGATAGATTTTTAATTAATTACCATGTACGGAACGGTAAGAATTTCCCGTTAAGTGTAATAACGATACGAGGATCGCCACCTTTTGGATCTTCTTGTGTATCCACACCTAGATTGAAGTTAATTGCACTCATTACACCTTCGCCAGCTTTTTCTAAGATTAATTCTCTAAGAGTTGGTGCGTATTGTAACATCATTTCATATAATCGATATAAGATTGGGTCAGTAGGAGGCATTTGCATTACTTGACCTCGAAGTGGAACTACTGTTAATGCCTGAACTACTTCTTCATCTAATTCTAATAGTTTACCAATTTTTTCTGCTTCCGGACGTGTCATTGTAGCTTGTCCTAATAATGCTGTTACAACCCAAGTCTCAGAGTTTTCACTTACTTTTGAAATTTCTTCCCATGTTAAACCTTTTGCGATTTTTGCTTCCATAATTTTTTGCGTAGCTTCTTGTCTATTCATATCTAATAACTTCCCTTCATTTAAGTAATAATTAATGTTCCATACCATTTAATTTTTTATATCCATCAACTACTAAATCTAATTTGCCTGTGTGAGGATCAATAACTAGACCATGTACAGGAACATCTTTTGGAATAAGTGGATGATTTCTTACTAAATCAACATTAGCTTGAGTTGAACCGTTGACATCATCGAATCCAAATAACCATTTTTCAAGGTCAACACCAGCATATTCAATTGCTGATAAAATTTCTGGTGAAGCTACTCCGCGATCTAATATTTTTTGAAGTGTTCCTTTTGGATTAGTTTGGCTTGCACCACATCTATGGTGTCCGATAAGAAATATTTCATCTGCATTTAGATCATATACTGATGCTACAACACTTTGCATAACACTATCGAAAGGAGAAGCAATTTTACCACCTGCATTTCTGATAACTTTTGCATCACCATCGTGTATATCTAAAGCTTTTGGAAGTAGCTCAATTAAACGAGCATCCATGCAAGAAACAACAACCATACGTTTTTTAGGTATTTTTGTCGCTTCACAAGGAGCGTATTCCTTATTTTCTACAAATTGTTCATTGAACGATAGGATTTCTTGTAATAACATATTTGTAACCTCCTTTAAATCTAGATGTATTTTTTTGTTGCGTCCTCTATGTTATAAGTGAATATAACTGATAAATAATGTGATGTAAGAGGATAAACTAAGTATAGTGAATTGTATCGATAAGCAGAATAAGCTGGCGAAACACTTTCTGGCTTTCTACTTTCACGGTGAAAGGATTGGTTTATATCATTGATCAAATAGATTTTGAGATACTAAAATTATTAGGAGAAAACTCAAGAATACAATGGAAAGAACTTGGTCAGAAAATACATATGACGGGGCAGGCTGTAGGAAATCGAATTCGAAGGTTAGAGGATTTAGGGATTATTGAGCAATACACAATCGCAATAAACCGAATCAAATTAGGACAAGTAGTGACTGCATTTGTTACTTTGTTTGTAACAACAGCTAACCATCAAGAGTTTATGAATTTCTTTCAAGGAGAAGAAGGGATTTCTGAAGTACACCGTATAAGTGGTGAGGGGTGTTATTTATTAAAAACACATTTCACTTCTAATGAAGAATTGGATAACTTTCTAGGACGACTATTAAAGTATGGGAATTACCGTGTTAACCTATCAATAGGGAAGCTAAAATAAACTTTCTGCAAGTTTATGGTTCTTTTTGCTAGTGGCTAAGACATAGTTCAACAAATAAAAGGAGTATCTCTTATTAAATAAGAGATACTCCTTTTATTTGTTTTTAATAATTATTGATTATTTTACATCTGATTTTTCTTTTTTCATTATTTGCTTTTGGCTAGTGAAGGGAACTTTTTTAACATCAAAACCCCTGCGCTGTATGCAACAGGGATTCTATTATTACTTATCTGACGGTATGATCCTATTTCATTTTATAGCTTATTTAGAAGAATCATGTACAGGTTTTGATTTAGTGTCCTCAGGCATTTCAAAGGTTTGATTATGGTTAGATTTCACATCTTCGTTAGGAATTGCTGGCACTGCGTCTTCAGGTGAATTGTGGATTGGCGAAGAAGTTGTTGTTCCATCTACACTTGTTGTAACTGACATTGGTTGATTTTGATCAATTTTTGTACCTTTGTCCATCTTTTTTGCGGATTCTTTTTCACTTTTATTTGTTTGTCTCCATTCTATTTTTTTATTCGATTCTAGTTTGTTCGTTTTCATATCTTCTGTATCTACTGCACCACCCGCTAATAATCCTGTACTTAAAAGTGTTCCTGCTAATAATGTTTTAAACATTTTCCATTACCTCCTTGTTTAAGATTACATTTAGCATAAAACAAGTATCTGGAGTTTATTTGGAGTTCATCTAGATTTTATGTAAGTTTTGCATGTAGGGGCACCATACGAAAAAAGAAAATTGTGCGTTTGGACAAAAAGTAGCCGATTCCCTGTATGTTAAGGAACCGGCTACTTTCTATACTACCTTTTTATGTTTATGAAATTAAAAATGATAGAGTAGAAATCATGTATGAAATAAATGTAAGTAACACAAGGAAGAATATAAGCAGGGTATTGGATACACATCGTTCTATTCTTTTTTTCATTTAAATTTACTTTATTTTTTCAATTTGGTAGGATCAATTTGAAGTTGACCTTTCCAAGAACCAGATAATTTTCCAATCCTGCTTATATTTACATCTAATGTAAGTGGTTGTTTGAAAGAATCTTTCCCTTCAGGACCTTCGATAAATGTAATGACACCTTCTGGTCTATCCTTAAAACGAATACCTATATGCTTTAATTCTTCACCGGATGCTTTTAGTTCTAATGGTCCACCACTTGCTCCTTGAATAAATGCTAATTGTCCGAAGTACCCATTTTCCTTATACTCTGGGTTTTTTTCTTGTTGACCATTTACTTTGCCATCATCTTTAAGTTGTAACCCCGTTGTATCAAATTCAAACGGTACTACATTTCCATTTTCTTTTTCAATTTTGTAATGAACGGATATACGTGCATCCGCTACATATAATTCTTTCAGATGTACTGTAACACCTTGATCTGTAATCTTTTCATCAAGAGGAATAAATTGCCCTTTTGTAACGTCTCTTCCTTCATCAATAATCGTATCATTTGAAATTGCATTGGAAAAATAAGAGGCAACATCTGTAGCTGCCACTCGAACTTGTGGAATCATGGCTGTTGAAAAAAGCCCTGCTACCGCTACTGCTATATACATGAAACGTTTTGATTTTTTATTCATATTTGTAAATAATCCCTTCTTCTGTTCAGGTTTTTGATTGATATAAGAAACATCTTCTAATTTTGCGCGATTTTCAAATGCTTTCCACGCTTGGTCTACATCAATTTTGAGTTCCTTTGATGAATGTACTATTTCTTCCTCTAACATGACATTTTCCCATTGATTTAATTTGCTAATTTCTAGTAATAAGTCTTGGCATGCGTTACACGTATCTAAATGTTTTGTGAATTCTTTTCTTGTCTCATAAGGTAATTCCCCATCCATATATGCTTGAATAAATCCCACATCATAACAATTCATTTATTACGCCTCCTCTAACTGTTTATAAATCTTACGAAACTTTTGTTTGGCTCGGACTAATAATGTTCCAATAGAAGATATGTCAATTTGAAGCACTTCTGCAATTTCCTTATATTGAAAGTCAGAAAACCTCATTAATAAAATGGTTCGATCCCGTTCATCCATGTTACTGAGTACCATTTGTACCTTTGTAATTTCTTCTTGTCTAATCCAGTCATCATCTAATGATGAAATATGTTGTACTTCATGATATTGTATGGTTTTATCTACTCTCGCCTGATGTCGTTTTTCAGATCGTAGATATTTATACGCTACATAAGTAGAAGATTTTATTAGCCATCCAGGTAAGTGTTCAATTCTCTTCCAATCGTTGCGATATAGCTGTAAAAAGACTTCTTGGGCTAATTCTTCAGCGATAGTCTGATTTTTGACAATCCATACGATCTGTTTCACAACGTAAACATAGTTTTGTTTAAACAAATCTTCAAATGTCACATCCGAAAAAGGCCTGTCTTCCTTTTTTATTTTTAACATGTCAGTTAAAACCTCACTCTCATTTGATGCCTGTATTATAGAGAACCCGGAATAACGAGTTTTGTGACAGTAATTTTTTATTTTTTTATTATGTACGAAAAAAATATTCATCTGTTAAGGTGAAAAAAGGATGGCAGTGTTCGAGTTGTAATAGTGTTTCTAACTATGCACATAAGTGTATTTTACAAGATTAAACACGTCTTATTGAAAAGGCGATTAATAATAGTGAGTTGGAAGAGCTTCTGAATGTGCAATTAAGCTCAATCGTGAAAAGGTTACTTCAAGTATTGGAAGTTCAATATACCGGTGAGAGTAAAGGGAGGAAGTATGATTTAACTTCTTTCCAATGATAATTTTGCTATAATAAATACGTACGTATACGAAGGGGAGTTTAAAGAGAAAATGAAATCATTTAATATCGATCATTATATAGCTAGCGTGTTACAGTGGATATTAAATATAGCTCTAATTATATTGTCCATTGTTTTATCTATCTTTTTAATTAATGAGACAATCACGTTTATTCAATACATATTTTCGGCGAAGAAGTATACATCTTATAAATTAGTTGAAAGTATCATTGTCTACTTCTTATACTTTGAGTTCATCGCATTAATCATTAAGTATTTTAAATCGAATTATCATTTTCCGTTACGCTATTTTATTTATATCGGAATTACGGCTTTAATTCGATTGATTATTGTATCTCATGAGGAACCGATGGAGACGTTATTATATGCAGGATCCATTCTTGTTTTAGTCATTGCTTTATACATATCAAATATGAGAGATTTGAGAAAAGAGTAGTAGTGCAGACATCAGTTTGCACTACTTTTTCATCTTGACCTTCAAGTTACTTGAAAGTTTACAATGTAAATAGGGCGTTTGAAATCGAAAAAAATTGAGAAATTAAGTGAAGAGGTTATTTTACTTGGAGGTTATAGAAATGAGTCAGGAATTAAAGTTACGTCCTTTAGAACGGGAAGATTTAAAGTTTGTACACGAACTTAATAATAACGCACATATTATGTCTTATTGGTTTGAAGAGCCGTATGAGGCATTTGTAGAACTACAGGATTTATATGATAAACATATACATGATCAAAGTGAACGCCGTTTTATCCTGGAGAAAGATAATGAGATGGTTGGATTAGTCGAGTTAGTGGAAATCGATTATATTCATCGAAGAACTGAATTCCAAATTATTATTGATCCGAATTATCAAGGACATGGTTATGCAGCGGAAGCGACGCGTTTAGCGATGGATTACGCTTTTTCTGTATTAAATATGCATAAACTTTATTTAGTTGTTGATAAAGAGAATGAAAAGGCTGTACATGTTTATAAAAAGGTTGGATTTATCGTGGAGGGTGAGTTACAAGACGAGTTTTTCGTTGATGGTAACTATCATAATGCGATAAGAATGTGTATGTTCCAGAAGCAATATTTTGAAAATAAGTAGTTGAATTATTTGGAAGTAATCTTGACGCTTCATAAAACCGTATGCTAAAATCCCTTTTAAGTATTAAGGAAGGTGCAGAACATGCTTTATATAAAATTTGTAAAACTCATTAGAAAACTTTGCTCCGCACAAATGTATACGGTGAAGCGTTGTACGGAGCTTAATCAAGGGGTATAAATCCCCGGTATTCATCGGCTGAATAACTTTTCTAAAAAAGTATAGTTTATCTATGCTTATTTGGTTTTGGTTTTTAGCTGATGTATAAAATAGATTAAGGGGCCATAGACAATGCTTTGTCTATGGCCCTTTGTGTATATTATTCCGATGAGTTTTTACAATAAATTGGAGTAGTATAGGAAAAAACCACGAAGCAGAGGGCTAGTGTCGAATGACGCTATCTCTCTGCTTTTTTTAATTTCAGGAAAAGAGGAATACGAATGAGTTTACTTAAAGTTGAAAGTTTATCACATAGTTTTATAGATAAAGTCTTATATGAAAATGCTTCTTTTGATTTGCATAAAGGAGAACATATGGGGATTGTTGGACAGAATGGTGCGGGGAAAAGTACGTTAATGAAAATATTGATTGAAGAAATAATTCCTGATAAGGGAGACATAAAGTGGCAGCCTAATATTCAAATTGGGCATCTTGATCAATATGCAGAAATTGATGGAATTTATACCATTTCACAATATTTAAAGAGAGCTTTTCATGATTTGTTTGAAATGGAAGTTAGAATGAACAAATTGTATGAAGAAAGTGCTATGACAGGTGATCCTGACAAATTGTTAAAAGCGGCCGCATATCAAGAACAACTTGAGGCTTGTGATTTTTATTCGGTAGATAGCACAATTAATAAAACTGCAGTTGGCTTAGGTATTGATGCTATTGGCATGAATCGTATAATCGCTGAACTAAGCGGGGGACAACGTGCAAAAGTAATTTTAGCGAAGCTTTTATTAGAAGAGCCTAATATTTTATTACTAGATGAACCGACGAACTTCCTTGATAAAGAGCATGTGGAGTGGCTTGCTAATTATTTAATGAATTTTGAAGGGGCTTTTATTGTAGTGTCACATGATTTTGATTTTCTGGAAAAAGTGACTTCTTGCATCTGTGATGTAGAGTTTGGAACGGTGAAGAAGTATTACGGAAAATACTCAGATTTTGTAAGACAAAAGGAGCATTTGCGAAAAGATTATATTCGCCAATATCATGCACAACAAAAGAAAATTGAAAAAACGGAAGAGTATATTCGTAGAAATATTGCTGGAGTGAATTCAAAAATAGCGCAAGGACGTAGAAAGCAGTTGCAACGTATGGAAAGAATTGCGCCACCAAGTTTTACTCATAAACCATCTATTCATTTTCGTGAGCTTTCAATTTCAGCACAGACGGTTTTGACAGTAAATGACCTTGAGGTTGGATATGAGTTTGCTTTATTACCAAAGTTGAATTTCTCGGTAGTAGGAGGACAAAAATTTGTTATTACAGGATTTAATGGAGTAGGGAAATCCACCTTATTAAAAACAATCGTTGGAAATATTTCTAGTATTTCTGGAGAATTTCACTTCTCAGAGCAAATAAAAATTGGATATTATGAACAAGATTTAAATTGGAGCAATGATTCTTTAACGCCGCTTCAAATTATTTCAGAACAGTTTCCTAAACTGAATATGAAGGAAATACGTCATCATTTAGCTGCGTGTTGTGTGAAGGATACTCATGTTTCGCAAGAAATTCATACGTTAAGTGGTGGTGAACAATCGAAGGTGAAACTGTGCGGATTATTATTATCACCGTGTAATTTTTTAATCTTAGATGAGCCGACGAATCATTTAGATGCAGAAGCGAAAGAATCTTTGCAAAAGGCATTAATTCAGTTTAAGGGTAGCATCATACTCGTATCTCACGAAGCACGTCTGTATCATGATTGGGCAGATAGTATTTTCAACATAGAGAGCGGTTTAATTGAGGAGAGTAAAAAAGATGATAAATGATAATGATTGGAAAGTGAAAATAATAATGTTTTTGACCGCTCAAACGATTTCGTTGTTCGGTTCATCTCTCGTACAGTACGCGATCATATGGTATATCACCCTTACAACATCATCAGGAGTGATGTTGACCATTTCAACTGTTTGCGGTTTTCTACCACAAATTGCGATATCTTTATTTGCTGGTGTGTGGATTGATCGTTATGACCGTAAAAAGATGATTATGTTATCGGATGGGATTATAGCGATTGCTACGTTAGTTTTGGCAATTTTATTTTTAACAGGATATAAAAGTATTTGGATGTTTTTTATAGTATTACTCATTCGCTCAGCTGGTACAGGGGTACAAACACCGGCTGTGAATGCGTTAATCCCACAAATTGTTCCGAAAGATTATCTTATGAAAGTAAATGGGATAAATAGCAGTATTACATCTATAATTATGTTTCTTTCTCCAGCAGTAAGTGCTGCAATTCTTTCTATTGCCAGCATTGAAACGACATTTTTTATTGATGTTATTACGGCTATAATCGGAATTAGTATTATGTTTATCATTCAAGTTGAAGGACATGTGAATGTAGAGAGTAAGCAAAAATCTAATCTACAAGGGATAAAAGAGGAATTTGCTTATTTAAAAGAAAATGTATTTATTAAAAGGCTACTCGTTTTATTAATCATTGTCATGATTTTAATAAGTCCAGCTGCCTTTTTAACACCTTTAATGGTAACTCGTTCCTTCGGAGCAGAAATGTGGAGACTTACTGCTAGTGAGATGACCTTTAGTGCTGGTGCAGCGGCGGGTGGAGTACTAATTGCAGCGTGGGGTGGCTTCCGTAACCGCATGCAGACAACAGCACTAGCTTGTGCATTGTATGGACTGCTTATGGTTGGACTCGGGAGTGCACCAATATTTATTATGTATTTAACATTTAATTTTTTAATTGGCATAACAATGCCCTGCTTTAATACACCAGTTAACGTGCTATTGCAGGAGAAAGTAGAGCCTTCTATGCATGGGCGGATGTTTAGCCTTGTACAAATTGCAAATTCATGTGCTTTGCCTTTGGGGATGATTATATTTGGTCCTTTGGCTGATGCGTTTAGTGTAGAAATTTTGTTAATTTATGCGGGGATATTCGTACTATTGTGCGCAATTTATGTTGTATTAAGTAGGAGATTTGAAGTGTAAATATTCATGATTTAAAAGGTTTGTGTGGCAATTTAAGATGCTTCGTAGACCTTTTTTATTTCACTCAAGTCAACAATTATTTATTGTTAAACGATAAATAATTGTTGACTTGTAATGTAGTTGAATTTATTATGATGGTAGTAAGAATAGTGAAAAGGAATACAGAAAATTAATTATGAAATTGAAGGAGAATATATTATGAAAAACAAATATTTATTAGCGGCTAGTCCGATGTTTTTA
This sequence comes from Bacillus sp. NP247, assembly GCF_018966865.1. NCBI lineage: Bacteria > Bacillati > Bacillota > Bacilli > Caryophanales > Bacillaceae > Bacillus > Bacillus sp. NP247. The sequence continues at coordinate 2,272,243 of NZ_CP076653.1, read as the reverse complement.
GGAGTGTTATGTATAATTATGTTTAATATAATTGGTTCGGAAGTGAAGCCGGATGGAACTTTAGTGGAACCATTTTTCTTAATTCCATTAGCTTATTTATTTGTTTTTACTGGAATTATTGCGATTTTGTTCATGGCTATTTTCTCGATGCTTCAAAAAAAGAAAGCATGCTAAAGTGAAAAGACCGTATATTTACGGTCTTTTCGCTTTAGTATGGAGTAGGAAGCGGGGATCCTGGTGGTCTCCACCAAGATTCAACGGTTTTCCAAGCGGTGTTATAATCGTAACCTCTTCCAAGTAAGTAGCCGATAGCGACAGCTTCGGTTAATGCGTGTTGATAGCCGAGATGAGCAGCTTCACGTAATCCGTGAGAAACAGCAGGACCAATTATAGCGATTGTTTGGTGTTTTAGTGGATTTTGGGGATGCCAATGTTGATCTCGATAATAGTTATCTTGAGTAAAAGGCTGTTGTTCGTAGAAACTCATATTCTCACTCCTTTTCATATATTTGTGGGCATTTATATACTCTATGAAGGTGTTTGATGTATGGGTTGGGCTAAAAACATGTTTTATGTAAATTTAAAACACTTGCATTGTATGTGAACATAACATGTAAAAGGAATTCATTCTGTATAAAAAGTGAGCTGAAAAATGATGAACCATCATTTTTACACTGGAAGACAAGTAGGTCCGGCTATTACACTGGCCAGGGCACAGGGGACAATTCAGGCAGTGCATCAGGCTATTCAGATGCAACAACAAGCACAGGTAGAGCAAATGATGCAGAGTCAGTATATACCGTATACACAGCCTCCGATGCAAATCGTACATTATAATGTGTATCCAGCTGGTTTATTTTCAATTCCGTATGGCGGGGCATACTTTTTATGAAAGAAAGCGACTGATAAGAGTCGCTTTCTTTTTTATATTCCGCCTAACTTCATCCCAAGGAATGCGAATGTGATACCGATTATATAAGTAGTGCTTAAATATAGGAGTAGTACGCGATAGTTTTTACGGTTGAAAAGCTGAATGGATTCTAATTTAAACGTTGAGAATGTAGTAAAGGCACCCATGAATCCAGTACCTAATAATAGTTGCCAACTTGTAGTTATCCCTTTGCCAATTATATATCCGAGTAAAAATGCACCAGTTATATTAATGAGGAATGTAGCAATTGGAAAGGAAGTTTTATTTCTTTTTTTAAACCAATTGCTAATTGCAAATCGTGTAATGGCACCGAAAAACCCTCCTGTTGCGACTAATAAAGCTCCCATCATGAGTAATCACCTTCCGTAAGATGTTTCTTAATTAAGAAATCACCAAGTGTATAGCCAAGTCCAGACATAATGAGGCCGCCAAGTATGCTACATGCTACATATAAGAAGGCCACGCTCCATTCAGAATGATTGATTAATTGCACAGTTTCTACACTGAATGTTGAAAACGTCGTAAAGGAACCGATGAAACCAGTTCCGATGCCTGTGATAACCTCCGAAGGTAAGATGTTTAGCCGAGCAATATACGTAGTCAGCCAAGCTAATAAGAAACAGCCGATTAAGTTAATGAATAATGTAGCTAATGGAAATGAATGATGCCAAAATACATGAATAGTAAGACCTAAATAATAACGGGAAAGAGCTCCTAATATACCGGCTATGCCAACGATAATATAAATCAAATTCCTCACCTCTTTAAATAGCTTGCTCAAAAAAATAGACTCCTACCAGTAGTTATACTGGTAGGAGTCATTAGCTAAGCAGCAGTTATGGCGAACTCCATCGCCTATAATTATTACATATAGTGTACTAAAAATTGCGTTTGATTTCCAGTGGAGAAGTTGGTGTATTTTGTATTTCTCTAATAGTTTAAGATAGGGAATTCTTGCTTATAAACTAAATATAGTGATATAAGGTTTTCAGTGTGATAAAATGTTTCGTAGGTCTGTCATTTTTTTATTTAACTGAAAATAAAGAAAAGTTAAATCGTATGTTTTAGAAAAGGAGTCGTTTGTTTGAAAAAATTATTAAAAATAGTACTTATATGTATTTTAGTAGGGGTGGGAGTTGTAGGTGGATTTTTAGCGTATATGACACTCACAAAAGAACAGCCAGCGAATGTTTTAGAGGTAAAGGTTGAAAATAATAAAGAGCGTGTATTACAACAAGGAAATGAATTTAAAGTTACAACATTTAATATTGGATATGCTGGACTAGATAAGGATCAAGACTTCTTTATGGATGGGGGAAAAGGGTCTGGTTCAAGTAGTAAAGAACAAACGGAAACTAACTTAAAGAATATGCTTTCGTTTTTACAAAATGAGAATAGTGATTTTGCACTATTACAAGAAACAGATATAAAATCAATGCGATCATTTGATGTAAATGGGCATGAATTTTTGAAAAAAGGATTACCTGATTATGCTTCGTCATTCGGAAAGAACTACGATACGAAATGGGTTCCGGTGCCAATAACAAATCCGATGGGATATGCTGAAGCTGGATTAAGTACATTTTCTAAATATACGGTTCAAACAGCGAAGAGATTTCAGCTTCCTGGAATGGAGCCGTGGCCAAAGCGTTTATTTGATTTAGACCGAGCGATTGTTGAACATAAAATACCTGTTAATAATGGGAAATTTGTTAGACTCGTAAATTTACATTTGTCTGCTTATGATGAAGGCGGGAAAATTAGAAAACAGCAAGTAGAATATTTAAAAAAATATATGAACAAGCATTATGAAAATGGTGATTATGTCATAATGGGCGGAGACTGGAATCAATTACTTTCTAACGTTCAGTTAAGCGATCCTAAGTTTGTGAAAGAGCGTCCTGAGTGGTTAGTAGAATTACCGAAGGACTTTACTGATGGTGGCTTTAAGTGGGCTGTAGATCCGTCTGTTATGACTGTGAGAGATGATGTAAAGAAATACGTGGAAGGTGAAAACTTTGTCACGATTATTGATGGCTTTATCGTTTCACCGAATGTTGAAATTGTAAATGTACAAGGGAAAGATTTGAAGTTTGAAAATAGCGATCATAACCCAGTGAGTGCGGTATTCAAGCTGAAGTAATCGATACGTATGAGTAGAAGGTGGGGCTTCATATATGGAGTGGTTAAAGAGAACTTGTTTTTCTAACCTCGAGAAGGAATCGCAGAAAAATCATTTATTGCTATTTATCACGATTTGTAGTTTCTTCCTTGGGATAATCGCGATTGGGTATTACGGATATATTTTTACAGAGAGAGCAATAGCATTTTGGATGTGTGGTATTTCTATCGTAGTATTTGGAACGCTGCTTACTTTTATAGAAAGTATGGAAGCAATGTATAAATACATCATGACATTTATGTTACTTATTATGTCTTTCATTATGGTACAAGCTTTTAATGAAAGCCCAGCTGTATTTCAAATGATCTATTTTACATTAGCGGTTTCACTTATTTATTTGAGTGAACGTCTTATTTTAATCCTTGGCGGGGTAGCAGTTGTTGTTACATTTATACTTTGTAGTTATTGGCCAAATCAATTTTTTGCTTATACAGCGTCATCTGAAGCTGCAAATTTCGCAAGCTTGTTAGCGATTGTAACGATCGCAATGTGGGGTGTCACAAAGATTGGTTCTAATCTATTGGCTCGTTTAAGTGATGAGAAGCAAGCAGTGATGAAGAAAGCTCAGGAGTTAGAAGAAACGCAAAGGCTTATTGAGGAAACTGTTGTGAAGTTAGATAGTAATTTCAATCATTTAAGGCAGAATATGAACACGTCGATGGAGTCGATGAGTGAAATTAATTTTGCTTTTGAAGAAGTAGCAGTTGGCACCCAATCACAATCAGAGATGATGTCACGTTCAGTAGAAGTATTGAATGATATGGAGGGAAATATTAACAAAATCATCTCTCAAGTAAGGAATGCTTCGATTCGCGTTGATAAAAGTTTGGAAATCTCAAAGGGTAGTGTAAACACTTTAAGAAATTTTGAAGCTAACATGAGAAGTTTAAATGATGTTGTTTCACAATCAGGAACTATATTTAGAGAATTGATGACACAATCGAAACAAATTAATGAAATTGTAGATGTAATAACGAATATTTCAAGTCAGACGAGTTTGCTAGCTTTAAATGCAAATATTGAAGCTGCAAGGGCAGGAGAACATGGAAAAGGTTTTGCTATTGTAGCGAATGAAGTGTTAAAGCTTGCTGAAGAATCGAATCATTCTGCGGGGAGAATTCAAGGGATTTTGAAGGAGTTTAGTAATCAAGCAAGTAAAGTAGAAGTGCAGGTAGGGAAGTCAGAAAGAGTACAAGAAGAGTGTAACGAAATGTTAGCAAGTGTTTTAACGAATGTAACGGATTTAGGGAAGTTTATTGATACGATTAATGATGTAATGAGGGAGATTGTTGATCATCAAGAAAGTTTCCAAGCAAAAACGACGAATATCGTAAAGGATGTTACACATGCTTCTAACGTAATTCAGCAAACTTCTGCAGCTACGGAAGAAGTGTTAGCAAGTATTGAAGAAGAAAAGAATCGAAATGATACGTCGGTGAAGACGCTACATACTGTTAGCGAGCAAGTGAAGTTGCTAGAAGATATTTTAGAAAAATAATATCAATGAAAAAGAGCACAAATGATGTGCTCTTTTTCATTTGAACGAATACTTGATAGGAATTTAATTGCTTTTCTCCGCGTTTTCTGCCAAGCTTAAGGAGAAAAATACTTCAAAGAAAGAAATATATAGGTGAAGCATATGATTGAAGTTAAGACTTCTGAACTTAGTGATGGAGAATTTAATAGAGGTGTATTTGCAACTCGTGATATTAAAAAGGGTGAGTTGATACACTCAGCACCCGTTATCTCTTATCCGAATGAACAGCATGAACACATTGAGAAAACGTTACTTGCTGATTACGCATTTGAGTATGGGGTAAATCATACGGCATTCCTTTTAGGATACGGCATGTTATTTAATCATTCATATAAGCCGAATGCAACGTATGATATTGTCTTTGAGAATCATACGTTTAACTTCTTTGCTTACAAAGATATAAAAGCTGGAGAAGAGATTCTAATCAATTATAATGGTGAAGTTGATGACGAAGAGCTATTATGGTTTGATAAGGAAAAAGAAGAGAACGAAAAATAATTTAAAGAGTATAGAAAGGGCGCATTCTGTGGGATGTGCTCTTTTTTTAATGATGAAAATAAAGTAAAGATTACAAAAAATACCACTTTTCTTTCGTATGGTATAGTAAGATACTGAAGGGTATTGCTTTGAAAAACCTATATATTTTACAAATTGTTGTCTATATGGTTACATGTCAAGTTTAGTAGCCCATTTGGGTTGCTTTATTATGCGATATATATTTTAATATGAGTGGAACCTCTTATAATTTAAGAGGTTTATAGGTGTGTTTTATGTACACTTTATCTACCACTTGTGCTTTTTATTTGTAGCGCATTGTTATGTGGGGATATTATGGGCCCGTGGACAGCGGGATAAAAAGATTATAGAAATAGAGGAATCGTAAAATGAATATGCAAGAGGCTTATAAATATTTAAGTACAGTATTGCCTGAAGGTCATGTGAAGCAAGATGAAATGTTAAAAAATCATACGCATATTAAAGTGGGCGGGAAAGCGGATGTGTTCGTTGCTCCTACGAATTATGATGAAATTCAAGAAGTTATAAAGTATGCGAATCAACACAATATTCCAGTTACGTTTTTAGGAAACGGATCTAATGTTATTATTAAAGACGGTGGTCTTCGCGGGATTACAGTAAGTTTAATTCATATTACAGGTGTTACTGTAACAGGGACAACGATTGTTGCGGGGTGTGGTGCAGCAATTATTGATGTGTCACGAATTGCATTGGATCACTGCCTAACAGGACTTGAATTTGCTTGTGGTATCCCAGGTTCAGTTGGTGGAGCGTTATATATGAATGCAGGTGCATATGGTGGTGAAGTGGCGTTTGTATTAACAGAAGCTGTCGTAATGACAGGTGATGGAGATTTACGTACTTTAACGACAGATGAGTTTGAATTTGGATATCGTAAGAGTGTGTTTTCTAATAATCATTACATTATTCTTGAGGCAAAATTTGAGCTTCAAGAAGGTGTGCGTGAAGAGATTAAGGAAAAGATGGATGATTTAACGTTTAAACGTGAATCAAAACAACCTTTAGAGTATCCTTCATGTGGTAGTGTATTTAAGCGCCCACCAAATAATTTTGCGGGTAAGCTTATTCAAGAATCAGGACTGCAAGGTAAGCGAATTGGCGGAGTGGAAGTTTCTTTAAAACACGCTGGATTTATGGTGAATGTTGATAACGGAACAGCGCAAGATTATATCGACTTAATTCATTTCGTACAAAAAACTGTTGAAGAAAAATTCGGTGTGAAATTAGAGCGAGAAGTAAGGATTATTGGAGAAGATCTACAGTAATCTTTGAATAAAAAACGTATAAAAGTATGAATTATTTCGGAATAACATTTGGGTATTGTTGACAATTTGATTTTGATTCAATATAATGGCTAATAATTTAACAAATAAAATATACGTTGAAAGAGCCCAGTAGCAGTTTGTCACTGTTATCAAAGAGAGCTAGGGATTGCTGGAACCTAGCACAAACAAACCTGTGAATTACACTCTGGAGTATCTTAGGTAACGCTAAGCGGACTAGCAATCGATATTATTGCTAAGAGTGGTATGAATAGCTATGCTATTTATGCAAACTGGGTGGTAACACGGTGAATAATCGTCCCTATGTCTATTGTAGACATAGGGGCTTTTTTGTTTTCAAAAAAATAAAGGGGATGACAAAAGATGAATATTATTGATGAATTAGAATGGCGCGGTGCTGTGAATCAACAGACAGATGAAGAAGGTTTACGTAAGTTAGTTGAAGAAAAAAAGATTTCACTATACTGCGGAGTGGATCCGACTGGTGATAGTATGCATATTGGACATTTAATTCCGTTCATGATGATGAAAAGATTTCAATTAGCTGGCCATCATCCGGTTATTTTAATCGGAGGGGCAACAGGAACAATTGGTGATCCAAGTGGGCGTCAATCAGAGCGTCAATTGCAAACTTTAGAAGTAGTCCAGCATAATGTAGATGCTTTAACAGCGCAAATGAAAAAGCTATTTGATTTTGGCGGAAATAGCGAAGTGGAGATGGTAAATAACTATGACTGGACGCATGAAATAAACATTATCGAGTTTTTACGTGATTACGGGAAAAACTTTAGCATCAATAGCATGTTAGCGAAAGATATTGTAGCAAGCCGTTTAGATACAGGCATTTCTTTCACAGAATTTACGTACCAAATTTTGCAGGCGATGGATTTCCATCATTTATACACGAAAGAAGATGTTCAACTGCAAATCGGTGGTAGTGATCAATGGGGAAATATTACGAGTGGTTTAGATTTAATTCGTAAGTTAGAAGGTCATGAGGCGAAAGTATTCGGACTAACAATTCCGTTATTATTAAAATCGGATGGTACGAAATTTGGTAAATCAGCAGGTGGTGCTATTTGGCTTGATCCTGAAAAAACAACACCGTTTGAATTTTACCAGTTCTGGGTGAATACAGATGACCGTGATGTAATTAAATACTTGAAATACTTTACGTTCTTAACGAAAGAGCGTATTGATGAATTAGCAGTAAAAGTAGAAACAGAGCCACATAAACGTGAGGCGCAAAAAGTATTAGCGGAAGAAATGACGAAATTCGTTCATGGAGAAGAAGCATTATTGCAAGCTGTGAAAATTACATCGGCATTATTTAGCGGAGATATTAAATCGTTAACAGCTGATGAAATTGAACAAGGATTTAAAGAGATGCCAACATTCCAGTCTTCAAAAGAGACGAAAAATATTGTAGAGTGGCTAGTTGATTTAGGGATTGAACCATCTAGAAGACAAGCACGTGAAGACATTAATAATGGAGCTATATCTATGAATGGTGAAAAAGTAACGGATGTAGCTACGGATGTTACTGTAGAAAATTCATTTGATGGACGATTTATTATTATTCGTAAAGGGAAGAAGAACTACAGCTTAGTGAAATTAGGAGAATAGTTCTTGTGAAAGAGTGGAAGTAGGTAAGATATCTACTTCCGCTCTTTTCGTATACACAATTTCGACATAAAAGAGTCAGTATATTTTGATAATTAAAGAGGATTATATTATTCTTCTGCCGAATAAATAAGTTAGAGAGAATTACGGATAAAAATAGCCCGAACCATGCAGGGCATGATTCGGGCTTATATTCAGATTAGTAAGCTAAGCTGAATAGACCTTTAATGTGTGATAAGTAACGAACGTTACTTGCTTCTTTCATTAATGATGCTGGTAAACCTTTAAGCGGAGTATTGCTTGCTCCGATTGTAGCAACAGCATCTTTACGTCCTAGACTAGCAAGTGTTCCAGAGTTTATAGGTGCGAACTCTTCGAATGCTTTGCCTTCTAGTGCTGCGTATAAGTTATATCCAATTAACTCACCCATTTGCCAAGCAATTTGTGCAGTTGGTGGGTATGGACGACCGTCTTCAGCAAAGACAACAGCGCTGTCTCCAGCAACGAATACGTCTTTGTGAGAAGTAGATTGTAGGTGTGCATCAACAGTTGCACGTCCACGGTTTACTTCAAGACCTGATTCACCAATTAATGGGTTACCTTGTACGCCACCTGTCCAAACGAATGTGTTAGCAACAAGTTTTTGACCGTCTTTTAAGTCGATTTCATTGCCAGCAACGTTTGTTACAGGAAGACCAGTTAAGAATGTAACGCCGCGTGCTTCTAAGCTAGTAGTTGCACGTTCGATTAAATGGTCTGGTAATACTGGAAGGATTTTTGGACCTGCTTCAACAAGAAGAAGTTTAACTTCTTTTGGATTTACGCCGTGGCTTTTTGCAAGTTTAGGCATAATGTCAGCAAGCTCACCAACTAGCTCAACGCCAGTTAATCCGCCACCACCGATTACGATTGTAGCATCAGCTTCGTTTTTCGTTTTAGCGTATTCACGAATACGGTCTTCAACGTGTTTGTAGATTTTGTTTGCATCAGCAGCAGATTTTAATACCATGCTGTTTTCTTCTAGTCCTGGAATACCGAAGTAAGCAGTTTTACTTCCTAAAGCAACTACAAGTGCATCGTAAGATAAAGTAGTGCCACCAGCTAGTTTGATTTCTTTGCTATCAACTGAGAATGACTCAACTGTTGCGATTTTAAGATCGATATCTTTACCTTTGAAAAGCTTTGTAAGTGGCATTGCAATTGCTTGCTCAGCAACGTTACCAGCTGCAAGGCGGTGTAGTTCAGTGATGATTTGGTGTGTTGGGTATTGGTTAATCACTGTAACTTGTGCTTCTGATTTGCTGTAATATTTACGTACGTTTAAAGCGGCAAGAAGACCGCCATAACCAGCGCCTAAGATGACAATTTGTTTTGACATAGTATGATATCCCCCGTCTTTACTAATTGTTGTTATAAGTTAAATTATTTATTATTACGTTCTGCGCTAACTTGAAGATATGCGTTAACAAAGCGGAACATTTTTTGTGCTTGTGGGTCTTTTAGTAATTTTAACAGACCGAACAGGCCGATAACTTCGCTGCTTTCATCAGCACGATCTTTCGCTTCGATTGCAGTTGCAGCCATGCTTTTCACTGTATCTTTTACAGGTTCTACAAGCTCTGTAATTGCGCTAACAGTGTCGCTTTTTAATACTTCGTCAGTAGCAACAGTTTGAGCGAAGTCATAAGATTTAGTTAAAATGTTAACAAGCTCAGTTAATTTTGGAAGCTGTTCCACTAGTGTTGTTAATGATTCTTGTACCTCAGGTTTTAACAACTGATCAAGTACATCAAGTTGTCCTTGGCTAGCAGAAATTTGTACAGTTTCTTGTTCTGGCTTTGTTTGAGTCATAGTTTCTGGCATCTCCAATTCTCCTTTACGATAGCAATACTCTTATTTTTGATAGGTAAGCTAAACGCTTGCGAAACTTTATACAAAGTTTCACAAAGCACAATAAAATGCCTTTAAATTTATGATAGCAAGTAAGCTGAAATCATAAATCCAAAACCATAATGTCCTACCTATTATTTATGAACTGTCCGATACATGGCTTGTCCGCATAATGGAAAGTTCCTTTATCGGAAAGTGTATATAATATATATCCTATATTATATACTATATACACCTATGTTAACATAAAAATGATTCCTAATTATTTGATATTGAGCGTATAACCTAGTACTGACAAGGCATGAAAGCGCATAAATTATTTTGTTTAAGTTAGAAATGTACATATATATATAGAAAAAAAGGAAAAAACGGACAAATATTTGTTCATTTTTTCCTTTTTCTTATTGTTCACCCTCTGTAATTAGCATCGATGTGTTACCGCTTTTTTCAAGATGGCATTCGCCCCAAGTACAAAGAGAATCGAGAATTGATTCTAAAGACCATCCGTAGTCAGTAAGAGAATATTCTACTTTTGGTGGTACTTGATTGTATACTTTTCTTTGAATAACCCCGTCTACTTCTAACTCGCGTAATTGCTGGGTTAACATCTTTTGTGTAATACCAGGCATTAAACGTTTTAATTCGCTTGTTCTCTTAGTCCCTTTCTGTAAGTGGCAAAGAATAACGACCTTCCATTTTCCGCCGATTACTTCTAAAGTCGCCTCTACAGGAATATTGTATTTTTTCATATAAAAATCTCCTTTGATGAATGTAGATTTCAGTTTTTCAACGAAAGAAGCTAAATAACTTAAATGTTACTTTTTAGTGCCTATAGCACTTTAAAGTACGTACTTTTTATCGTGTTGAATATGTTTCATAATAGCATATGTAAGAGGGAAATGAGTAGTACGGTACTAAAAAGTGCCTATGTTACTTTTTGGTACCTATCGTACTTTAAAGTGCGTTCTTCAAAAAAAGAATGAAACCATTCATAATAGCATTTGTAAGCAATAAAGTTATTTTTGTAGAAGATAAAAAGGCCTTTTTATCATACTATTATGATTGGATTTCTTGCATTAAGGAGGAGTTCAATTGAATTCATATACAGTATCTTCTTCGGCTGTTCAGACAAATCGAAGAAGTATGTTTGCTTTATTAGCACTAGCAATTAGTGCGTTTGGAATTGGTACAACCGAATTTATTAGTGTAGGTTTATTACCATCTATTTCGGAGGATTTACATGTTTCTGTTACAACAGCGGGCTTAACCGTATCTTTATATGCGTTAGGAGTAGCGTTTGGTGCTCCCGTTTTAACTTCGTTAACGGCTAGTATGTCGCGAAAGACTTTATTAATGTGGATTATGATTGTCTTTATTATCGGTAATGGAATTGCGGCGGTAGCAACGAGTTTTACTGTTTTGCTTATCGCGAGAGTTGTCTCTGCATTTGCACATGGTGTTTTTATGTCGATTGGTTCAACAATTGCAGCTGCACTTGTACCAGAGAATAAACGTGCTAGCGCAATTGCTTTTATGTTTACTGGTTTAACGGTTGCGACGATTACAGGTGTCCCAATTGGAACATTTATTGGTCAACAATTTGGCTGGAGAGCATCGTTTATGGTGATTGTGGTAATTGGAATCGTTGCTTTAATCGCAAACAGTATGTTAATTCCATCTAATTTAAAAAAGGGTACGCCTGTATCATTTCGTGATCAATTCAAACTTATTACGAATGGAAGACTATTACTCGTCTTCATCATTACCGCATTAGGATACGGGGGAACGTTTGTAACATTTACGTATTTATCTCCGCTATTACAAGAAGTAACAGGATTTAAAGCAAGTACCGTTACAATCATTTTGTTAGTGTACGGGATTGCAATTGCGATTGGGAATATGATCGGTGGAAAATTATCAAATCATAATCCGATTCGAGCGTTATTTTACATGTTCTTTATTCAAGCAATTGTATTATTTGTTTTAACATTTACAGCACCATTTAAAGTTGCTGGGATAATCACAATTATTTTCATGGGGCTATTTGCATTTATGAATGTTCCAGGACTACAAGTGTATGTCGTTATATTGGCTGAGAGATTTGTTCCGAGTGCTGTCGATGTTGCATCAGCAATGAATATTGCAGCATTTAACGCAGGAATCGCTCTTGGGGCTTATTTAGGTGGTATTGTAACGAATTCGTTAGGATTAATTCATACAGCTTGGGTAGGCGGCATTATGGTAGTAGGTGCTGTTATTTTAGCAGCGTGGAGTATGACATTAGAAAAAAGAGATCAAGTGAAATAAAGGAGAGAAAAAATAATGAAAAATTTACAAAGTACAACAACATTGCATAACGGTGTAGAAATGCCTTGGTTCGGTTTAGGTGTATTTAAAGTAGAAGAAGGACCAGAACTTGTAGAGGCTGTAAAGGCGGCGATTAAAGCTGGATACCGCAGCATCGATACAGCTGCGATTTATGGAAATGAAAAAGCAGTAGGTGAAGGAATCCGTGCTGGAATCGAAGCGACTGGGATTTCAAGAGAAGAATTATTTATCACTTCAAAAGTGTGGAATGCGGATCAAGGATATGAAACAACAATTGCTGCATATGAAGAGAGCTTAAAAAAATTAGAACTAGATTATTTAGATTTATATCTTGTTCACTGGCCTGTAGAAGGGAAATATAAAGATTCGTGGAGAGCGTTAGAAACACTTTATAAGGAAGGGCGCGCGCGTGCAATTGGTGTAAGTAACTTCCAAATCCATCACCTGAAGGATGTAATGGAAGGTGCAGAAATTAAACCGATGATTAACCAAGTGGAATATCATCCGCGTTTAACACAAAAAGAACTACAAGCTTTCTGTAAAGAACAAGGTATTCAAATGGAAGCATGGTCACCGCTTATGCAAGGTCAACTATTAGATAACGAAACATTACAAGAAATTGCTGATAAACACGGCAAAACAACAGCGCAAGTTATCTTACGTTGGGACTTACAAAATGGAGTGATTACAATTCCAAAGTCAACGAAAGAGCACCGCATTATTGCAAACGCTGATGTATTTAACTTTGAATTAACAAAAGAAGATATGGAAAAAATCGATGCATTAAACCAAAATCACCGCGTTGGTCCAGATCCTGATAACTTCGATTTCTAAGCTTAAAGTAGAAAGAAAGAGTGCAAACAGTTTGCACTCTTTTTTTGTTGCGTTTATGTATAAAAAAAAATTCTAACTAAATAATAAACAGGAGTAAATTTGTTATTTAATAAGGGGTTGTAGACATGAATATAAAAAGATCGTTCAAGCTAATGGCCGCTTTTTTGAGTGTTTTATTTGTATTTGCGAACTTATTATTTCCACTTCAAAAGGCATCCGCAGAAGTTATGGATCATACAAAGTATGAAATGGATTGGAGTTATAGTAAGTCAAAGAAAAAGCCGATTCGAACAGAACTTATTAAAACAGCAGACGGAAAAATTGCCTTTTGCCTAAATGTAGATTTGAAATCTCCAAGCGGTCAAGATTTACCGGAAATGGGGAAAGTGGATATTAACGTATATCGTGTACTATTAAACGGGTATCCACAAAAGAGTCCACAAGAATTAGGTGTTTCCGATTGGAGAGAGGCACATTACGCAACGCAGCTTGCGGTGTGGAATGCTTTAAAACAAATTGATATTAACGATTTAGATTTCCGCAATAAAAATGTAGAGAAAGTAACGAAAGATATCGTTGCAAAAGCAAGCGCTAGTGAAGATTTACAAGAAATTACGATGAGTGTAACTCCTACAGAAGAACAAGAAGCAGTATTAAAAAATGATTTCTTTGAAACAGGTCTATATACAGTAGAAACAAACGCGAAAAGTGGAACGTATAAAGTACAAGCAACAGGTGCACCACAAGGCGCGAAGTTTGTAAATGAAAAAGGCGAAGCAAAAACTGAATTTAATGTAGGAGAAAAATTCCGCATTTTAATTCCGAAACAAACACCATCGGGTGGATTTAGCTTTAAAGTATCAGGGAATTTAACGAAATTACAAGGAATTGCACATAAAGGTACACCGACTATTCAAAATGCGGTTGTATTATTAGAGCGTAGTGAAGAGAAAACGAGTCCGGAGTTAGCGGTAAGTTGGAAAAAGGCTGAAGGCCCGCATAAACCAAATAAACCATATACTCCAAATGAACCACATAAGCCGAATCAAATTAAAAGATAGTAGAAAAAGCATTGGCATTTGCCGATGCTTTTTTCTTGGCCTAAATTTTGGGTGCGGAAATTACTATAGTAACCCTTTTTTATAAGTACGAAAAAGGGTTAGAATTAGGCTGTTTTGGCTTCTTTACACCACCGTAAGGTATAATGAAAATGAGAAATTAGAAAGAGAGAGGGAATTATGACTCTTCATATTTGTAAAATAACGAATGAAAATTGAAATGAAATTGCTAATTTAAAAGTAACCGGCGAACAGCTTAAATTTATTGAAAGTACGGTTTTAGATTGTTTAGTCGATGCTGATACAAAATATAAAGGTGATGCTGCTTCGGTAGGGTTTTATGACGGTGACACGCCAATCGGATACGCGATGTATGGTTGGTTTGAAGAAAAAGAGAAGGCTGTATATTTAAATCAATTTATGATTGATAGTAAATGCCAAGGTAAAGGTTATGCAAAACCATTATTACGTTTGCTAATAGAGTATTTACAAAAGGAATATAATAGAAAAGTTATATATTTAAGCATACATCCAGAAAATAAACTTGCCCAAAAACTATATGAATCAATTGGATTTCATTTAACTGGTGAAATTGAGGGTGAATGGGTAAGTGGAAAAGGATTTATAATGAAACGAATGCTGGATTAATAAAAACCTGCCGGAAAGAATAGTATCTTTCCGGCAGGTTTTTATTTTAAAATAACATTAAAAGTTAGAAATCTAAACATTACGATTTTTGGATTAAATTCATAAAATTGTAATATTAATCTAATCGAAAAGGCTATCTAGCGAGAAAGAAATCATGTACAATTCATTTTGGAAAAACTGTCCATAGATGGATGCCTATGAATGAATTGTAAAAAACGATATTTTTATACACATTTTTCATGTATAGACAACAATACTTGATAAAACCATCTCTCATCATTATTTTGACATGAAAAAGAGAACTCATCACGAAATATAGAGAAAGGTGAGGAGGAACTTTCGCTTCAAAAAATTTGTCACATAAGAAAGCAGATACATTTAAAGTGAACAATGGTAAGAGGTGTAGGGGCGCGAGGTTGAGTTGTATATATTAAATGATTGTATGAAGATAATTTGATTTTACAGTAAATAAATATATCTATGATGGTTTGCATTACAAAAAGAATAGGGGACACAGATTATGTCAAAGAAGAAAAAGAGTAGGGTATTAGTAGCTGGTGTTTGTTTAGCTGCATTATTAGCACCATATGGTCTTGAAGTGCCTAAAGCGTATGCAGAGATGACGATTGAAGGTAAGGAGAAACACCAAGAAGAGCGAGTGTATAAATTGCTGCCAAAAGGTGATGTAGATGAGATGCGTGAGTTGCATCAGCGTCGAATGAGTTTTTCTCCCTATGAACCAACTGGTATTTATGTAAAGCCAGGTGAAGAAGTAGTTATTCAAGTAGACGGGAATCAAAAGATTAAAGCTTATATTGGCACATATTCTTATGAAAAAGAAGAACCTAAACAATTCAATTTAAATCCTGGTGAAAATAAAATTTCTTCTCCGAATGGAGGGCTATTATACTTTTATAATTATCACAACACAGGAGAAGTAGTTGCTAAAGTAAAAAAAGGTGGTATACCAAATCCTTTATTTATTTTAGGTAAACATACGACAGAAGATTGGAAACGTATGTTGAAGGAATCACCGAATCCATATGCAATCGAAATGAAAGGGGAAAATAGTTTACTAACTATGCATCCTGAGACTGTGGCGGAACATTTGAAGCAAGAAAATCCAGCTGCGTTATTAAAGAAACATGATGAAATAATTAATATAGAGCATAAGATATCGGGTTTATCAAAAGATGGTGTGGGTGTTGCGAATCAAGGCAAACATTCCATTCATTATGTTGAAGACTGGTATACGGACAATTATATGTATGCGACTTATTATCGAACAGCTTATAGTAAAGGGAATTTAGAGTCAGTACTAAATCTAGAAGAGTTAACTGCTGATGGATGGGGACCTTGGCATGAAGTGGGGCATCAACATCAACAGGACACTTGGTTATGGGAGGGGCTTGGAGAAGTAACCGTTAACATTTATTCTTTAGCAGTTCAAACTGCATTTGGACATAAAACAAGGTTAGAGCAAGAAAATCGTTATGAAGCCGCATTTGCTTATCTAGGTAAACCAGATGCGCAAGAGAAGATGGATGTATTTGAGAAATTAGTTATGTTTTGGCAGTTGCATTTAGCTTATGGAGACCAGTTCTATCCGAAATTACATCAAATGTATCGTATGTTACATGATACAGAAATGCCTAAATCTGATGAAGAGAAAAAACAGATGTTTATTTATATGACGTCAAAAGTAGCTGGACAAAATTTAATTCCTTTCTTTGAAAAATGGGGATTAAGTACAAATGATGCTACTAGAGAGAAGATAGGAAAATTAAGTTTATCTAACTTAGAAAAAGAAATATGGCTATCTACAGATAGTAATCCAATTCGTGAAAAACAAACTGAGTTATATGAAGTTCCATATGGCGAGCCGAATAATACAAAAATACAAAATGTAGTAGTTGGTACTACATTTGATGAGAAAAAAGCAAACGAACTTGTATAGAATTTAGGAGAAGGTGTAAAAACGACAGGTGTGATTATGCATGATAAGCCTGAACTTGGAGAAAAAACTGTAAAAGTAGAAATTATAGATGAAAAAGGGAATAAAAATTTAATTCCTGTTGTAGTAAATGTTGGTTATGGTGATAGCTTAGTATTCAAAGGGCTCAATTATAGTACTGATATTAAATCGATTGTAACACTGCAACACGATCAGAAAAAGTTTAGTGCGACAGCTGATTCTAATCAAGTGCATTATTATTTTAAAGAAGATGCGTATTTTGAATTCACATTACTAGATCCAAATGGAAATGAGAAAAAGAAAGCAACTGTAAAAGGTGTTGAAAATGCGGAAGAATTCGCAAAATCGATTAATGGGTTAGAGTTCGAGTATGGTGACGTTGTAAAAGTGTATCACGCAGAATCAAATCGTTTTAATTGGTATCAAAATAATAACTTTATCGGCCAAGGTAGGGCGAAGGTAGAGGAAGAGTTATTATTTAAAGTAACAGAAAAGGGCTTTGAGAGAATGGAAGCTCAACAAGAAGTAACAGTAGTACCGCAAAAAGTAGTAATCGGAACAGATGCTGAAAGATTAGAAGCAAAAGATTTTGTTCAAGTGAAAGATGGAGAAGTAATCGGATTTGTAGAAAAACCGAATACAACAAAAATCGGTGAACAAAAAGTAAAAGTAGAAACGAAAGATCGTTTTGGAAATAAGAAAGTGACAGAAGTGCCATTGGAAGTAATGTATGGCGATAGTTTAGTCTTCCAAGGTGATGGTAATAAAACGCGTTCTGTTGTAACTGCGGATCATAATACGAAAAAGCTACAGGCAACATTTACGGATTCTAAAGTTCATTATCGTTTTGAGAATGAAAAATATATGGGAATCACGCTATATGATCAAAATGGAAATGAAAAGAAAGTTATTTCGGTAGAAGGGCAAGAGACTTCTGAAAGTTTTGCAGAACAGTTGAATGGTGTAGACTTCGCATATGGTGATGTTATTAAGGTATATCATGCAGAATCAAATCGATTAAAGTGGTATCAAAAGAATGAGTTTGTAGGTAACGGTAAAGGGAACGTGGAACAAGAGTTGTACTTTAAAATAACGGAAAAAGGTTTTGAAAAACTGGAAAGCTTACAAGAAGTAACAGCAGTACCACAAAAAGTGACAATCGGAACAGACGCTGAAAAATTAGATGCAAAAAACTTTGTTCAAGTAAAAGGTGGAGAAGTAGTTGGTTTTGTGGAAAAACCTAGTACAACAAAAATCGGTGAACAAAAAGTAAAAGTAGAAACGAAAGATCGTTTCGGAAATAAGAAAGTGACAGAAGTTCCTGTAGAAGTAACATATGGGGATAGCATAGTATATCAAGGTGTGTCCAATGTTACACGTTCTATTGTTACGTTAAATCATGACGAAAAGAAATTACATGCAACATTTACGAATGATGTGATTCATTATCGTTTTGTGAACGAACAGTATTTAGGTTTTGCGATTTATGATCAAAATGGAAATGAGAAAAAGCATATATCAGCAGATGGTCAAGAAACCTCAAAGAATTTTGCAGAACAAGTAAATGGTACTCCATTTGAGTATGGGGATGTTGTAAAAGTGTATCATGCAGAACCAAGTCGTCTGAAATGGTATAAAAAGAATGAGTTAGCAGAACAAGTAGCTTCAACAGAAGTTGTATTTAAAATCACTCAAAGTGGATTAGAACAAGTAAAGGAAACATTATAATAAAAAACGCGCATAGATATTGTATCTATGCGCGTTTTTTATTATTCAGCTTCAGAAACTACTGTGAAGCGTTCGTTTACGTGTTTTGGAGCTTCGATTTCATCAAGTGCTGCAACTGCAAAGTCTTCGTAACTTACGTAGCTATCGCCTTTTGAGTTAACAAGAAGATTGTCTTTGCCAGCTGTATAAGAACCAGTACGTTTTCCTAATGCGAATAGTGCAGAAGGGCTAATGAATGTCCAAGTGATATCATTTGTTTGTTGTAGGATTTCTAAGTTTTTACCTTGGTTTTGGGCTGTTGCAAGGTATTCGTTAGGGAAACCTGGTGTATCAAATACACGTGTTGTTTTTTCTTCGTCTACAAATAAGCTTCCAGCTCCACCAACAACAAGTAATTTTGTATTAGGTGCACCTTTCACAGCTTCAATAAGTACGTTTCCAGCATCTACATGAAGATGTTCTTGTCCTGCTGGAGCGCCGAATGCATTTACCACTACATCAAATGCTTGTAGGTCATTAGATGTAAGAGAGAATACATCTTTTTCTAAAACTTTTACGTTTTGGTCTGTAATTTTTGCAGCATCTCTTACGATTGCAGTTACTTCATGTCCGCGATCTAATGCTTCTTTTAAAATACGACTTCCCGCTTTACCACTTGCTCCGATAATTCCGATTTTCATAATGAATCCCTCCAAAGTGTTTTGTTAAAGTGTATATGTGAAAATGAATGAATTTGGTGTAATTAGGTTTGTTACAACCTGATGTAACCATTATAGTTACAGATTTGTGTTTTTGTCAATGGTGTTGTTTATGAAATTATTTTTTGTTTTAGTATGCACAGCTAGTGGAAGTAAAGTCACAAAAGAACAGGGTATTTATATTGTGAAACCTAATATTTGGAAGGTGTAAGTTGTCGAAAAATGTTGATTTTTGAATATTTTTTAAATATAATTCGATTTATGGAGAAAAGGAGGGGTTAATTGTATGAATATTTTAGAACAGTTCGTTTCATCGACGAATACGATTCTTTGGTCATATATTCTTATTGCAATGTTAATTGGTTTAGGGCTTTATTTTTCTATTAAATTGAAGTTCGTACAACTTACTCATTTAGGGGAAATGATTCGATTAATGAGTGATGGATTAACTGGAAAGACACGTAAAAAAGGCAGTGTATCATCATTCCAAGCTTTCTGTATGAGTTCAGCAGCTCGTATTGGTATCGGAAACTTAGCTGGTGTAGCGTTAGCTATTTCTATGGGCGGACCTGGAGCAGTATTTTGGATGTGGGTTATCGCAATTATCGGAGCGTCTTCAAGTTTCGTAGAAAGTACGCTTGCGCAAATTTATAAAATAAAAGATGGCAGTGGCTTCCGTGGTGGTCCTGCTTATTATATGGAAAAAGGTTTAAATAAACGTTGGATGGGGATCTGGTTCTCTATTCTAATTACAATTAGTTACGGTTTAATTTTCAACTCAGTACAAGCAAATACAGTGACATTAGCATTTAAAAATGCATTTGGTATTGAGCGTTATGTTGTAGGGATTGTACTTGCGGTATTAGTTGCGATTATTATTTTTGGCGGTGTGAAAAGTATTGCGCGTATGTCAGAAATGATTGTGCCACCGATGGCGATTATTTATATTGCAGTAGCTATTTTCGTTGTTATTAAAAACTATTATTTAATACCGGATATGTTTACAGAAATCTTTAAAGGTGCATTCGGTTTAGATTCAGCTGTAGGTGGCGGTATTGGTGCTGCAATGAAGTTTGGTATTCAGCGCGGATTATTTGCGAATGAAGCCGGTATGGGTAGTGCGCCAAATGCGGCTGCAACAGCTGATGTAACGCATCCAGCTAAACAAGGATTTATTCAAACAATTGGAGTATTAGTGGATACATTCTTAGTATGTACATCAACAGCGTTTATTGTACTATGTTCTGGTGCATATAAGGCAACAAATTTAGAGGGTATTGAATTAACGCAAGTGGCGTTAAGTTCACAAATCGGTTCGTGGGCAAGCAGCTTCTTAGCGATTATTATTTTCTTATTTGCATTTAGTTCACTTCTAGGAAACTACTATTATGGTGAAACGAATATTGAGTTCATTAAACAAAGTAAAACTTGGTTAACAATTTACCGTATTGCGGTAGTGGGAATGGTGTTATTCGGTTCTGTTGCGACGCTTCAAGTTGTATGGAATATGGCAGATTTATTTATGGGTCTAATGGTAATCACAAACTTAATTGCGATTACACTTCTTGGCCGATTTGCGTATGCGGCATTAGCAGACTATGTGAAACAAAAGAAACAAGGAAAAGATCCAGTCTTCAGTGCAGATTCTATTCCTGGTTTAACGAATACAGAGTGTTGGGATAAGCCAGCGGTAACGGATAAAGAAAAAGCTGTATAATAAAAAGGCGAGCATCGAGATGAATTCGATGCTCGTTTTTTATTGTAATAATGATGTGAAGGATAAAAGATGAGCGTTAATGTAAGAAAATAGTTTTTTACAATGTGTGTAAATTGCATTATCTGGAAATTATTAGTTTCACAAAAGTGGGTAAGTATACGCTAGCTACTGTTTTATGGTGTAGAAAAACAACGGTGTTATGAGTTATAACATGTTCGTGTTATAAAACCTGACATCTTTTGTCGAAAATTCTTGATTACTAAAAGTTTTTAGAATATAATTTTCTTATTGTTAGGAAGAGGGGGCAATACAAGTATGGATTTTTTAACTAATGTAATTGGGGATATAAATAATGTCCTTTGGTCATATATCATTATTGCGATGTTAATTGGATTAGGACTTTACTTTTCGTTTCGTGTGAAGTTTGTCCAAATTCGTTACTTCGGAGAAATGATTCGCCTACTTGGGGACGGGGCGAGTTCAAAGACAAGAAAAGCACAAAAAGAAAAAAGTGGTGTATCATCGTTCCAAGCATTTTGTATGAGTACAGCTTCTCGTGTAGGTACTGGTAACTTAGCTGGTGTAGCGATTGCAATTTCAGCAGGTGGTCCAGGAGCTGTGTTTTGGATGTGGTTAATCGCGGTAATTGGGGGTGCTTCTGCATTTGTAGAGAGCACATTAGCGCAAATTTATAAAGTAAAAGATGGGAATGCATTCCGTGGTGGCCCAGCGTATTATATGGAAAAAGGCTTGAAGAAACGCTGGCTAGGGGTTGTCTTCTCTGTTCTAATAACAGTTAGTTTCGGATTAATTTTCAACGCCGTGCAGTCAAACACAGTAGCGGCAGCTTTTGATGGCGCATTTAAAATGGATAGTAGACTTGTAGGTCTTGTTATGGCTGGTTTACTTGCAATCATTATTTTCGGCGGAGTGAAACGAATTGCTCGTGCAGTTGAAATGATTGTTCCAGTAATGGCAATTATATATGTAGCAGTTGCATTATTTGTTGTTGTAACAAACATTACGGCAATTCCGTATGTATTTAAAGAAATCTTCCTACATGCTTTCGGAATTAAAGAAGTAGTGGGCGGGGGATTAGGAGCTGCGATTTTACTAGGGGTAAAACGTGGATTATTTTCAAATGAAGCAGGTATGGGTAGTGCGCCGAACGCAGCTGCGACTGCAAACGTAACACATCCAGTTAAACAAGGTTTCATTCAAACTTTAGGGGTATTTACAGATACATTATTAATTTGTAGTTGTACAGCATTTATCATTCTTTTATCAGATGTACCGGGTGCAGCTGATCTAAATGGAATTCAATTAACGCAGCAGGCGTTAATTCAGCATATCGGGCCATGGGCATCTATATTTGTAGCAGTTGCAATTTTCTTGTTTGCATTCAGTTCATTAGTAGGTAACTATTACTATGGTGAAACAAATATTGAGTTTTTAAATGGAAGTAAAGTTTTATTAAATGTTTATCGAATTGCGGTACTTGGTATGGTTATGCTAGGTTCTGTAGCAACAATTCAAATTGTTTGGGATTTAGCAGATTTATTCATGGGTATTATGGCTGTTATTAACTTAATTGCGATTGTATTCCTTTCTAAGTATGCTTTCGCGGCATTATCAGATTACGTAAAACAAAAGAAACAAGGGAAAGATCCAGTCTTTTATGCGGAGTCTATTCCAGGTTTAAATAATACAGAGTGCTGGGACAAGCCAGCAGTAGTAGATAAAGAAAAAGCTGTATAATAAAAAAGGAACGAGCATCAGTGAAATTTGATGCTCGTTTTTTTTTGTGTAGTAATAAACTAGGGGAGAGAGGTAAAAGACGAACATTAATGAGAGTTTTATAATAAAATGTATTTTTTTTGAGAAAAATGCAGATGTGAGTTGTAATTTATGTTAGAATGATTAATGGCTTTGGAATAAGAGATTAGACGGATTTTTATATTCATTTTTATATTTTTAGTGATAAAGGGAAAGTTCGGATTATTTCTCATTTCTAATGGTCAGACGTTCAACATTAAAGAAGAGTTAAATGGAGGATTTTATTAATGAAGTTTGTTATGTTTCTGGTAGGATTACTCGTTGTATTCGTACTCGGTTTTCTTATAAGTGCCGATCGAAAGAAGATTAAGTATAAACCAATTATGGTTATGCTTGTTATTCAGTTGGTATTATCATATTTCTTATTAAATACGCAAGTTGGTTATATTTTAGTAAAAGGAATTTCTGATGGATTTGGAGCGCTTCTTGGATATGCGGAAGCTGGAATCGTTTTCGTATTTGGAGGCCTTGTTAATAAAGGAGAAGTTTCATTCTTCTTAACGGCATTATTGCCAATCGTATTCTTTGCGGTATTAATCGGAATTCTGCAGCATTTTAAAATTTTACCGATATTTATTCGTGCTATTGGTACTTTGTTAAGTAAGGTAAATGGTTTAGGGAAATTAGAATCTTATAATGCGGTAGCAGCTGCGATTGTTGGGCAAGCAGAAGTATTCATTACAGTAAAAGATCAATTAAGTAAAATCCCAAAACATCGTTTATATACACTATGTGCATCTTCAATGTCGACAGTATCGATGTCAATCGTTGGTTCTTATATGAAAATGATTGAGCCAAAATATGTAGTAACAGCACTTGTATTAAATTTATTTAGTGGTTTCATTATTATTCATCTTATTAATCCGTATGATATTACGGAAGAAGAAGATACATTGCAGTTAGAAAATAAGAAAAAGCAGTCATTCTTTGAAATGTTAAGCGAATATATTATGCTTGGTTTCACGATTGCGATTACAGTAGCAGCGATGTTACTTGGTTTCGTAGCATTAATTACAGCAATCAATAGCTTGTTTGATTCAGTGTTCGGTATTACATTCCAAGCTATTTTAGGATATATCTTCTCACCATTAGCATTCGTAATGGGTATCCCGCAATCAGAGATGGTAACAGCGGGACAAATTATGGCAACGAAATTAGTATCGAACGAATTTGTTGCGATGCTTGATCTTGGGAAAGTAGCTGGTGAGTTATCAGCTCGTACAGTCGGTATTCTTTCTGTATTCCTTGTATCATTTGCGAACTTCTCATCTATCGGAATTATCGCAGGTGCAACGAAAGGAATCGATGAAAACCAATCAAACGTTGTTTCATCATTCGGATTACGACTTGTATACGGTGCGACATTAGTAAGTCTTTTATCGGCGATTATCGTTGGTGTTATGTTATAAAGTGAAACTTTAATCAGTGGGGGCTTTATCCCCCGCTGATTATTAGCCTTCACCAATCGGGCTTTTACGGGCAGTTAATCACCCACCTAACTTCTTTGTTTTCGCTGAATTTTGAGGTGGGGGTCTTACTGCCCGTTAAAGCGGGGTAAAAAAGATGGCCCTAGCTCATAGCTAGGGCTATTTTTTTATGGTAAATTTACATGAAAAAACCAATTATTTAGGAATATATTAACATATAAAAATATTTTAAAATTTATATTGCATTTCAATTAGTTAACGCTTACAATTTGATTTGTAGGTGGTATCAATTTCAGACTTTCAAGTATGGTAGGAGAGAAGAGACTACCTTTTATAAATTGCAATTTATGTAAACGCTTACTGATTTTAGATAACAGTTGAATAATATTTAGGGGTTTTAAATTTTTTAACATCAATGGTCAGACGTCATTCGTTATACGTTATACGACCAATAACTCGTAGGAGAAGTGGAGGATTCACATATGAAACTAGTAATGTTTCTAGTAGGTTTACTTGTAGTGTTTGTACTAGGTTTCCTTATAAGTTCAGATCGTAAGAAAATTAAATATAAACCAATTGCACTTATGCTTGTAATTCAATTGGTACTTGCGTATTTCTTACTAAATACAAAGATCGGATTTGTGTTAGTAAAAGGGATTGCAGATGGATTTGGCGCTATTTTAAAATTTGCGGAAGCAGGGGTTAATTTCGTATTTGGTGGTCTAGCAAATGATGGACAAGCACCATTCTTCTTAACAGTATTATTACCAATTATTTTCTTAGCAGTATTAATCGGGATCTTACAACATATTAAAGTTTTACCGATTATCATTCGTGCAGTCGGTTTCGTATTAAGTAAAATTAACGGTTTAGGAAAACTAGAATCATATAATGCGGTAGCAGCTGCAATTGTTGGTCAAGGTGAAGTATTTATTACAGTAAAAGATCAACTAAGCAAATTACCGAAAAATCGTTTATACACACTTTGTGCATCATCAATGTCAACAGTATCAATGTCAATCGTTGGTTCTTATATGAAAATGATTGATCCGAAATATGTAGTAACAGCACTTGTACTAAACTTATTTAGTGGATTCATTATCGTTCATATCATTAATCCATATGACGTAAACGAAGAAGACGATATTTTAGAATTACAAGAAGATAAGAAACAAACATTCTTTGAAATGTTAGGCGAATATATTATGCTAGGTTTCTCTATCGCTGTAACAGTAGCGGCAATGTTAATTGGTTTCGTGGCATTAATTACAGCAATTAACGGTGTGTTCGATTCTATTTTCGGAATCACATTCCAAAGCATTTTAGGATATATCTTCTCACCATTAGCATTTGTAATGGGTATTCCAACATCAGAGATGCTAACAGCAGGACAAATTATGGCAACGAAATTAGTAACGAACGAATTTGTTGCGATGCTTGATCTAGGAAAAGTAGCTGGTGAGTTATCAGCCCGTACAGTAGGTATTTTATCAATCTTCCTTGTATCATTTGCGAACTTCTCATCTATCGGAATTATCGCAGGTGCAACGAAGAGTATCGATGGCAAACAAGCAAATGTTGTATCATCATTCGGACTAAAACTTGTATACGGTGCAACGTTAGTAAGTATATTATCAGCAATTATCGTTGGGGTTATGCTTTAATAAATAACAAAGAAGTCGTTTATCTCTCGCCTAGAGGATGAACGACTTTTTTATTTTGGTATGATAAATATAATAAGGCAGTGGGTGGAATTATGATGAAAGAGCGAGACAACTTAAAAGAGCTTGATGAGGTTATTGAGAATATTGATAAGTTAACCGGAGAAGATGCTAGAGCATTTTTGAAATTTATACATGGGTACTTGAACATAGTGGAAGAGGGAGATGGTACTTTTACTGAGAGTGATTTTGTTGAAAAGGTTTCAGGGATTTATAAGCAGGATTTGGCTAAGCTTATTCAGCTTAGAGAAGAACAAATTAAAAAATCACCTTAATACATTCATTAAGGTGATAAAAATATTACTCAGCTGGAGGCGTAAATGTACGTTTCTCTAATTCAGCATCTAGCATAAATAGTGCGTTTGAATCGCTTGTAATACGTTTTAATTTTTGAATGATGCTATCGAATGAAGCTTCTTCTTCTACTTGCTCATCAACGAACCATTTTAAGAATGTAATTGTTGCGTGCTCACGCTCATCCCAAGCGATATCAGATAAGTGATAAATACGTTTCGTTACTTCACGCTCGTGTTCAAGTGCGACTTCAAAAGCATTTAATACAGATTCGTATTCGTTATTAGGATTATCAAATCCAGTAATAATAGCGCGCTCGCCGCGGTCATTAATATAGTTGTAAAGCTTCATTGCGTGGAAACGTTCTTCTTCAGCTTGTACAAGGAAAAAGTTAGCGAATCCATCATAGCTCTCAGCTGTACAGTAAGCAGCCATTGCCATATAAGCGTGGGCAGAGTAAAATTCAAAGTTCATTTGTTCATTTAATGCGTCGTGCAATTTTTTAGATAACATAAAATCCCCCTTATTATTGTGACAATAATATTATATCATAATTGATAACATTCTCATTTAGATGTTTCAAACCTTTTCGAAAGCTTTGTGACGTGTGCTTCCATAATGTCCTGCAAATCTAAATCATATTTTTGCGAAAGAATAATAAGATTAGATAGTACATCACCAAGTTCTTCTTTTAGTTCTTGTTTTAGCTCTTCTTCTGTTTTCGCATCTTCATCAGGACGATCGCGGCCGATTTCAATAGCGCGAACAACTCGTGAAACTTCCCCAACTTCTTCAGTTAAGAAATTTAAGCGAATAAAGGCATTATACTGTGACCAGCTTCGTTTTTCGTAAAATTCCTCAACCCATCTTTGAAATGCAACGATATCCATTTCTTCCTCATCCCTTCAATATGCTGTACAATGTCAATTGTATCATAACAATATATAGTTTCGGGGTGTAGGAATGAGAAAGATTTGTGTGTTTGCAGGTTCCAATTTAGGGGAGAGACCAGAATTTAAAGAGCAGGCAATGGAATTAGGCAAAATGTTTGTTGAGAACGACTATGAGCTCGTATACGGTGGTTCATGCGTTGGATTAATGGGAGAAGTAGCAAACGAAGTTCTTCGTTTAGGTGGACGTGTAACAGGTGTTATGCCGCGCGGTCTATTTCGAGGAGAAATCGTACATACAGGATTAACAGAATTAATTGAAGTAGAAACAATGCATGAGCGCAAGGCGAAAATGGCAGAGCTTGCGGATGCTTTCATTGCATTACCAGGCGGATATGGAACGTTTGAAGAGCTATTTGAAGTTGTATGTTGGTCACAAATTGGTATACATAATAAGCCGGTTGGTTTATTGAACATAAAAGACTTTTACGGACCAATTTTACAAATGGTTGAACGGGCAGCAGAAGAAGGCTTTATGAATCCATCGAATAAAGAGTTAATCGTTTCCGCTGAGACGGCAGATAAACTAATTCATGAAATCCAAAATTACGAGCGTCCTGTCTTGGGGACGAAGTGGAAGCAATTATCATAGTACATTTTTATAGCGATTTATAGAAACACATGTCTTTTTTTTCGTAAAAAGGCATGTGTTTTTAATATAGTCAAATATATTAATGTTAAAATATAATGTTTTCAAAAAGGAGAAATAGATGGAGGAGTTTGTGTATTTACGTCCTGTTTTTAAAAGTATTTTAGCAACGTCTATTCTTGTTATGCTAATCGTTTTAAGACAGAAGAAAGAGCTGATTAATGAATTTTCGCTTTGGTTTATTTCGATAATGTGTGTCGGTGTTTCAGCGATAACATTGTTTATGTCTGGATTTATCGTTGATGAGTATAGTCTAGGTGGAGATCCACAATCGTTTTGTTTGTTTATAGCAATTGATTGTATCAGTGGTTTGAATTTTATTATTTATTATAGACGGAAATAAAAGAAGGCATTCCATATTACTTTGGAATGCCTTTATCACTTTGATTACTTTGTTTTTTATACAGGTACCAGCCACCCCAGCCGCCACCAATTGCTACAACAACGAGGAAAGCATAGTCTTTAACCTCGACACGTATGTTGAAAATATTAGCTATGAGTAAGAGAATCCCAACTGTTATTAACGCAAAAAATGCTCTAATTAAGTAGTCTTTCAACTGAACCACTCCCGTCATTTAAGTCGTAAATGATGAACTTGGAAAAGCTTTTTTGGATCTAATTACTAAAGGGTGTTTCCTATATTTTAACATAAAAGAGATTGTAATATATTGATAAAAGTAGGGAAAGGGCGCGCTAATATTGTCGTGTTTTGTCGGTAAGTCGATATAATGAAAAAATCGCCGATATAATTCGAGTTGCGGTCGATATAATTGAAAAATTGCTGATATAATTTCATGTACTTTCATGTGTGGCAACCTCATAGAAAAAAGCGACTCTGAACGAGCCGCTTCCGCTTTTACATAATATCCAGCTCCAGCGGCTAGAACAGTCGGTTGTTTCACTCCTTCATTCGAGGCAAAAAGCGCCTCTTCGTCAGGAGCTCCAATGCCCTCCTGTTCTGAGCGAGCCGCTTTCGCTTTTACATAATATCCAGCTCCAGCGGCTAGAACAGTCGGTTGTTTCACTCCTTCATTCGAGGCAAAAAGCGCCTCGTAATCAGGAGTTCCAACACCCTCCTGTTCTGAACGAGCCGCTTTCGCTTTAAAATATATTATTGATTCAAGAACGCACGTAGCATCCAAGCGTGTTTTTCTAGTTCTGTGTAGATGCCTAGTAGTAGGTCAGATGTCATTTCATCGTCAGAGTCTTGAGCGATTTCCATGCCTTTTTTCAGTTCACTTAGCATCATTTCGTAGTCTTTCATAATTGATTCGACCATTCCTTCTGCAGTTTCTCCGTAAGCTGCTTCTTGAATAGAAGATAGTTCTAAGTACTCTTTCATTGTTGCTACTGGTTTACCGCCAATTGCTAAGATGCGTTCTGCAATTTCATCGATGTGAGTAGCTGATTCTGTGTAAAGTTCTTCGAATTTCTCGTGTAATGTGAAGAATTGAGGTCCTTTTACGTACCAATGGAAGTTGTGTAGTTTTGTAAATAAAACGCTCCAGTTTGCTACTTGTTTGTTTAATGCTTCGATTACTTGTTTGTTCATTATGATCAATCTCCTTTTGAGTTGTTATGTTATATCAATTACTAATTTATAATTATTATAATCTAGTAATTTGTATAAATCAACCCTTTTGCTGGAATTAATTTGAACAAATTATGAACTGTTGTAAACAAAAATCCCTATTACTGTGAAGTAATAGGGATTTTTGTTGATATCTAGCTCCAGCGGCTAGAACAGTCGGTTGTTTCACGCCTTCATTCGAGGCAAAAAGCGCCTCGGAATCAGGAGTTCCAACACCCTCTTGTTCTGAACGAGCCGCTTCTGCTTTTAGTTATTACACAGCTTGTCTCTTTTCTTCTACATCCTGTCCATCCCAACATTCTGTATTCTTTAAGCCAGGGATAGAACTTGCAATGAAAACAGGATCTTTTCCTTGTTTCTTTTGCTTTATATAGTCTACTAATGCCGCATAGGCGAACTTGCTAAGGAATGAGATGGCAATTAAGTTTGTAAATACCATTAGTCCCATAAAGAAATCAGCTAAACTCCAAACCGTTTGAAGTGCAGCGATAGATCCGAAGAACACCATTCCGACAACTGCAACACGATAAATCAGTAACCATGTTTTGCTTTCTTTAATGAATGCGATATTTGTTTCACCATAATAGTAGTTTCCTAGTAAAGAACTGAAAGCGAATAGGAAAATAATAATCGCTAAGAAAGTGCTTGCCCACGGTCCAATTTGTGAACTTAATGCTTGTTGTGTTAATTCAATACCTTCTAAATTCGATCCTTTGTAAAGTCCAGAACATAATACGATAAACGCTGTTGATGTACATACTAAGAATGTATCTACGAAAACACCTAATGCTTGAACAAGTCCTTGTTTTACAGGGTGAGATACATCTGATGTTGCTGCTGCATTAGGAGAGCTACCCATACCAGCTTCTGTTGCGAATAAACCGCGCTGAATTCCGAACTTGATTGCTGCTCCAATACCACCAGCGAGGGCTTGGTCTAAACCGAATGCACTGTTAAATATTTCTGTAAAAATGCTTGGTAACATATTGAAGTTGTTAATAACGACAAAAACAGCTACTCCGATATAAATGATTGCCATTGGAGGAACAATCATTTCTGTAATACGTGAAATGCTTTTAATACCACCAAAAATAATTACCGCAACTAATAAAGCTAAAACAGCTCCTACGATAGTTCGTTCTAGTCCAAAAGCATTTTCAAACGCTATAGTTACTGTATTTGCTTGTACTGAGTTGAAGATTAATCCGTATGCAACTGTAATTAGAAGTGAAAACCAGATACCCATCCAGCGTTTATTTAATCCTTTTTCCATGTAATATGCTGGGCCCCCACGGAATCTGCTTCCATCTTTTACTTTATAAATTTGTGCAAGCGTACATTCTACAAAACTAGTAGCTGCTCCGAGAATCGCGATAAACCACATCCAAAATACTGCGCCAGGTCCACCCATAGAAATTGCTAATGCTACACCAGCTAAGTTCCCGATACCAATGCGGGCTGCCGCACTTAAGCAAAATGCTTGGAATGGAGAGATGCTATCTTTTTTCTTTTCTTTTCGATTGAATCCTTTACTAATTAAACTGACCATCTCACGGAAATGAGTAATTTGGACAAATTTCATTTTAAAAGAGAAATAAAGACCGAAGCCGATTAACATTGCAATAAGAATATATGACCACAGAATATTATTCGTTACCTCAAGGGATCTGCTAAAGATATCAACCATATAATACACTTCCTTTTTTTCATAATAAGAAAAGTATATGCAAAAAATATATCAGAATCAAATTTTCTAAAAAAACATGTTACTTAATTGTACTTTATGTTATGGTTAAGTTACATCGTAATATTTTTAGAATTATTTACATTTTAAAAAACTAAATTTAAAGCGAAAAAGAGGGGATAATTTGAAAGAAGAATCTTTATTGAAAGTAAGCCTTAAGAGTTTGAAAATGAGAAGTAATTTATTTTTTATCATTACATCTTTAAGTATCTTTTTAGGAGCCACTTATTATTACAATAAAAGATTTCCAAATCACAGGTATCCTGAATGGTTAGAATTTCTAAAATTGATTTGATGAATAAAAGACGGAAAAACAGAAAATTCAAATAAAAATCGTTGTGGAGGAGCTAAATATGAATATTAGAGAAAGTGAACTTCCGGGTATTGGTTACAAATTTCAAATCGTTACGAAAGGTAACGAAAAGATGGTGATTGTCATTCATGATGATGGGCGTAGAGAAATGTATCATTTTGATTCAGACCATGAAGAAAGCATCTCAAGTATTTCATTACGTGACTCAGAGGCAAGACAAATTGCAGCAATATTAGGTGGGATGGTATATAAACCTCGGGCATTAGAAAATGTTGAGATGGTCTTTGAAGGTTTAGCAATTGAGTGGTTCAAAGTGGAGAATGCAGCGCCAGTAATTGGAAAAACAATTGGTGATCTTGAAATAAGAAAAACATATAGCGTAACGATCATTGCAGTTATGAAAAAGAATATGAAAAAGCTATTTAATCCAGGACCAGAAACAGTAATTGAAGAAGGCGATATGCTTGTAGTTTCGGGTGAGAGAGAAGAAATTAAAAAAATTATTAATGAGTTACTTTCGAATAGGGGGACTGACTAGATGGATACTTTAATTTTTGAAGTTGGTACAGCTTTAGTTTTAGTAGCAATTGCGGCAGTAATCGCTGGAAAGTTTAAATTCTCAGTAATACCTTTTCTAATTGTTCTTGGCATGTTAGTAGGACCGCATGCGCCGACAATAGGTGTTATCGATCTCAAATTTATTGAAAGTGCAAGTGTAATTTCCTTCCTTGGAAGGATTGGAGTTCTCTTCCTTCTGTTCTATCTAGGCCTGGAGTTTTCGATGAAAAAACTAATTAAATCTGGACGTTCTATTGCGATTGGCGGAACGATTTATATTTTAATTAACTTTTCACTTGGATTATTATACGGATTTATAATGGGCTTCCCTTTACTTGAAATCTTAATTATTGCGGGTATTATTACGATTTCTTCTAGTGCCATCGTTGCTAAAGTGTTAGTGGATTTAAGAAGAACTGGTAATAATGAGACCGAATTAATATTAGGAATTATTATGTTTGAAGATATATTCCTTGCTGTATATTTATCAGTAGTTTCAGGCTTAGTACTTGGGGATCATGCTTCCTTCTTAGGTGCCCTTACTTCAATTGGAATTGCTTTAGGATACATGCTTCTATTCTTTATTGTGGCTAGAAAGGCTACGCCGTTATTAAATAGATTGCTCAATATTAGTTCAGATGAAATTTTCATTATTGTAGTATTTGCTTCGTTATTCTTTATTGCAGGTTTCTCGGAAACAATTCACGTTGCCGAAGCAATTGGAGCACTTCTTTTAGGATTAGTTTTCTCTGAGACAGAGCATAGTGACAGAATTGAACATCTCGTTGTTCCATTTAGAGACTTTTTCGGAGCTATTTTCTTCTTCAGTTTCGGATTAAGTATCGATCCGTTTTCATTAGGCGGGGCGATATGGTTAACGTTAGGTGCTGTCCTTCTTACAATCGTCGGAAACTTTGTTGCAGGGATGATTGCAGGAAGACAAGCTGGATTATCTCATAAAGCATCAACAAATATTGGATTAACAATCGTTTCAAGAGGAGAGTTCTCCATCATTATGGCTAATATCGGTATCGCCGGTGGTTTAATGTCAGTATTGAAACCATTCTCAGCACTATACGTGCTTATACTATCGATTTTA
Source organism: Bacillus sp. NP247 (assembly GCF_018966865.1). Classification (NCBI taxonomy): domain Bacteria; kingdom Bacillati; phylum Bacillota; class Bacilli; order Caryophanales; family Bacillaceae; genus Bacillus; species Bacillus sp. NP247. The sequence goes on along the minus strand of NZ_CP076653.1, from coordinate 2,239,092 downwards.
GGTCCACTTCTTACGAAAGAGTCGAAAAATGTATATAAATTATTAAATAAAATATTTAAGTGGGATACGAAGGCAAACTAAATTTTTAAAAATAAAAGTACAAGATATTTACCGCTTGTACTTTTATTTTTGGCAATGAAAACAGTAAAGAGAGGTAAATGATGTTAGGAGAGTTGATTCATTCAGTTTTAGTTTTTTTAGAAGGACTTGGTTATTGGGGAATTATGCTTGGACTGATGTTAGAAGTTATTCCAAGTGAAATCGTATTGTCTTATGCAGGATATTTAGTATCGGCAGGAAGTATTACATTTTGGGGTGCTGTTGCGTTCGGTACAATTGGGGGTGTAATCGCACAATTATTTATTTATTGGATTGGTCGATACGGAGGAAGACCTGTTCTAGAGCGATATGGAAAATATATTTTGATTCAGAAGAAACATATTGATTATGCTGAAGCGTGGTTTAATCGTTACGGAACTGGTGTTATCTTTACCGCGCGCTTTATTCCTGTTGTGCGTCATGCTATTTCCATACCAGCGGGTATTGCAAAAATGTCACATGCTAAGTTTATTACGCTAACTACACTAGCTGTTATTCCATGGTCAATTGTGTTTGTATATTTAGGCTTTAAATTAGGAACAGAGTGGGAAAGTATTAATAAAGTAGCTGGGCCATATGTGAAATATTTTGCACTTGCTGCTATTGTTTGCGCACTTGGTTATTTTGTGCTCAAAAAAATGATGAAAAAAAAGTGATTACGGAAAAGGAATCTATGCCGACATAGGTTCCTTTTTTTATTGTCATTTTTCAAAGGGGCAAAGAGTACGTTTAATATTTACCATATTGTGGCATACATATAGAAAAAGAGAGCTTGGAAAGGGGAATAAAAAGAAATGGAACTCCAGTTTCAAAATGTATATCAACAAGTTGAGAATTGGTATGTGTTGGATTCGGAGCTTCCTTGGGATGCCAAAAGGCTAAGAGATGATTTGTTTTCACTGATTGAAGCGTGTAAAACGCCAGTTATTTTTTGTGATACGTGTGATGCGAATCATGTACTTTTATCATTAGGAGAAGAAGAAGAGGAATTTTTATTCCCGGTAGGTGGTTTTTATCATAAAGAAAAACAATTAATTTTCGTTTGTATGTGGGAAGAGTATGAGCAAGTGCTTAAAACACTTTTGCATGAATTTCGCCATGCGATGCAGCATAAGAGAGAAGTATTGTATGTTGGAAGTGAATCATACGAAGAGAGATGGATTGAGAAAGATGCGAGGAAGTTCGCGGAGAGGAAATTAGATGAATATAAAAATAGAAAATTGATGTAAAGCATAGTGGAGAAATAGCGCTGTGCTTTCTTTGACGCTTACTATAAGTAAGTTATTGACTTTTATAAAGTTTAGTCCTAAACTAATAGTATTAAACGAGCGAGGTGATGGAATGAAAATCGAAGATAGACTAGGATTACTATTATGGTTTCGTTTATCACGCTTTTATAATAGAAGTATTCGTGAGACAAATCAGCATTTGAAAAAGTGGAATGTATCTGCCGCTCAGTTTGATGTATTAGTTCAAACTGGAGGACACGATCGTTTAACGCAGCAAGAGCTTGGAAATAAGTTGTTTGTTACGAAAGGAAATGTTACGCAGCTTTTAAATAAGATGGAGCAACTAGATTGGATTCAGCGTGAACAAGAAGGTACCACGAAATATATTTCATTAACAGAAAAGGGAAAGGTTCTATATGAAGAAATAGTCCCGCCGCAAGAAACATTTCAAGCAGAGCAATTTGGTAAGTTAAATAGAAAAGAACAAAAACAATTATTAGAATTACTGAAGAAGTTGCAGTGATAAAATTAAAAATAATTATCTCGATTTCGAGATAATATGAGGTGAAGGATATGTTTAGAAAAGTTGATCATAAAAATATGGGAAGAGCAAATCACGGTTGGTTAAATACACATTTTCATTTTTCCTTTGCAAATTATTATAATCCAAACAATATGAATTTTGGAGCAGTGCGTGTTATGAATGATGATTTAATAGCGGCACAAACTGGTTTTGATATGCATCCGCACCGTGATATGGAGATTATCTCTTACGTTATAGATGGTGAATTAACACATGAAGATAGTATGGGGAACCGAGGGACAATTGAGCGTGGGCATGTTCAATATATGAGTGCAGGTACTGGTGTATTTCACAGTGAGCATAACTTAGGAAATGAAACATTACGTTTATTGCAAATTTGGATTTTACCAGACCGCGATGGTCATAAGCCGAACTATGGTGAGTTTAAATTTGATTGGAGTAAACGTGAAAATGAGTGGTTCCATATGGTTTCCCCAGTAGAAGGCGATGCACCAATTCATATTCACCAAGATGCAAATTTATATTCTTTATCATTAGAGGCTGGTAAAGAAATTCATTTTCCTGTTAAAGAAGGACGTCAATTATACCTTGTACAAATTGAAGGTAGCAGCGTTATAAACGGTGAAACACTTGTAATGCGTGATGCAGCGGAGGCTGTAGGAGAGGATGTTCAAATTCAAGCGAAAGAGAAATCTCACTATTTAGCAATTGAAATGAAAATATAATAAAGTGAAACTTTAATCAGTGGAGAGGTATTCATCCCACACCAATCGGGCTTTTACTGGCAGTTAATGCGGGATAAAACAAGATTTTAATTTGTGGTGATTTTTCAGTATATGAATAACAGGATGAAAAGTTAGAGGAAAGAGGACATCGAAAAAAGATGTCCTCTTTTTTATACGTTGAATTATCAGAAAAAACTTTCTCAATTTTTGGAAAAAGGTATTAGGAGGAATATTCAGAATATTATAAAGGTGTTAAAAACTTTTAGGGAAATGGGGAGTGTTAGATTGAAAAAGCAAGCAGTTTCATCAGCATTAGCGTTATCCGTTATTATTGGGGGATTTGGGGCGTTTGGAGCAACAAAAACACAAGCGGAAGAGCAAAAAATCCAGTATCACCAAGAGTTTAAAACACCAGCTTACATAGGTGAAGAGTGGAAAGCACCAGAAGGTCTAGATAAAAAAGAGACAGTATTTCAATATTTAGAGAGCAAGAAAGATATGTTTAAACTAGCAGGAAATATTGATAAACATTTTAATGTCGTTGGCGAAGAAAAAGATGCTGAATCTGGTACAACACATGTGAAGTTAGTTGAGAAGCATAATAACATTCCTGTGTATGGCTCAGATCAAACGGTTACGCTTGATAAAGAGAATAATGTAAAAGCATTTTTCGGACAAGTTATTCCGAATTTAGAAGATAAAAATATTCCTGCATCTGCAAGTATTAGTGCGGAACAAGCAGAAACGATCGCAAAAGCTGATATTGAGAAAGAAATTGGTAAAGTAAAGAATTATGATGGTGTGAAAAAAGATTTATATGTGTATGAAAAAGATGGTCAATACTATCTTGCATATCTTGTAAAAGCATCGGTTTCAAAACCAGCTCCAGGATATTGGCATTACTTTGTTGATGCAACAAATGGAAATGTTATTGAGAAATATAATGCTGTAGATAACATTACTGGATTTGGTTACGGAGTATTAGGGGCTAGACAATCATTTGAAATTGCTCAAGATACGAAAACAGGAGCGTTCAACTTATTTGATGGTACACGAGGACAAGGTGTCCATACATTTGATGCAGAGAATATGGATGAAAACTGGTTTAATTTATTCTCACAAATTCTTGGATATACAGGAGAAGAAATTACAAGTAAATCTAAGTTCTTCGAAGATAAAGCGGCAGTTGATGCGCATGTGAATGCAGGAAAAGTATATGATTACTATAAAAAGACATTTAACCGTAACTCTTTCGATGATAAAGGTGCGAGACTTATTTCTACTGTTCACGTAGGTGAGAAGTGGAATAACGCAGCTTGGAACGGTGTTCAGATGATGTATGGTGATGGCGATGGTAAGACATTCATTCCATTATCTGCTGGACTAGATGTTATCGGTCACGAATTAACGCATGCTGTAACTGAACATACAGCAAATCTTGTTTATAAAGATGAGCCAGGAGCGTTAAATGAATCGTTATCTGACATTATGGGTGTCATGGTTGAGAAGAAGAGCTGGGATTTAGGTGCTGATATTTATACACCTGGTAAACCTGGAGATGCACTTCGATCTCTGAAAGATCCAGCATCTATTCCGAATCCATTAAAACCTGGTGAAGGTTACCCAGATCATTACAATAAGCGTTATACTGGAACAGCTGATAATGGCGGCGTTCATATTAACAGTAGCATCAATAATAAAGCAGCATATTTAGTATCTGAGGGCGGCACTCATTACGGTGTGAAAGTTGTTGGTGTTGGCCGTGAAGCAACAGAAAAAATTTACTACCGTGCTCTTACTAAATATTTAACTGCAAACTCTGACTTTAAAATGATGCGTCAAGCAGCAATTCAATCAGCGGAAGATTTATATGGTAAAAACTCTAAAGCTGTTCAAGCTGTAACGAAAGCTTATGACGCTGTAGGCGTAAAATAATAAGAGAAAAAAGACCTGACTGGATTGTCAGGTCTTTTCCTTATTTAATCACGAATACCTAATGCGATTTTTGCCATACGTGACATACGTTCTTTCGACCATGGTGGATTCCATACAACGTTTACTTCTATTTCATTTACTTCAGGTACGTTCGTTGATAATACTTTCTTAACGTCGGATACGATTTGGCCAGCCATTGGACAACCGATAGAAGTCATCGTCATTGTAATGACAGCATTATTATTTTCATCCACTGTAACGTCATAAACTAATCCAAGATTGATAATATCAACACCTAATTCAGGGTCAATAACAGCTTCTAAGTTCGCATATAACTTTTCTTCAAATGCTTGTTGTGACATGTGTAGCACCCCCTAAATATTAATGATATCGATTCTCATTATAACGGATATATGTATAAAGTGCAGGAAATGAGCTCAAAAAAAATATTCCTCTTGGAAGAGGAATATTTTTAAAAAAGCTATTCAGTTTTAAAATGAGATACGAGTTGATCTAATTCTTCTACTGTTTGTTTCATTTCTTTTGCAGTTTTTGTCATTTCATTCATAACAAGGACTTTCTTCCCAGCAGATTGTGCTGTTGCGGCAGTCTCACTTGAAACTTCATTAGAAATTGAAGCGATGTTATTAAGTGAAGCATTCATTTCTTCAGCACTTGCGGCCATTTCTTCAGCAGTTGCTGATATGTCTTGCATTTGAGTAGACACTTTATTCACTTGACCAACGATTGTTGTGAAAGAAGAGCCGGCATCACGGATGACGTTAATACCTTCAAATGCTTCGGAACGACCTTGAGACATCATAGAGCTAGCAGTTTTTGTGTCATTTTGAATTTGCTGCAGCAATTGGTTAATATCCTTTGCCGCTGTTTTTGATTGTTCAGCAAGTTTACGAACTTCATCAGCTACGACAGCAAATCCTTTTCCTTGTTCGCCGGCACGAGCAGCTTCAATAGAAGCATTTAATGCAAGTAGATTTGTTTGTTCAGCGATATTAGAAATAGATTGTACAGCTGTATCAATATATTTTGTGTGAGTGATGAGACGTTCGACTACTTCTGATGTAGCATTCACAGCTTCATGTATCGTGGTCATTTGTGAAATGGATTTTTGGATTACAGTACTTCCATCGTTAGCATGTTCTTCTGTAGCTACAGCAAGTTCAGCTACAGAAGAAGCTGATTCAGCAATACGCTGAACACTCATTGCCATATCATCCATTGCAGTCGAGCTTTCCTCCATACTAGAAGTTTGCGATTGAATGCTTGCATTTAAATTGGACATCGAGCTTTGAACTTTTAGTGTCGCATCAAGCGATGTATTGGTCTTTTCTAGCATGTTTTCAGAAGCATTTTGTACTTCCACAGAAGTTTTTTGAACACGATTAATGATATGTTGTAGGTTTTCTAACACTTTATTAAATGATGTTGCAATTGCACCGATCTCGTCATTGCTATTTACTTGTAGACGAGCTGTTAGGTCACCCTCTTGGGAAGATAACTCTTTTAGTTTAGTATCAATTTGCTGAATTGGTTTTACAAGTTTACCAGAGAACCACCATGCAAGAATAAATGCAACGACAATACATATAACAAGTGATAAGAATACAACGTATTCAATTAGTAGTGATGATTGGTCAATTTTTTCAATGGATTGATCACGTAACTTAGCTTGTTCGTTGCTATAGTTTGTGAAATCACCAATAACTTTATAAACCGTACCATTTTCTTTAGAAGCAACTTGTAATGCTTCTTCCCATTTTTGTTCTTTCGCAAGAGTAACAACTTTATCATCAATAAATTGTCTCCATGTAGAACCTAATTGCATTGTATCTTTTACTTGCTGAGAAATATTAGGATTAGAAAGAAGCTTATCTTTTGAATCCTCAAGACGTTTACTCATTTCATGAAACTTGTCTAATTCGACTTGATCATGTTGCAGTAAATAACCTCTTAAAGCAGAAAGTTGTACTTGATAAGCGTCTCCACGTTCTTTTAACTCTGTTGCAAGAGGAGAAATTTCTTTTTGCAATGCTTCAGCTTTACGAGTCTGATCAATAGCGAAGAATAGAATAAAAGCTAAGGCAATGCCAAATAAAGCGCAAATCGTTCCCATCATGAACATTAATTTTTTTCGAATGCTAATAAAATTCATATGATTAAAAAACCTCCTTTGTGAAATTTGAGTATTAGGATTATCTTATATAACAATTTAAGAGAAAGCCTTATTCCAATTTAAAGTTGGAATAAAGCTTTCTTATTTCCTTTAGGAATTATAGCAGACAGAGTGGGAGAGAGAAAGATATATTTTTAAGTAAAAAAGAGGGGCTAAAAAAACAAATCCCTCTTTTTTACTATTATGCATTTGTTTTGAAATGAGAAACGTGAACTTCGAGTTCTTGTACTGCAGTTTTCATTTCTGATGACTTTGTAGCAATGTCTTTCATTACACTTACTTGGCCACCAGCTGAATGTGCTGTCTGTGTCGTTTCAGCGGCAACTTCGTTTGAAATAGAAGCGATATTATTTAAAGCGGCATTCATTTCCTCAGAACTTGCGGCCATTTCTTCAGCAGTTGCAGACATTTCTTGCATCTGTGCAGAGACTTTATTAACGTGGTTAACAATTGCTGAGAATGAAGAGCCAGCCGTACGAATGATTGTGATTCCTTGTGAAGCTTCTGATTGTCCTTGTGTCATCATTTCATTGGCTATTTTCGTATCCTCTTGAATTTGATGAAGTAAATGGTTAATGTCGGTTGCAGCTAGCTGAGATTGTTCCGCAAGTTTACGAACTTCATCAGCGACAACAGCGAATCCTTTACCATGTTCACCAGCGCGGGCAGCTTCAATAGAAGCGTTTAAAGCAAGTAGATTCGTTTGTTCTGCAACGTTAGAAATGGATTGAAGAGCAGTATCAATATGATTTGTATGTGTAATGAGTCGCTCTACCACTTGTGATGTAGCGTTAACAGCTTCGTTAATTGTATGCATTTGTGTAATAGATTTCTCAATGACTTTATTTCCATCATCTGCTTTTTCAGAAGTCGTAACAGCCAATCCAGCAACAGAAGAGGCAGATTCTGCAATACGCTGAACACTTGTTGCCATATCGTCCATTGCCGTTGAGCTTTCTTCGATGCTAGACACTTGTGAACGAATATTATGATCAAGTGTATTCATAGTTGCTTGGATGTGTGCGGTAGTATCCATAGATGCAGTCGTTTCGATAAACATATTTTCTGAAGCTTCTTTTACGCTTGTTGATGTTTGTTGAACTTGCTTTATTATACGTTGTAAGTTGGTGAGCATTTGATTAAAGGAATGTGCAATATCACCGATTTCATCTTTACTAGTTACGTGCAATCTCGCAGTCAAATCGCCATCTTGAGAAGCTAATTCTTTTAATTTCGCATCAATTTGTCGAATAGGTTTAACAAGTTTACCAGAGAACCACCATGCTAATAAAATAGATGTTAATGTGCATGTAATGAGTGAGAAGAAAATAATATATTGGATAAGAGATGATGAAGATTGAACATCAGCAATTAATGTGTCACGTTTTTCATTCTCTTCATTTGCGTATTTAGTAAAACGACTTAAAAGGTCATTTACGTAATCTGTTTGAGCTAAAGCAATTTTGGATGCTTCGTCCCATTTTCCTTCACGCGCAAGGGGGAGAACCTCATTATCTATGACGCTTCGCCATTTCGCACCCATTAAAATGGCCTCTTTCATTCCTTCAGGGAGTTTTTTATCACTTGTTACTTGTTCCCTAGTATCAGCTAATTTCTTTCCTTCACGGTTGAATTTATCCAACCCTTTTTGATCATGCGATAGTAAATATTCTTGTAAGCCAGCAACTTGTGCTTGAAACCAATCACCACGTTCTTTTAAAATGGTTGCTCTTTTCGATACATCGTTTTTTAATGTTTCAATTTCACTTGCTTGGTTCGTAGCGAATGTAAGAATAATAATGAGAGCAATGCTAAATAAGGAACAAATGCTTAAGAGTGTGAAGAGTAGTTTTTTTCGAATACTGACATATTTCATCGTTATCCCTACCTTTAATAAACTTATTATCTTAATTTATGGATATTAAGAACGGAATTAATAAATCCATTATTACGAAGTTATTAATCTGTTCAATGAAAATTATAGCAGATAATGGAAAGGGGGCAGATGAGTATGGGTAAATGTTCTTAAAATGTATACATTTATATATCAAAAATTCTTAAATAAAAATAAAAAATACTATTGTAATTAGAAATAACATCATGTATACTTCTAATTAGTTGATAACGATTATCACTATCAACTGTAACATTACTCTTCGTTATGTTGGTCATACCCCTTTTTGACGACGTAAGTCAGAGACGAATGTTGAAATATCTTGTGTCCTATTCTACAGAATTATGGTAATCTCCAACCTCAACTTATATGCGTAAGCATGCAAAAAAAGGATCCTATCCGTGAAGGGATCCTTTTTTGCATGTTGTCGCAATTAATGTATATAGACCGGGTATACGCTCTTCAATTCCTTCGGGTACAGTAGAAGGGAAGACCCACTTTTGATGAGATCCGTGTTCCTCAATCAATTTTTCAACTTTGAAATTTGTTTCCGCCATTGCTGTAATAATTTCTCCTAGTGTCCAGCGCCTAATTTTTGTTCTCGGTAAAGCGTATTTCTGTGATTCCGTAAGGAGAGTACTATAAGCTACGTCATCTTCAATAAGTTCTTCATCGAAATAATTTCCATTTGCTCGAAAGGATGGGTGATCTACTCCTAATAATTTTGTATAAACGGGATGATAGTCACGTAGTATAAAGGTCCCATCTTGCTTTAGTAAGTGAGAGATTATATGAAAGAGTGGCTTTAAGTCTAAAAAGTAATGGAGCACGCCAAGTTCCAGTAACACGATATCAAATGATTGAGATAGATTTAAATCTAGTACATCGGAAACGATATATTGAATAGAGACGCCAGCAGCTTCTGCTAGTTCATTTGCATATTTAGCATTACTTGCTGAAATGTCTACAACTGTTACATCGGCTCCTAAAAGAGCAAGAGCAACGGCTTTGTTGCCTTTTGATCCGAGTAAATTAATAATACGTTTCCCTTTTGGAGATTGTATGTAGGGTAAATAATGATCTATCTCGCGCATAGGATTTTCCATGAGCTTTTTCGCATAATCCTCTGGAGCCCCGTGGCGATTTGTCCAAGCTTCATAAGCAGCTGCGTTCCAGCTTTTTTCATTTATCGTGCTTAGTTGCTTTTGATTCAATCTTATCACTCCTTTTGTGAACATATAGTTATTCGGTGAATGAGTGGGATTTCCTGTTTTTTTGAATTGGAGTTTGATTTTTCTGTTATTAAGTCGTAAAATACGTGTTATACATAAAAGCGTTGAAAAGGAAAAGTAGAATGGAATCATTCTTTCCAGAGAGCTTCGGTAGCTGAGAAGAAGCAAGAATATTCATTTGAACAATGGCCTTTGAGCTTCGTCCTGAACTTATTAAATGATAATAGTAGGCGGCGACGAGAGTTGGTACTCGTTATCAAAACCACAGTATAAGAGCATATAGCTCCGTACTTGTTAAGGCTGATTATGTGAGTAATTGGCGAAATAAGGTGGTACCGCGACTGTTTATACAGCCCCGCCCTTATCTTTTTTAAGATAAGGGCGGGGCTTTTTATATTTTAAAGGAGGAATATAGGATGAGTATTTTTATTGGAGGCGCTTGGCCGTATGCAAATGGTTCGTTACATCTTGGGCATATTGCTAGTTTGTTACCAGGAGATATTTTAGCACGTTATTACAGGGCAAAAGGTGAGAATGTGTTGTATGTTTCAGGAAGTGATTGTAATGGAACACCGATTGCAATTAGAGCAAAACAAGAAGGGGTTACAGTAAAGAAAATAGCTGATCAATATCATGAAGAATTCGAGCGATGTTTTCATAATCTCGGTTTTACGTATGATTACTATACACGTACAGATAGTGAGCATCATCATGAAACTGTGCAAAAAGTCTTTTTACGTCTATTAGAAGAAGGTTATATTTATAAAAAAGTCGTTGAACAGGCTTATTGCGAAACGTGTACGCAATTTTTACCGGATCGATATGTAGAAGGTATATGTCCGCATTGCCATGAAGCAGCGAGGGGCGATCAATGTGATGCTTGTTCCGCTATTTTAGATCCACTCGATTTGTTAGAAAAGAAATGCAAGTTATGCGGTAGTACGCCATCAGTACAGGAAACAGAGCATTTCTATTTTGCATTGCATAAATTTCAACAACAAATTAAAGCGGCTGTAGAAATTGCAAAGCAGAAAGGGGCATGGCGCGACAATGCAATTCAATTAACAGAGAGATATTTAAAGGAAGGATTACAAGATAGGGCAGTATCACGTGATTTACCAATTGGGGTACCAATTCCTTTGGAAGGATATGAAGATAAGAAAATTTACGTATGGATTGAAGCGGTGACAGGGTATTATTCAGCGAGTAAACACTGGGCTGAAGAAGCAGAGAAAGCGGATCAAGAGTTTTGGGATAGAGATGCGAAAACGTATTATGTACATGGTAAGGATAATATTCCGTTTCATTCAATTATTTGGCCAGCGGTATTACTTGGAATAGGAGAAGAAGCGATCCCGCGTCATATCGTTTCGAATGAGTATTTAACAGTAGAAAAAAGAAAGTTATCGACAAGTAAAAACTGGGCAGTATGGGTACCTGATATATTGGAACGCTATAATCCAGATTCTATTCGTTACTTTTTAACAGTAAATGCACCAGAAAATCGTGATACTGATTTTTCATGGCGTGAATTCATTTACAGTCATAATAGTGAACTATTAGGCGCATACGGGAATTTTGTGAATCGGACATTAAAGTTTATTGAAAAATATTATGATGGCATTGTACCGAAAGGCACTATTAATGTAGAGCTGAAAGATAAAGTAGAAGGATTATATATAAATGTAGGGAAATCGATTGAGCAAACTAAATTTAAAGTGGCGTTAGAGACAATATTTGATGCAGTACGTTTTGCAAATAAATATTTTGATGAAAAGCAACCTTGGAAACAAAGAGAAGAGGACCCAGTTTCATGTGAGGAAACAATTTGTAATTGTGTTTATCTTATCGCTAATTTTGCAAATCTCCTTGAACCGTTTCTACCATTTTCAAGTGAAAGAGTTCGGAACACATTGTCGATTGTTAAACGAAATTGGGAACCTCAAAATACGTTGCCGAATAGAATTGATAGCGTGCAGCCATTATTTGAACGAATCGATATAAAACAAATTGAGCATGAGATAGAGAAGCTATATGGAGCGGTAAAGTGAGATAGAGAAAAAGACCTTTCAAATGATGAAAGGTCTTTTGTTATGCAGTAGGATTTTCTTTCTTATCTTTTAAAAAGAAAAGTACAGCAAGGATTACGAGAATAATAGCTGCAATATCATATGTTATTTTGAAGGTAGTATTAAAGTTTAGGTACTCTACTAATGGAGTTTTCACTGCTCCTGCATATATGCAAATAGGAATGAGAAGCAAATCGTAAAACTTCTTTTCTTTCATATATCTTATTAGGAAGAAGATACACATAATAACAAAAAACATGATGCTTAAAATAGTCATTTATACCTCCGAATCGATTTAAATGCATACCGTATTTTAACTTCATTTACATTTATACGCAATTTATGTTTTCACGCACTATGCACACGATTATGTTTTTTTTCTTTCCTAGCAGTAAGTAGTTGTGGTGTGAAAATACCAAGTAATATAACTACAATCCCAATCCACTGCATTAGCGATACAACTTCATGAACAAGTGTAATAGAAGCGATAATAGCCGTTGGTAATTCAGCTGCACCTAAAATAGTGCCAAGTCCTATTCCAACTTTCGGAACACCGATTGAAAAACAAATGACAGGTACAACAACGCCGAATAATCCGAGGAAGAAAGCATATTTCCATAGACCGGCATGCAGGGCACCGTCTGTTAAAAAAGTTGGCGGGAAGAATAGGCATACGATAAGAGTAGCGCTTGTTGTCATGAGAAAGCTTTTTGTATAAGGCGGAACATCTGTAGCAACGCGCCCACTTGCAAAAACATAGAATGAAAAAGAGACAGCAGCTAATAGTCCAAAGATAATACCTTTCGTGGAAAAACTTTGTCCGAGTCCGTCAAAGACACCACCAGCAAACAATGTACCAGTAAATAAAATAATAATAGATATAACTTTCTCACGGCTTGGAAATGTTCGATTTGCAATTGCTTCGATAACGACACCAATCCACGTGAACTGGAATAGTAAGACGACAGCGATAGATGCCGGTAGTTCTTCTACAGAAATAGCGTAGAAAATCCCAGTCATACTCATCGTTGTTCCGACTGTTAGTAATGAAAGGAATTGCTTTTTTGTTACTTTATGGCGTGAAAAGAAAAGAACGAGTAGAAGTAGTCCAATCCATCCGAAGACATATTGCCCTCCTAATAGTTGATGTGCTGAAAATCCGTCAATGAATCCGAGTTTGAAAATAGTTGAAAGTACGCCGTAGCTACAAGCTCCGAGTAAAACGAGTAATGAATACTTAAATTTCTCCATAAAAATCCTCCTTAAAAATAATAAAAAACGCCCGTTATCCTAATAAGGATAACGGGCGAACGAAACAGAGTAAGAGACTCTACAAAATTCCGCCATTCATACGAAGTATGAATTTGGGGTATGAAATTGTAGTAGGTTTTTTACATTGCTTTTGGGAATACAATAGAACATTTTACACCTTGAGGTGTGTTTTGTATCCCATAAGGAAACTGATGTTTATCTAATATTTGTTTTACAATATATAGCCCAAGGCCACTACCTTGTACTAATCCGTGTTTGCCAGGGTTTGCACGATAGAATGGCTCAAATAAATGGGCAAGTTTATCCTCATCAATTTGTGAACCTGTATTTAATACTTCTAATGCATAACCGTTTGGCTTTTCATAAAGCTTTATATAGACATGCTGATGGTCAATTGTATAATGAATTGCATTTGAAATAATGTTAAAAATAGCAGTTTGAATAAATGTAGGATCAGCTAAGATTTGTACATCTTGCTTAATGTTAGATTGAACATTTAATTGCTTTACAGATACAAAGTAATCTACTTTTTTCATAACATCCTCAATAATAGTAGTTAATGAAATAACTTCTAAATTCGGTTTAAATTGAGGGTTTTGTATTTTGGATAATTCTGACATCTTTTCCGTTAATATGTTAATATCTTGCATCATCTCATAGGAGCGCTTTAAATATTTATCTCTATCTTTATAAGCACCAATTCCGTGAATCATGCCATCGAGTTGTCCCATAACTGCCGCGATTGGTGTTTTTAATTCATGGGATACCATAGACATAAATTCTTTACGAGATTGTTCTAACTGTTGTTCCTTCTTGAGCTCATTTCTTAAATCTTGATTGCTTTCATGTAAATTCTTCACAATATTTGGTACTTGTGAAGCAGCTACTTGCAAATTAAAATCTGTTTGATCTGTATTTTTGTTCAGCGCCTTTTTATCTGAGAAATCAAGATTCATAATATCTTTTAAAGCATCGCTCATAAATTGAAAAGGTTTGGCAATTAGTTTTGTATAAATTAAAGATCCGAGTAACGATAATGCAAGCATTGTTGCACCAATATGTGGAGCTAATTGCTGCAGTGCATCTGCTAATTTTGGATAATCTTGTGTATCATTTGTGTTATTTTCTGCATTTTGTTTATGCAAGGCATCATTAGTAGCGACTTGCTTTTCCGTTTCTGTAAGTGGAGCAGAAGTGCTGTTTTTCCCCGCAATATTTTGGGTATGTTCTTTTGCTTTTGCAGTTTGGCTAGGCTGCAAAAGGTGATTTATGGCTGTAGAGAGTGCTTTATAATCTATAATAGAAGGTTGGAAATTGGAAATCATACTCTCTGAAACAGCCTTACTTTGATTCGTTTTACTTTGGTCGTTTTGTTTGTCTGAATCCGCTTGTTCTGTAGACAGCGCTCCATTTTCTTTTGCAAAACGTTCTTTATCGTAGTTTGAAGCTAGAAAATAAATAATTTGATAAAGACAAAGTGATAAAAGAATACAAAATAATAAGGTTTTGATGAAAATATTTTTGGTGATGTTGTCTGTGCTACGATTCGATTTTGTAGCCAATGCCTTTCACCGTTTTAATATAAGGAATCCCTAGTTTTTTTCTTAAGTTTTTAATATGTGTATCTATAACTCTTACATCACCATAATGTTCATAGCCCCATACCTTATTCAGCAAATCACTTCTTGATAATACTTTTCCCCGATTTTGCAGTAAAGTATAAATAATTTCAAATTCCTTTGTTGTTAATTCAATTTGATTACCATGAACATAAGCGGCATATGCTGTAGAATTTAAAATCAATTCACGGAATTGTAGTATAGTTGCAGTTTCTGCTTCCTTCGTTGCTGCCCTTCTTAATACAGCTTCTACACGTTTAATAAATACGGTGTAATGGAACGGTTTCGTAATATAGTCATCAATACCTAATTCAAATCCTTTAATTTCACTTTCTTCATTATGTAAGCCTGTTAACATAATGATCGGTACATCAGACTGTCCTCGCATAATTTTACAAATACTATAGCCATCTATATCTGGTAACATCACATCAAGGAGGACAAGATCGTATGAATTTTTTTGGAAAAGCAGTATACCTTCTGTTCCAGCGCCAACGACATCAACGGTAAAGCTTTGTGCCATTAGAAATTCACGAATCAGTTCTTGTATATCTGGGTTGTCTTCAATCACCAGTATATGCGTCATAGTAACACCTCCTAAATAACGCTTTTTACTGCAATATTCGAATTCATCATTTTTGAATGTCTCAGATTGCTTATACATATAATAAGCCCCCGCTATAAAATAATCATGAAAGTAGCAAGGGGAGTTGTTTAGCGAAACTGAATATTTCAGAATCACAGTAGTTCTATTATAGTATGTAATGTAAAATTTATAAAATATTATAACTGTATAATTTTAATATCCATGTTTATCAATGTTTTGATGTTATTTGACACAATCTATTCTCATTATATATGTAAATACAGTTGTTTTGCTACTGTAATTGAATAAATAAAATAAGCCAAGATATAAAATTCTTGGCTACACGTAAATCGTGTTCTTAGGTTATTTTACAGTGACAGTAGCTTGCTGCTGAATACGCTCAAATAACCAGTGTATATCATTGTTATACATACGAATACAACCAAGTGTTGTCGCTTTTCCGATTGCTTGATTATTGTTAGTTCCATGAATCGCATACGTTGTTCCGTAAGTTCCTGCCATATTTAATCCGAGCCAGCGGTCTCCAAGTGGATTACGTGGATCGCCGCCTTTAATTTTTCCTGTATAGTAAGGACGGTCTTTAATTTTATTTACGATTTGAAAAGTGCCTTTAGGTGTAGGTGTTGCTACTTTTCCAGTAGCGACAGTGAAACTTTTTATGAATTTTCCATCTTGATAATAATCCATTTTATTTATTTGTGTGTTTACGATAAGCTGATCTTTCGTTGTAGCTGCTTCTGCAGTAGTGAATGGAAGAGTTAAAAATCCTAATGATAATAGCGCACTTAATAATAGTTTTTTCATTATATTCTCCTTTTACTTATTGTAGTAGTCTTACATACAATGAATTTGTAATCCTCGTAATGCTTGATTTATATTTTCATCTAATGTTTCAAAGAAGGTAGTAATTTTTGTATTGTGTTTGTTGTTTTTATCAATAAGTAATCTTTCATTTAATAAAAGCTCACCATGTAGTCCAAAACTTTGAACTTGAATCTTTAGTTCATCTTCAGTTTCAGAAATAATAGGTAAGAAATAGTGAAAAGCTTTCGTTGGAATGATGTAGCTTTTGCCAATCATGCTTTCTTGATTTGAATTGATCCATTTTCTCGTGACGATCTTAATGTTCTTTTTTGAAACGATAAAAGATAGTGTTGTAGATTTTGTTAAACTTACGTCAAATTCATTTGTTTCACATATGTGTAAATTAAAAACGTTTTCATTTTGATGAGATTCAACATTTGTATTAATAAAATCGTGCATTTTATAAGCTTCCATTTGTATTCACCCTTTTTTCAATTTCGAAAAACGACTTATATTTATTCAGTTTAATGCTTAGTCATATATTAGTTAAATTTTTCAACAAATTCCGATATAATCTTACAATACGTATATGAAGCTAATATGAAGTTAGTATGAGTTTGTTATGGTTTTTTATAGAGAACAAAATAAGGTGATTTACAAGTGTTAAAAACTGGATAAAAAATGTATATTAATGGTTATATTCCGTACGGTATATAGTTTTTAGCTCATTTTAAAATGATAATGAGTATAAGCAAATAAAGAACAGAAACCTTTAGTGTGAGCCTTACAAAAATGTAATAAAAATGTAAGCTATTGTGATAGTTATTTCGACAATTTTTTTATACAATAATAGTAACAAGTTGTACGTGAATGAAAGGGGAGATGACATGGAATGGGTTCATGAATTATTTCAGCAATACGGGTATTATGTAGTACTTGTAGGTTTGCTGTTAGAATATATTGCACTTCCGTTTCCGGGAGAGCCAACATTAGCATATGCGGGGTTTTTAGCACAGAAGGGTGATTTAAGTTTACCGATTTTAATTATTCTATCCTTTATTGGGACGAGTGTAGGAATGACGATTCAATACTTTTTAGGAAATAAATTAGGTATGCCTTTCATTCAAAAATATGGGAAATACGTATTTTTAACACAAAGAAAAATCGACTTAACAAGAATGTGGTTTGATAAGTATGGGTACTTCCTGATCTTTATCGGTTTCTTTATTCCTGGTGTACGCCATTTTACAGGATACTTTGCAGGAATCATCAATTTACCATTCCGTCGCTTTGCGATTACAATTTATTCAGGGGCTTTATTCTGGGTATCATTCTTCTTAATTGGTGGCTACTGGCTAGGTGGTAACTTACATGATATTTTTGGAGTACTGGAAGATAATATCGGTAAAATTATCTTTGGAGTAGTTGTAATTGTAGTAATCACGCTGAGCATTCGTTTCCGCAAACAGTTAAAACGAGTACTGTTACAAAACGCAAGTTAATATGGAATCCATTCTATGTCAGAAATTAGGGAGGCAGTGCAAAAGCACTGCCTTTTTTATTTTATGTTCCAATCTATGTTAATAAGCTATTGTCTTCTCATATGCTTAATATTCCATATTTATTATATAGATTACCTGACAATTATTAATGTCAAAATGACAATTATAATTGACAAATATAAGGATATTATTTACAATTTTAATTAAATAAATGAAAAAGAGGGAAGACATGAAGCTTCAAAATCGAGTGAGGGAATTTCGAGCAAAGCATCGTTTATCACAAGGGGATTTAGGGAAAGCGATTGGCTCATCACGGCAAACCATTAGTTTAATTGAACGCGGGGATTATGCACCATCTATTGTATTGTCGTTAAAAATCGCACACATTTTCAATGTACCGGTGGAGGAAATATTTACGTTAGTGGAGGGGGAAGATGGAGATGGAGATGGGGAGTAAGGGGAATGGGAAAATGACGGCTATATTGAAGTTGTTAGTAGGAGCAATTTTTGGTGGGTTTATAGGGTATGTAGTAGGGGATATTGCAACAGCGGGTACTAGCAAAATATCTCCTGTTATTAGCGTTGTTATGATAAGTGTATTTGGCATAGCGGTTATGTATTATATTTGGAAGCGTACAAGAGCGCTCGCACAAACGAAAGATGAAGAAGAAAATGTTAAGGGACGAAGATTAGGGATAGCGATTATTTATTTTCGAGTAATGGAAATTATTATTCCATCATGGTTTGTTTGCTCAGTTATCGCTTTTTATAGAACGTATACAAGTGAGGGGAACTTGCTCTTTGTTAGTGTAAGTATTGTGGTATCTACAGTGTGCTTTATTGCTATAACTTGGTTAGGATCTGTAATGAGGAAAAGGTATAACGCTCTATATCCAGAACAGAGTGTTACGTATTCTCAGTCAATGGAAATGTGGGCAAAGAATGCAGATGAAGGGCAAAAGCAAATTGTTCATGAAGCGGGATATAAGGCATATCAATATACAAATATGACACTTGCTTGTGCGTGGTTGGCGGCGATTGCATATGCAATTTTAGATGGAAAAGATTTCTTTATGGTCATTATGATTTCGTTCGTTTGGGTATTACATGTTGGAACATATATGTACGAAATGCATAAAAAAATGATTTATTAAGGGGAGAAAAACGGTGGACGTTTTAAGAAGACCTGCTTTTTCAATGTTCGTTGCTTTCGTTTGCTCCGCTTTATACGGATTTATTCGAATAGAAAAGGTCCAGCAAATTATAGAAATATGGGCCTTTTTCGGGATTGCATTGCTAGTGTTAATTATTCATGAATTAGGGCATGTAATATTCGGTTTGATGGGTGGTTTGAATTTTAAATTTATGACAGTAGGCCCCATTACTATTCAAAAAGAGAAGGGGAAAGTACGCATTCGAGAAAATAAATTATGGGCGTACTTCGGAGGCGTGGCGATGTTAGTGCCTTCTTCTATAGAGACACCGAATCTTTCGAAAAAATGGGCGTGGCTCACTTTAGGTGGACCGATTACGAGTTTATTATTTGGTATTACTTTCGGTTACATATATATGGTGAGTTATTATCAATATCTTTTATATTTTTCTGTTTTACACTTTGTGATTTTTGCAGCTACAATCGTACCGATAAAAGGAACGTTTTTGAGTGATGGTATGCAATTTCTCATTTTAATTAAAGATGATGAAAAAGCTAAGCAGCATTTATATACGATTCAAGTATCAAGTGAGTTATTTAGTTATAAAAGACCGAAAGATTGGGATGAGAGGTTAATAGAACTTAGTGAGGAAAAATTAAAAGAGAATAAAGGAATAAGAGAGAGCCTGAGCGGACTGATGCTCGTCTTCCTTGCTAGATCGGATCAAAAGGGAATGGCAAGAGCAATACCATATATAGAACAAATTGTTCAACTACCGGTAACGAAGGAAAATAAATTCTTCGTTAGTAGTTTTCATAGTTGGTATCTCTTATATAAAGTTCTTTATCAGAAGGAAAGTCTTTCCTTGCAAGAAGCAAAGGCACATGTAAAGGCAATTACAAAAGTGGATTTACATGGGTATTACCGTACACATGGAATTGTTAAATATTTAGAGGGAGATCTAGAAGATGCCCGCACTTATATGAAGAAAGCTGATAAAGAATTGAAGAGTGCAGAGAAGAGTGAAATCGGATATTTACAATTAGAGAGAGAATGGTTTGAGCGGCTACAGGAGAGGGTATCTTACGACGGGTGAGGTATCCTCTTTTTTCTATGTCATCTTATGCCGTTCCATAAAAAGTCTGAGGCGAGTAAAATGAGATAAGAAGAGCAAAGCTTGGAGGAAGTAAATATGGAAATTTTAACGATTATTTTGATAGTCTTGCTTATTTATGCTGTTTTTAAAGTCGCATACGTAGCATTAAAAATACTCGCGATCCTATTAGTTATCTTTTTAATCGTAGAGTTCGGCAGTAAGTTGCTTGGGGGATAGGGTATGTTGTGCTTTAGAGATATCGAAGGATGTCGGTAAATCGATATCCTGTGTCGAATCGTTGATATAATGAAAAAATCGTTGATATAAGTGGAGAAACGATCGATATATTTTAAAAATCGTTGATATATTCCGGTGAGTACCGGATGGGGTATGTGGAAAAGAAGTTGCCGTGGGGGTAACTTCTTTTTATTTGTTTATAAATTGTTTATTTTTACCGTCTATTCTAGTAGCAAGGAGGCGATAAGAATGAAAAAAGAGGTTTTAGAAGTAAGAGATGTGACGAAAAGAGTGAAGGGAAGAACGTTGTTAAGTCACATGTCTTTTTCTGTTTATAAAAATGAAATTTGTGGTTTTGTTGGGCCAAATGGTTCAGGGAAGACAACTCTTATTCGAACAATTATGGGGTTAATTCGACCAAATGAAGGGGAAATCCTAATTAATGGAATTAGCGTACAAAAAAATCGAAAAGAGGCTCTTCAGCATGTAGGTGCAATTGTAGAAGCTCCGATTTTCTTTCCTTATATGTCAGGACGAAAAAACTTACGGAATTTAGGTAGGATTACGTTACGTACTGGTGGAGAAGTTCTTGAAAAAAAAGTTCAGCAAGTATTAGAAATCGTCGGTTTAGAAAACCGTGCGGACGATAAAGTTGGTACGTATTCATTAGGGATGAAGCAGCGTTTAGGGATTGCACAGGCCCTTCTTGGCGATCCAGATTTTATTATTTTGGATGAGCCGTCTAATGGATTAGATCCAGTTGGAATTAAGCAACTTCGTAAAATTGTACTCGACTTACAGCGTGAGAAGGGAATAACTTTTTTCATTTCTAGTCATTTAATTCGTGAATTGGAGCTTATGTGTGATTCATGGGTCATGATTCGTGAAGGATCACTAATATGGCGGGGAACGACGGAAGAGTTACAAGGAAGTGATAAAGAATTAGAAGATATTTTCGTGGAGATGATGAGCTCATGATGATGTTAGTACGTTCTGAATGGGGGCGGCTTTGGGCAAAGAAAGTAACATGGCTTTGTTTTTTGATGATACCGGTGATGTTACTTGGGGCTGCGAAGTACTATTTGAAACATAATCAAGAGGTAGAAAGGACAGCAGTTGATTATACATATGCGAATTCATTCCCCGTACTTGCATTATCTGAAATGCTTATGAGTATATGTAATCTTGTTTTACTCGTTTTGATTGTCCTTGTGTTTGCTCAAGAGTATCATAGCGGTCAAATTCGGATGGTAATACAAAGGTCATACACGTATTCTGAGGTTCTTATTGCGAAAATAATTACGATATTAGCAGTAAGTTTGCTATTTATAGGTGTCTATTTTATTTGTAGTTATTGTATTGGCTATATTTTCTTTGAGCATGAACCAAGTATTCTTTTGTTTTATTTCACAGAAAAAATGAATGCACTTGGCGTTTTCTTATACTGTATTTCTTATTATGGAATTGCTTATCTTACTTTAATAGCGATGGCTAGTATATTAATTATGCTTTCGGTTATAAGTAAATCCACAACAAGTGCAACACTACTTGGTATGGGATTTATTATATTTTCTTTTGGATACCCAGCCATGGCGTTAGTGATAGGGAAATCACCGGCTTTTCTTTATATTAATTATTCTTCTTTAATTAAATTACAACATGAAGGAATTGTTATATCTTTATCTGGTAGTTCAAGAATGATTCTTTTTGGATCTATAATTTTACTTATATACATTGTTATTTGTAATGCTGTAACAGTTTATTGGATAGGAAAAAAAGATAATTTTGTGTGAGGTGTGAAGAATGAGACAAATACTTATAAGTGAATTTGAACGGATTTTTGATAGAAAGAAGACGAAAGTATTAATTGTTATTTTTGTACTGCTGCTTATTTTACACAGTGTATGGGTTCATACTTTTGGAGTTGCTATTTATGATACAAAAGGGACAGAAGCAATCTTAAGTAATTTAAATTTTCCTGTTGCAGTTACAAGAGAATGGTATTTTACTCTATTCTTATTAATTTTTCCAATCTTATTTATTGATAGCTTTAATAGTGAAATTTCATCTGGCGCATATCGTCTTGTCATGATCCGTCCGGTAAGTAGGTGGGAATTATTATTGGCAAAATGGATGACTCAAATGAGTATCGTAAGTTTGTTTTTGTTAATGGCATTTATAGAGAGTTATATATATGGAACATTTTTTATAAGGCACGCAGAGGAGACATTCTTTTTGGATAAACAAGTCATTTATGGGACGGGTGCCTCTATTTTATATACTGTAAAATATTATTTAATATTATGGTTTATCACAAGTGCTTTAACAATGTTGAGTAGTTTTGTAAGTCTTTGGTTTCAAAACGCTATCATTACGTATTTTGTGATAGTCGGTTTACTAGTAACTAGTTTGTATGTGAGTGAAGAAATAAGTTATTTTGTAATTGGAAGCGAATCGATTCTAAGAATATTAAGTGAAGGGAAAGGAACATTTTACCTAATAAATGGTACGATTTTAGGAGGATGTGCAATAGCGGCTATGTTTAGTTGGTGTAAAAAAGATGTATTTAATTAGGAGGGATTTACCGTGGCAGACAAAATATTACTTGTAGATGACGAACCGGATATTCTTACATTTATTGAAGATAGTCTTGTCATGGAAGGGTATGAAGTAAGAAGTGCATTAAGTGGTGAAGAAGCTTTGAAAAAATTAGATAGTAGCGTGGATCTCATTATTTTAGATGTTATGCTGCCGGATATGAATGGATTTAAAGTGTGCGAGAAGATGAGAGAGTCTTATGCATGCCCAATATTATTTTTAAGTGCGGATAGTAGTGAACGCTCTCGTATAGAAGGTTTATTGATTGGTGGAGACGATTATATTAATAAGCCGTTTAGTTTAAAAGAGTTGAAAGCTAGAATTGTTGCTAATTTGCGCCGTACGACAGAATTGCAAATGATGGGGCAAAAGAATTTACTGCGTTATGGCGATTTAGTAATAGATTTGCAGAGTTATGAAATACTATTAGGTAAAGAAAAAATTCACTTTACAAAAAAGGAGTATGAAGTTGTGAAAATGTTAGCACTTCATGCTGGCCAAGTTTTGACGAAAGAGCAGATGTTTGAAAAGATTTGGGGATATGATAGTGAAAGTGATGTCTCTACTGTAGTTGAACATATAAAGAAAATTAGAACAAAGCTTAGTGTATATGATAGAGAATATACATATATTCAAACTGTGTGGGGAATTGGATATAAGTGGAGTGTACAGAATTGATGCAAAGGTTAAGGATTAAACAACAGCTAGTAATTGGCTTTTTAATAGTTTTAATTGGTAGTTTAATACTGACAGTTTTAACGGCAGCTAGTGGTTGGTATTGGCTAACGAAGAGTGGAAAAGTATTTCCTGCAAATTATTATGAACAAAAAATTCCTATGATAAAAGAATATGCAAAAGATAAAGGAGCCCTATTGTTAAATGAGAAAGAGCGAAATGAAT
Source organism: Bacillus sp. NP247 (assembly GCF_018966865.1). Taxonomy (NCBI): domain Bacteria; kingdom Bacillati; phylum Bacillota; class Bacilli; order Caryophanales; family Bacillaceae; genus Bacillus; species Bacillus sp. NP247. The sequence continues at coordinate 2,215,382 of NZ_CP076653.1, read as the reverse complement.
TAGAGAAAATTATCCCTAAAGAGGGAATTAAATATCAAATTGTTAATAGGCAAGGAGATATTTCTTATGGTACATATAAAAAGAAATTAATAACAAATGAGAGACCAATTTTGAGTGTTATTAATACGAATATTCATGAGGAAGATGATGATACTGGAGTTACGACATATCTGCCTTTAGTGGATAAGACTGGGGATCTACAGGGAGCGATAGGACTTAATTATCATTTGACAATGTCTACTGCTTCGGCAGTTGATTCCTTGTTTGTAATCTTATTTTTAGCTTCGCCCTTTATATACATTACAATTTTATCTTATATTGTTTCAAACCGAATGGGAAAAAGAATAAAGAAACCACTCGCTGAATTATCAGAGGCTTCAAAAAGAATTCAAGAGCAGGATTTAGATTTTCATTTAGAATACAACGCGAAAAATGAAATTGGTGAGTTAGTCGGTTCGTTTGAAAATATGCGCGCAGAATTAGCAACTAGTTTATCACGGCAATGGGAGTTAGAAGAAGAAAGAAGAGAATATATTAGAGCTATTTCTCATGATTTGAAAACGCCGCTAACGATTGTACAAGGTCATACAGAAGGTTTGCAAAGTGGCTTATGGAAAAATGAAGACTTGTTACATCGGTATTTACAAACGATTGAACGAAATACAAACAGAATGACAAAACTTCTTGAGGAGTTCCAAACAGTAAATGAGTTAGAAAGTTTCTCGTTTCAATTACGTTTAAATAAAGTGCATATAACCCCATTCTTTCTTAAAAAACTAGAAGAATATGAATGTATAGCTAGGAAAAAAGAGATTGAGTGGGACGTTACCTTTGAAAATAATGAGGGTGTACAAAGCTTAGTATTTGATCAAGAGCGGATCAGTCAAGTAATGGATAATATCGTGATGAATGCAGTTAGGTTTACGCCGGTGTCAGGGAAGATGCTTGTTAAAGTATGTGCTTGGCATGGCGCAATAGAGTTTCATGTATATGATTCAGGACTTGGTTTTCAAGAAGGGGATTTGAAGAAAGTATTGCAGCGTTTTTATCAGGGAGATCAGTCGCGTTCAGGAAGCAAGGAGCATTTTGGGCTCGGGTTATATATTGCCAAGACAATTGTTGAGAAGCATGGCGGCATAATACAGGTAGAAAATAGCAAGGTGCGAGGTGGGGCACATGTTTCATTTCGAATTCCGAGTGGGGTATCCAAAAGTAGTCAGTAAAAATAAAAAAGCTGGAAGAATATCTTCCAGCTTAAGAGTTACTTTCGATTTGGTGACCGTTTTCTTCTTCAGGATCTTGTAATAGGTTGAATACATCTGCTAGGCAGAATGCAATAAACCAAGTCCATAGACCGTGGAAGAAAGCTGAGCTTAATTGAAGTGGTAATGTATAGTTTGTCATTGAGTAGGAAATACATCCGCCAACGATTCCGATCATTGTTAATAACATTGTTTTTTGAGCATTTTCTTCTGGATTGAAGAGGAAGAAAATGTAGCCGCCTAAAATTGAAGCGCTTACAAGTGTTTCGATTCCATTAAAAATGATATTCTCTCCAAGTTGAGTGTTTGTCCAGAAGCAAATTACGCCGCCGATAATGGCAAACAGGACAGCTATTGTGTATCGTATATGTTGATTCATATGTTCATCTCCTTATGTAATAAGATGATTTGGAAGTCAAAAAGGTAGGTATAGTATATTGAAGTGAATTTTAGTTGTACGAATCTTTTTATAAAAAGATCAGTGAAGAATAACTAAGATGAGCAGCTTTTTTAAGCCGTTACGTGTATGGTGTCTGAAATATACACGACTTCTTGTTTCTTTTTGCTTATATAAATAAGGGAAACTTCCAAGTCTATATACTCTTTTTTGTAAGTCTACTTTTATTATAACACATTTATTGCCACACTAATAGAATTATCTGATTTTGTAATAAGTGTAAAAAATAAAAAACGCAAGGAACTGTAGCTCCTTGCGCTTTTTTATATACGTTTGAAACGTCCAACGATTTCAACGGTTTCAGTAATATTCATAAATGCTCGATTGTCTACTTGGCGAATAATTCGTTTCATTTCGCCTAACTCATAGCGAGTTACGACAGTGTAAATCATTTTTTTCTTATGGTTTGTATAGCCGCCGACAGCATCTACCATTGTTACGCCACGTATGCCGTGATGTAGTAGTGAGCTTTTTATTTCCTCACCTTTTTCTGTAATTGTCATTATCGTTAATTTAATATGTTTTGTATGCACGGCATCAATTACTTTGCTGACCACAAACCGACTAATTAACGTATAAAGCGTAATATCCCATCCGAAAATAAATCCTGCTGCAACAAGTAAGATTAAGTTGAATCCAAAGATGATTGCTCCAATTGAAACATCGCGATGTTTCGCTACAATCAATCCAACAACATCAAAACCACCTGTTGAAGAAGCAAATCGGAATATGATTCCTGAGGCCGCGCCGCAGATGACACCACCGAATACAGAAGAAAGTAAAATGTCGTCTGAAACTTGGTGTACTGGGATAATGTTCATCGCTAAAGATGATACAGCTACGAAGTATGCTGTTAAAAAGGTTGTCTTCTTGCCTAAGTAAAAGTGACTTAAAATAAGAAGAGGAATGTTTAGTAAAAAGATAAGTGCACCGATATTGTAGTGCATTAAATAACCGATAATCATCCCTACACCAGCGAACCCACCGCTAATCATATTATGCGGGATAAAAAACATATTCATAGAAATTGCATACAAAATAGAAGCTATAAAAATAACAACTAACTGTATGATAAATTCTAAGTGAAATGTTTTAGCTGCTGGGAAGGATAAAAAGGCGGTGTCGGGAACGTAATCGGCGTCTCCTAGTTGACCCATAGTATGTTTCATCTCCATATTCATTTTTGATTACAAGAAGAGAATAAAGCTTTTTTCAAAAACTGGCAATAGTTTTATTATAATGCGAAAATTTTATAAATTTCTAAAAAATTAAACCTATTCAAAGATACGTGTGAATATACTAAAGAAAGCGAATACATTGATTTTCTAGCATAATTTTTTGAGAAAATATGCAAAATTCATTTTTGAAAATAAAAGGAAATAGAGAATGTTTGTTGAATGTGCTAAAATGACTTTATTAAGGATGTGAAGCGATGGAATTTTTATTGCAGGATGCACTTCTGTATATATCGTTTGTAACGACAGCACTTTGTGTATTAGAAGTCTTTTTTCTTGCTAACGTTTCTCGTTTCGTACGTCAGCAAGCATCAAGCGGTAGACAGAGAGCTTTTAAACTAGTTGATAAGTGTGAAGAGGGTATCGGAAATGTACCGCTTTTCTCGATTTTTTATAAATATGGAATGATTCGCTCTGTCCGCAGACAAGAATCGAGTGGAGAGAGTGACGAGGTAGGCCCGTATACACCAATGTTTCGCTAATTAATTACGAAACATTGGAGGAATGAACATGTTAAAATCAAACCGAGCTGCGCTCATTAGTTTATCATTATTACTTGTTTTTGTTTTATCTGGTTGCAGTAATGCAGGCACGATAGATTCACATAGTACGGGAATTTGGAACCATTATTTCGTATATCCAATATCGTATATGATTCAATTTGTTGCTCATCATATATCTGGTGGAAGCTTTGGGATTGCGATCATTGTCATTACGCTTGTTGTTCGTTCAGCACTGATTCCATTAGCTGTTTCGCAATATCGTAGTCAAATGAAAATGAAAAAAATGCAACCTGAATTACAGAAGCTGAAAAAGAAACACGGTGATGTGGGTAAAGATCTTGAAAAACAAAAGCAGTATCAAAAAGAAATGTCAGAACTAATGAAATCAGGTGGTTGGAATCCGTTAGCTGGTTGCTGGCCAATCTTTATACAAATGCCGATTTTCTCTGCTTTGTATTATGCGATTAGCCGAACTGAAGAGATTCGTACATCTTCATTTTTATGGGTGAACTTAGGACATGCAGATCCATATCATATATTACCGATTATTGCAGCGTTAACGACATTTATCCAGATGAAGGTGTTCCAATCAAATATAACGCCTGGAGAGCAAGTGCAAATGCTGAAAATACAGCAAATAATGATGCCAGCGATGATTTTGTTTATGGGAATTGCGGCACCGTCAGGACTTGTATTGTATTGGATTACAGGTAACTTATTTACAATGACACAAACAATTGTATTAAGAAAAGTAATGGAACGTGAAGAATTACAATTACAAAAAGCTTAGATAAACGCCGCTCGTGATGAGCGGTGTTTTTTTGTCCCGTAAAAGCCCAATCCGAGTAGTGTAGGATGCACACCCCCACTAATTAAAGTTCCATTTTATTTAACTCGTTAAGGAAATTTTAAGAAACCAGCATTACTATAGGCATTGTATACGAAAGTGTACATGCTTTAGAAATGTGAAGGAGGAAATTTCCTATGAAGAAGAAAACAGTTGGGTATTTAGCAATTGCAGGTGCTTTATCATTTGGAATTATAGGAGGAATTGGTGTGCCAGCATTTGCGGCAACGAATACTCCAGCAGCGGATCAACCTACAAAAACGGCGAAAAAAGATTTAGATGCCGCTACAAAACAAAAAGTAAAAACGATTATGGATGATACAAAGAAACAATTAGAGGAACTAGGTGTAAAGCTTCCAGAGAAAGAGAAACGTAAAGATATGTTTGCGAATCTAGATGAGGCAACAAAAGAAAAAGCGAAGTCGATTCTAGAACAAGAAAAATCCGGGAAACTAACACGTGAGCAAGCGAAAGAAGAATTAACAAAACTAGGCGTGAAATCCCCAGAAAAGGGTAAGCACAAAGATATGTTTGCAGGGTTAGATGAGGCAACAAAGGAAAAAGCGAAGTCGATTTTAGAGCAAGAAAAATCCGGGAAACTAACACGTGAGCAAGCGAAAGAAGAATTAACAAAACTAGGCGTGAAATCCCCAGAAAAGGGTAAGCACAAAGATATGTTTGCAGGGTTAGATGAGGCAACAAAGGAAAAAGCGAAGTCGATTTTAGAGCAAGAGAAATCTGGGAAATTAACGCATGAGCAAGCAAAAGAAGAATTGACAAAACTAGGTGTGAAATTCCCAGAGAAGGGTAAGCACAAGGATATGTTTGCAGGGTTAGATGAGGCAACAAAGGAAAAAGCGAAGTTGATTTTAGAGCAAGAAAAATCCGGGAAACTAACACGTGAGCAAGCAAAAGAGGAATTAACAAAATTAGGTGTGAAACTTCCTGAGAAAGAAAAGCATGAAGACATCTTTGCGAACTTAGATGACCAGGCGAAAGAAAAAGCGAAAGCGATTCTAGAAAATGAAAAGAAACAACTAGCGGAATTGAATGTTGATCTGCCACATCATAAATTGTTCATGAAAAACGAAGATAAATAATTGAATTATGTAGTATCTTTCGTGTGGGCAACCGAAAGGTACATATTTAGGACCGATTTCTTAATGTGGAAATCGGTCCTTTTGATTGGAAATTAGAGAAATATAATAGCTTCTGTTATAATATAAGAAGAGAAAATTTTTTTGTTATATAAAATATATATTGATTTTTTCTAACAATTCAATATAATGAACAATAACTACAAAATTCGACATCAAGAAGTGATGATGAGGACATGATCAATTTTTTACGATTCTCAGAGAGGGAAGCCTTTGGCTGTGAGCTTCCTAATACGAGAAAATCGATTACCACCTCTGAACTGCAGCAGTGAACGGATACCTAGTAATTGCTTGCCGGCAAAAACCGTTATTTAGACTTGAGAAATTGGTGAAGTGTGTAACTTTACGAATTGAAACAAGGGTGGAACCACGAATACAACACTCGTCCCTTTTTTAGGGAGGAGTGTTTTTTTATTTTATTTTTGCATCACACTAGTATTGGAAGGAGGATACGCAGCATGCATCATGATGAGAAAAACAAAATTGGTTTAACAGTAGCACTTTCTATCGTAGTAGGAACTATTATTGGGTCTGGTGTGTTTATGAAACCAGGGAGCGTATTAGATTACTCAGGGAGTTCTAATATGGCAATCCTTGCTTGGGTAATTGGTGGTCTGTTGACGTTAGCAAGTGGTTTAACAGTAGCCGAAATTGGGGCGCAAATTCCGAAGAATGGTGGGTTGTATACGTATTTAGAAGAGATTTATGGAAGTTTTTGGGGGTATTTATCTGGCTGGATGCAAACGATTGTTTATGGGCCAGCTATTATTGGAACGTTAGGTTTGTACTTTAGTTCTTTAATGATTAATTTTTTCTATTTAGATAAAGTATGGAATTTACCAATCGCAATTGGAACAGTTGTGTTCTTAGGCGTTGTAAATAGTATGGGAACAAAATACGGAGGTATCGTTCAAACGGTTACGACAGTTGGAAAGATGATTCCGATTATATTGATTGTTGTGTTAGGTTTTTGGAAAGGAAACAGTGATATTTTCAACGTAGTTGTGCCAATATCAGAAAATCAAAGTATCGGGATGGCAATTTTAGCAACTTTATTTGCCTATGATGGTTGGATTTTACTCGCTTCTATTGGCGGAGAAATGAAGAATCCAACAAAGTTATTACCGAAGGCAATGACAGTTGGGATTGTAATTGTAACAGCTGCTTACGTATTAATTAACTTAGCGTTATTAAATGTATTACCAGCAGCGAAAATTGTAGACCTTGGAGAAAATGCAACAGCGACAGCTGCGGGCATGTTACTTGGAGAATATGGCGGGAAAATTATTAGTATCGGTATTATCGTTTCTATTTTCGGTTGTTTAAATGGAAAGATTTTAACATTCCCACGTATTCCGATGTCGATGGCAGAGCGTGGACACCTTCCGTTTTCTAAGTTTATTGCAAAAGAAAATTCGAGATTTAAAACACCAGCAAATGCGATTACTGTTGAAATTATATTAGGAATTATTTTAATGCTTATTAGTGATCCGAATAAGCTATCTGAGATTTCCGTATTCATCATTTATATTTTCTATGTAATGACATTTATCGGTGTCTTCATTTTAAGAAAACGTAACAAGGATAAAGAGCGTGCGTATAGTGTACCGTTATTCCCGATTGTACCAATCATTGCGATTTTAGGATCATTATTTGTACTTGGAAGTGCGATTATTAATGATCCGGTAAGTTGCTTCTTATCAATTGGAATTGTATTTACTGGACTTCCGGTGTATTGGTACTTAAATAAGAAGAAAGAAATTGGAGTTTAATGATTGAAGGGCAGGCGTATAATACGCCTGCCTTTTTTGCTGTAAAAAAATTATACTTGCGTCTACTTTCTCTTTTGGTTACTATAATAGTAGTAACCAAAAGAGGAAGTGTGGGGGAAGACTTGAATTTTCGTGTATATATTTTAGCTATTGCGGCTTTCGTAGTCGGAACGGTTGAGCTAATTATAGGAGGAACGCTTGATTTAGTTGCCAATGATTTAGGAGTATCCATTAGCGCAGCTGGTCAGCTTATTACAATATTTTCAGTAGTATTCGCTCTATCAGGGCCGGTTTTATTAGCAGTAACAGGCAAGTTTGAAAGAAAAAAATTGTATGTTATGGCATTATCAATTTTCTTAGTTGGAAATATTGTTTCGGCATTTAGTGTGAATTATGAGATGTTAATGTTTTCAAGGGTAATTTGTGCGGCGAGTGGATCGCTTATTATTGCACTATCTGTAACACTTGCTTCTAGTGTAGTAGAACCGCATTTTCGTGCGCGTGCAATTGGGATCATTTTTATGGGGATTAGCGGATCGCTCGTACTTGGAGTACCGCTCGGTCTTGTACTCGGAAATGCATACGGATGGCGTGCGCCATTTGTATTAATTTCGATATTAACTGTTATGGCGATCGCTTGTATCTCATTGTTCTTAACAAAAGTACCACCGACATCAGTATTATCAATAAGAGAACAAATTGCTACTTTAAAGGATAAAAAAATTGTAAGTGCACAGTTAACATCATTTTTATTTTTAACGGGTCATTTAACGCTATATGCATATTTAACACCGTTTTTAAAAGATGTGATGCATGTTGAAGCAAACTGGATTAGTGTGTTTTACTTTATTTTCGGAATCGCAGCAGTAATTGGAGGCGGGCTTGGAGGCTGGCTTGCTGATAAATGGGGATCGAAGAAAAGTATTATCTCGATTATTATCGTATTTGCATGTGCTATCTTCTTATTGCCACTAATGACATTCTCATTCCCGCTCTTTATCATTATGATGGGCTTATGGAGTATGCTGAGCTGGGCGATTTCACCAGCGCAACAAAATTATTTAATTGAAATTGCACCGGAATCAGCTGGTATTCAGCAAGGGTTAAATAACTCTGCACTTCACTTAGGAATTGCACTTGGTTCAACAGTGGGCGGAGTTGTTATTGAAAAATCATCTGTTATATATAACGCTTGGGTAGGCGGCGGTTTTATTATATTGGCACTGCTTTGTGCGATTTTCTCAATTACGAGAGGACGTTCTACTCAGTTCGTGAAAGAAGAATCTATCGTTTTGCAGTGACCCCTGTCAAGTAGACAGTATTTAAAAAGCGCAACTAAGCAACCTGAGTTCTATATTTATATGGACTCAGGTTATTTAATTTCTTTTGAAATCTTTGATGATTATAAAAGTGCATATATTTACGCACGGCAAGTTTGACCTCATTCGCTTTATGGAAGGAGTGTAAATGAAAACACTCTGCCTTAAAGTGACTGAAGAAGTTTTCCATACAAGCATTATCCCAACAGTTGCCTCTTCGAGACATACTTGCCTTCATCTGATATTTTTTAAGTAATTGATTATATTGACGAGATGTATACTGGGACCCTTGATCACTATGTAAGAGGATTCCCTTCACATTTCGTTTTTTCTTTGCCTTTTTCAGTGTATCTAACACAAGTTTCAAGTCGTTTCTACGACTGGTTTCATAGGCAACAATTTCATTATTGTATAAATCCTTAATAGCGGATAAGTACAAGCGCTGTCCATTGAAAATCAAATAGGTAATATCGGTTACCCATTTCTCATTCGGTTTTGAAGCTTGAAACTCCCTATTTAGATGGTTCTCTGAAATCACATAAGCTTCTTTTTTTCCGTAATAAGGTCGTTTTTTCCTAATTACGGCTTTGATACCTAGTTCACGCATCAATCTTTGGATGCGCTTATGATTCAAATAAAGGTTATATGTGGCTTTCAGCCACACTTGTATTCTTCTATATCCATAAATTCCTCTTAATTTTTTATGACACGCCAATATCTTTTTCTTAATTTCGATATCCTCTGATTGTTTTTTTGAAGGCGTCGTATGCCGTTTTATCCATTTGTAGTACCCACTTCTGGTTACACCAGCAATATCGCATAGAATGGTCACTGTATAACCTGTTTTTGTCATTTCATGGATGACTTCGAATTTTTTCGTTTTGGATACGACTTTCATTCCTCCTTTTACATCCCTAAGAGCTTTTTTAACATTTCATTTTCCGCTTCTAATCGTCTGATCTTAGCTTCTGGATCTTCGGGTCTAACCCCCTTGGTCTACCTAAACCTGGTCCTTTCGCTTTACCGCGTTTTTCTTCTAGTCCTTTGATTCCTTCAGCTTCAAAGTGTTTCACCCAACGACTTACAACCGAGTGATGAATACCTAATTCTTTCGCAATGTTTTTATAACTCATGCCGTCTTTTAAGTATAAATCTATAGCTTGTTTCTTAAATTCTACATCGTAAGTGACTCTAATTTTCCCCATAAAAAATCCCCTCCATAGTAAACAGAGTAATGCGCTTTCTTTTTCCTGTCTACTATAAGGGGATCATATCATTTGATAGGTTCTTTTTTTATGTGTGAAAAATTGCAGGGGTCAGTAGAAAAATGGAGAAGGGAGTATATAGCGAGGTGATAGCATATGGAGTCTAATTTTTCAATTATTGGTTTTTTATTTACGATCATACCATTCTTTCTTGTAATTTTTCTCTTTAGATGGGTTCGTTTCATCTATCAAAATTCAGAGAAACAAGTGGAGCAAAATGAGAAGATTATTGAGTTGTTGATGGAGATAAAGGAACAAAATGAAAAGGAGTCTAGGTGAAGAGCTAGACTCCTTTTTGCGTTTTAATTACTTAATACCTCAACTTCATCAACAAACTCTTAATTTCCTCATCTTCCATAAAGAGATCATGGTGTTTCTGGGTAATCTTTGCAAGTGCAACGTCATGATAGAAAAATTCTGTAAAGAACTTCACGAAAGGTTGTGACATTGTTTTCATCGCTTGCCATGATTCTTGCTCTACACCAGCGAATAAAATTTCTCGGTCGTCAACGATGAGTAGTAAATAACGCTCTAATGCGTTAGGTTCTTCAGCTGGGATTAGAAAGTGCATGTTTTCTAAATCTGTTTCTACTTTTCCAACTATAAGGGACTCGATCTGGACGCCTTGCTTTGCTTTTTGTTCAAGTAAAGGAAGATATTCTAAAAGGGTGTCATTCCATGCGGAGATGCGTATGGATTCTTCCGCATCTTCTATAAGTTGTCTACTTTGTACTTTAATAGAAGACTGCATTTTTAAACTCCAAACGCGGTCATCTGTAAATGACTTTTTAGAAATGTTATTTTCGAGTTCTTTAATATTAGATTGGAATTCTGTCGTTAGCTTTTCGATTGCTAGCTTGAGTGGTAATGCTGTATACAATTTTTTCTTTTCTGAAACAGAATCCATTACCATCCCTTTATCAATTAGGCGTGCTAACACTTCATATATTTTTGCTTTTGGAACACCTGAATGTTTAACAATCGTTGTTGCATCTAATGGTTCATTGCTTGATACGACAACTTCGTAAGCTTGGCTTTCATATTGTGAGAAACCGAATTTTTGTAACATAGTTCCCTCCGAACGAATGAGATTATAGTTTAAGGATAATGAACTATTTGTTTTTACACAAGTGGTGTGATGGAAACTAATCGTATTGAAATGAGAATAAATTTCAATTTTTTAAACTATATAGATTGAGGTTTTAGATTTATCTATTATACTTAATATAGTGATTAATACAATTAAATTTCATCGAGAAGGGGATGCTTTGGGGAAGATGTTGAGAAGTTTACGTTTAAAAATTGCGGTAGTATTTTCGGTGCTTATTTCTATGATGTTTGTAATACTAGGTACAGCTGTGTATCAGTTACAGAAGGAGAAGGAAACGCGTTCCCTCGATCAGTATTCTCAAAATACGATGGATCTTGTAACAGAGCAGTTAACTGCATTTATGCAGCGAATTGAAGAAGACATGGGGCATTATGGGAGTCATGATGATATTCAAAACATGTTACAAGATGGGGTTACTCCAGAAGAAGAGAGTTTTATTTTAAAAGAATTTTCAAGATTTAAAAAGAATCATCCTGATATTCTAGATGTATACATTGGGACGAAAGATAAAAAAACGTTAAGTGCAAACCTTGCTGATGGAGGAAAAGTACCTGAAGGATATGATCCAACAAGTCGTCCGTGGTATAAAACATCTGAAGCAGATACAAAATCGATTATTTGGGGACAACCACAATATGAAATCGCGACAGGTAAGTTAAGTATTGGAGTTTCAAAAGCCATTGTCGGGCAAGATGGCTCTGTGTTAGGGGTTGTAGCAATGGATGTATCACTAGGAACGATTCAAAAGCTACTCCATAATATTCAATATAATAATGGCGGAGAAATGTTTATTGTAAATGATAAAAATATTGCCATTGTGTACCCGGAGAAAGTAGGAAAAGATGTTTCGAAAGAACCACTTGTAAAAAGTTTAAATAAAGATGAAACGAAATTTGCGGTGACGACATTGGATGGGAAAGATGTAGTAGCCTATAGTCAAGTGTTTGATAAGATGAAATGGAAAATTGGGATTGTATATCCGAAAGAGTCAATTGATAACTTACTCGTAGAAACAAGAAATACAGTTATTATAATGGCATGTATAAGTTTATTAATTGGAATATTAGCTTCATATTTATTCTCAAGAAGATTAGCAAGACCGTTACAATTATTAACGAATCACGTTCAAAAAGTAGCGGAAGGTGATTTAACGTTGCAAATGAAAGTGACAAGTAAAGATGAGGTTGGTACGCTTACGACCCACTTTAATCATATGGTTGAGCAAATGAATGAAATGGTAAGTAAAATTAAAAATAGTGTATCGACAGTGCAACAATCGACTCATAATCTGCATTATTTAACGAGTGAAACTGTAGCAGCTAGTAGAGAAGTTTCAGGTGCCATGGATGATGTGAGCGGAGGAGCTTCTACGCTTGCTAATAGTGTAGATGAAGTTTCAGCACAACTTGAAAATATGGCACAGTCGATGGAACAGATGAATAGTTCCGTTGGTGAAATAAAGGGAGTGACCGGAAAAGCAGAGGAAGCATCTAAACAGGGGCTCAATACGATGCGGAATTTAGTTCGTACGAGAGGACAATCATCTTCTATCGTTGTTCATACGGAAGAAGCATCCGGTAAGTTAGAGCAAAGAGTTGGATCGATTCAAAATGTGGTAGAACTTATAAAAGGTCTTTCGGATCAAACAAATTTACTGGCTTTAAACGCTTCGATTGAAGCAGCACGTGCAGGTGAGCAAGGTAAGGGCTTTGCTGTTGTTGCTGAAGAGGTTCGAAAATTAGCTGAACAATCAAAAGAGGCAACCGGTGAGATTGCAATAATGATTAGCGATGTGCAGTTAGAAGTAAAACGAGTTGTAGAGGTTGTAAGTAAACTGAAAGATATTGCGGATATACAAAATAAAGTTACGACAGAGGCAGAGGATGAATTCCGCACAATCATGTCAGTCGTAAGTACAATTAGTGCTTCAGTAGAGAAGATTGTAGCAGAAGTGCAGAATATAGGTCACGAGCAAGAAGAAATTACAGAAGTTATGCAAACAATTGCTAGCACGAGTCAAGAGAGTGCGGCTGTTTCTGAAGAGGTAAATGCAGCAACTGAGTCACAAGTGAATCATTTAGAAAAAGTAGCTCATACGATGGAAAGTTTGACAGAGAATATGCAGGACTTAGAGAGATTGGTTGAGCAATTTAAAGTAGAAGAAAACAGATTAGTAAAGTGATGAGGATTTAGGTAAAATAGACAATGGATATATAAGAAGCGATTATAGGAGGTAAGTTACTATGGCAATTGTTGACGTATCGATTATTCCAGTAGGAACAGGTAATCCAAGTGTTAGTGAGTATGTAGCAGAAGTACAAAAGGTGCTAGAGAAAAATGCAGATCGCGTGAAGTATCAATTAACACCGATGAATACAGTAATTGAAGGGGATCTTCCTGTCATTTTAGAAGTCATTCAACAAATGCATGAAGTTCCATACACGAAAGGTGCACAGCGCGTTGCGACAACAATTCGTATCGATGATCGCCGTGATAAAGTAAGTACGATGGAGAAGAAATTAAACTCTGTTCGATCAAAATTATAAGAAAAAGCAGCGATATTCGCTGCTTTTTTCATATAGGAGGAAAATAAGATGAGTGAAAAGTTTAATGAGCAATTTGATGGATTATTAGAGAAATATACAGAATTATTGCTAGGAGAAAGTAATGAAGAGCAAAAAGAGCAGGTACAGAAATGGGCACTTTATTCTTATATAGCTAAGACGATGCCAGCTTTAGTGAAACATTGGAATGAGACGTATCCAGATGCAAAAGAAGAGATGGTACAGTTAATTACGAATATTAAAAAGCTGAATGATGAGAAGCGAAATGAGAAGTAAGAAGGCTTGAGATAATGTTACCTCAAGTTTTTGTTATTAATATCTTCATATAATTTAGATGAAATATAAATGGTTTTGTGAGCATGTCGAATATTTTCGGCATGCTCATTTTTTCCCTAGTAAACTCGTTTTTTTTGAATGTCGAAAAATATTTTCTTCATATTTACAAACGAGAATATAGGGTTTTAAATGTTTTGATAGTATTTTATAAATTATCTAAATAATTATTTGTATCAAATAATTTTAAACAGTGATATAATTTCGAAGAGGGGTAAAAAACAGATAAATTTTAGTCGTAGGGGTGAATTACATGGAACAATTAATGCGAAATTCGTTTCTTTTCTTATCTAAAAATAAAGCGCTAACAAAACTGGCTAAAAAGTACGGTTTACGCTTTGGTGCAGGTCGCTTCGTCGCAGGGGAAACGATTGAATTAGCGACAGCTGCAATTAAAGCATTAAATAAGCAAGGTCTTTGTGTAACAATCGATTATTTAGGCGAATTTGTTGATAACGAAGCGGAAGCAAATGAAATGGCTAGCGAATCGATTGAAGCGATTCGTGCAATTGGGAGAGAAGGTCTTAATTCACAGCTTTCTTTAAAGATGACTTCTATGGGATTAGATATCTCTGACGAAATCGTAATGAATAATATGCGCCGTATTTTAGAAGCTGCAAAAGAAAATGGTGTGTTTATTACAATTGATATGGAAGATTATACGCGCTGCGGAAAAACAATTGATATCTTTAAACAATTAAAATCTGAATACGATAATATTGGTACTGTTATTCAAGCTTACTTATATCGTACAGAAAAAGATATTGAAGATTTAAACGCTTACAATCCTAATTTACGTCTTGTAAAAGGGGCCTATAAAGAACCTGAAGAAGTAGCGTTCCCGGAAAAGAAAGATGTAGATGACAATTATAAAAAAATTATTAAAATGCACTTATTAAATGGAAATTACACTGCAATTGCTTCACATGACGAAGCGATTATTGAATATACAAAAAAACTTGCCGAAGAACACAATATTCCAAGGGATCAATTTGAATTCCAAATGTTATTTGGTATTCGTACAGAGCGTCAACTTGAGCTAGTAAAAGAAGGCTACAAAATGCGCGTTTACGTACCTTATGGAAACGACTGGTATGGCTATTTCATGCGTCGTCTAGCAGAACGTCCAGCAAACGTTGCGTTCGTATTAAAAGGTATGATCAAAAAATAACCAAGGAGAAAATACTCCTTGGTTATTTTAATTGTTGAAATGCGTAGTGCGCCATTTTTTTCGTATCAGGATATAGTTGCGCGCGAGTAGAAGATAATACGACGTTAATGACGCGTTTACCGTCTTTCTCATCAACAGTTACGACCGTATATTTTCCGAGTGCAGATAGACCGCTTTTACTTCCAATTGCATATGGATCGTCATATAGTTCTTCTCGTCCATAGTTTGCGATTTTTGGAGAGCGTTCGGAAGTATGTAGAGTTGTATTTACTGAATTCATATATTGTAAAACAATTGGGTATTTTAATGCTTCTTTCGTAATAATGGCAATGTCATATGGTGATACTTTATTTCCAAGTGCATCAGCACCACTTGCGTTTTTGAAAGTTGCATGCTTTGTACCAAGTTCCTTCGCTCTAGCATTCATCATTTTCACAAACTCATTTTTTGATCCTGCGATATGTTCTGCAATTGACTCAGCGATCGGGTCTGCACTAATGATAAGCATAAGTTTTAATGCCTCATCTCGTTTTAACTTTTCACCCGCGCGAAGCTTAATCTTTGCACTTTGACTTTCTGTTTTAATCGCATTCTCTGTAACCGTAATTTCTTCATCTTCTTTTACATTCTCTAGTAAGAGAAGAGTTGTCATCATCTTGGCTATACTAGCCGGATAAGAGCGCTCATCTTCACGTTTTCCATACAAAATTTCCCCTGTGTCTGCATCAATTGTAATCCCGTATTGCCCAGTAATGTTAGGTTGATCTGCTCTTACAACTTGTTGCCTATGCGCGTAAGAGAAGAAAATCATCCCTGTAAATAGTGTGGCGATCATTACAATCATAATTATTGTTCGTTTCATCGTCGTTCCCTCTTTTGTTTTCCATATGTACAAATAAATTGGGCAGAAAAAGCAGCCATTAATCATTATGCCACGTTCTCTGCCCAAAAATATAGCGTTATTTTTCGCCCATATTATGCTTCTTATATTGTTGGTTATTACCTTGACGCCCTTTTTCAACACCGTGATTATGCGGACCTGCATTTCCAGTTACGCTTGCTGCGCTAATTCCAGCTTTTGAAGGGTTTTTCTTAAGTTTTGCCATATATATTCCTCCAGTTTCGTCAGATTATAAAAAGGAAAAGTGCATTTTAGTGAAGAAAATACACATGTATAGCATAGCCAAATGAAAGAAAAATATTTATTTCAGAAAATTTTATCAATAAATATATTGCGAAAATTCAAACTGTATCATATATTTATTAGTAGAGGCTCACTCATTGATTGCGACTTATGTCGAAAAATTGAATGAGCATTCATTCAAGAATAGGGGGAGAAATGGATGTTCCAAATTAAAAAGGCTGCTGTTCTAGGTTCAGGCGTAATGGGTTCAGGGATTGCGGCACACTTAGCTAATATTGGTATTCCGACATTATTGCTTGATATTGTACCACCGGCGCTTACGAAAGAAGAAGAAGCGAAGGGAATTACATTAGAACATAAAAGTGTGAGAAATCGTTTTAGTAATACGGCTGTGCAAAAACTATTAAAGCAAAAACCAGCTCCTCTGACAGTGAAAGGTAATCTAGCACTGATCGAAGCAGGTAACTTAGAAGATGATCTTGAGCGTCTTGCTGATGTAGATTGGATTATTGAAGTAGTAGTTGAAAATTTAGATATAAAGAAGAAACTATTTGAAAAAATAGATACTGTTCGTAAACCAGGCTCAATTGTGAGTTCAAATACTTCAGGCATTTCCGTTGAAAAAATGGCAGAAGGTCGTTCAGACGACTTCCAGAAACACTTCTTAGGAACACACTTTTTTAACCCACCACGATATTTAAAACTTCTAGAGGTAATACCGACGAAAGAAACTGATCCACAAGTATTAAGCTTCATGAAACTATTTGGCGAAGACGTTCTTGGAAAAGGCGTTGTTATCGCAAAAGACACACCAAACTTTATTGGAAACCGCATCGGTACGTATGGCTTGCTTGTAACGCTTCAAGAAATGATTAAGCGTGGCTATAGCATTGGAGAAGTTGACTCTGTAACAGGCCCATTAATTGGTCGTCCAAAGAGCGCAACGTTCCGCACATTAGATGTTGTTGGTTTAGATACATTTGTACATGTTGCAAATAACGTATATGAAAATGTACAAGAAGAAGAGCGTGATGTATTTAAAGTACCAGCTTTCATGCATGACATGCTTGATAAAAAATGGCTTGGAAGTAAAACTGGTCAAGGCTTCTTCTTAAAGCAAGGAAAAGAAATTTTAGAATTAAATCCAGAAACGATGGAATACGAAGCTCGCAAAAAATTAAAAGCTGCATCCGTAGAGTTAAGTAAGCAAGAAAAAGGATTAGCGAATAAATTGAAAGCGCTTGTATACGCGAAAGATCGCGCAGGAGAGTTGTTATGGAACATTATCACACCAACTCTTTTATACTCTGCAAAACTTCATAAAGAAATTGCTGACGATATCGTTGCAATTGACCAAGCGATGAAATGGGGCTTCGGCTGGGAGCAAGGACCATTCGAAATTTGGGATGCAATCGGCGTTGAAAAATCCGTTCAAAAGATGGAAGAAAACGGCGCAGTTGTTCCTGCTTGGGTGAAAGAAATGGTAGAGAAAGGTTTTGCTACTTTCTATAAACACGATAATGGTGATAGCTACTATTACGATAATGGTGAATATAAGCTAATCGAACGTAACAAAAAAGCAATTTCGCTTAAGCAGTTAAAAGCGAAAAACGGTGTGTTAAAGAAAAATAGCGGAGCGAGCTTAATTGATTTAGGCGACGGCATCCTTTGCTTAGAATTCCATTCGAAGAGCAATGCAATCGGTATGGATATTACACAAATGATTAACTACGCTGTTGATGAAGTAGAAAAGAATTATAAAGGTCTTGTTATCGGAAACCAATCGAAGAACTTCTGCGTTGGTGCGAACCTTGCAATGATCTTAATGGAAGCACAAGACGACAACTACTTTGAAATTGAGTGGGTTGTGAAAAACTTCCAAGATGCAATGACGAAAATTAAGTACTCTTCTAAGCCAGTTGTAGCAGCGCCATATGGTATGACGCTTGGCGGCGGTACAGAAGTTTGTTTACCAGCAGCGAGCATTCAAGCTTCTAGCGAAACATATATGGGCTTAGTAGAAGTAGGTGTTGGCTTAATCCCTGGCGGAGGCGGTAACAAAGAGTTATACATTAAACACTTAAACAAAATGGCAAACGGTGTAGAGTTTGATCTGCAAAAAGTTGCGAACAAAGTATTTGAATCCGTAGCGATGGCGAAAGTTTCAACATCAGCACAAGAAGCTGTCTCTAACAACTTCTTAGGCGATAAAGACGGTATTAGTGTGAATGGTGATCACTTACTATATGATGCGAAACAAAAAGCACTTTCGTTATATGAAGCGGGTTATAAGGCTCCGATTCGTAAAAAGATACCAGTTGTTGGTGAAACAGGCTATGCAACGCTTGTACTTGGTGTAGAAGCAATGCATTTATCTGGTTACATTTCTGAATATGATCTTCACATTGCGAAGAAACTTGCATATGTCATTGCGGGCGGAAAAGTACCGTACGGAACAGAAGTTGATGAGCAATATTTATTAGATGTAGAACGTGAAGCATTTATTAGCTTAGTAAGTGAGATGAAATCACAAGCAAGAATGCAGCACATGCTTGTAAAAGGGAAGCCATTACGTAACTAATAACGAGGGGAGATATCGTTCATGAGAGAAGCTGTCATTGTTGCGGGAGCAAGAACACCAATTGGAAAAGCAAAGAGGGGTTCATTAAAAACAGTTCGTCCTGACGATCTAGGGGCGTTAGTAGTAAAGGAAACGTTAAAGCGTGCGAATTATGAAGGGCCAATAGATGATTTAATTTTCGGTTGTGCGATGCCAGAAGCAGAACAAGGTTTGAATATGGCTCGTAATATCGGCGGGCTAGCAGGACTTTCTTACGATGTTCCAGCTATTACAATTAACCGTTACTGCTCTTCAGGTTTACAAAGTATCGCTTACGGAGCAGAGCGCATTATGCTTGGTCACTCTGAAGCTGTATTATCAGGCGGAGCGGAATCAATGAGTTTAGTTCCAATGATGGGACACGTCGTTCGTCCAAATAGTCGCCTTGTAGAAGCGGCTCCAGAATATTATATGGGTATGGGACATACAGCAGAGCAAGTTGCTGTGAAATATGGAATTTCTCGTGAAGAGCAAGATGCTTTTGCGGTAAGAAGTCACCAGCGCGCAGCAAAAGCGTTAGCTGAAGGGAACTTTGCGGATGAAACAGTAGCTGTAGATGTAATGTTACGCACTGTTGGAGCAAACAACAAACTGCAAGAAGAAACACGTATTTTCGCACAAGATGAAGGTGTAAGAGCGGAGACGACGCTAGACATTTTAGGTAAATTACGTCCAGCATTTAACGTTCGCGGTTCTGTAACGGCTGGTAACTCTTCACAAATGAGTGATGGAGCAGCATCTGTACTATTAATGGATCGTGAAAAAGCAGTGAGCGATGGCATGAAGCCACTTGCGAAATTCCGTTCATTTGCAGTAGCTGGTGTACCACCAGAAATAATGGGTATCGGTCCAATTGCTGCAATTCCGAAAGCGTTAAAACTAGCGGGATTAGAACTATCTGATATCGGCTTATTCGAGCTAAATGAGGCGTTCGCTTCTCAATCGATTCAAGTTATTCGTGAACTTGGATTAGATGAAGAAAAAGTAAATGTAAACGGCGGTGCAATCGCACTTGGACATCCACTTGGCTGTACAGGAGCAAAACTAACACTATCCCTTATTCACGAAATGAAACGCCGCAACCAACAATTCGGTATCGTAACAATGTGTATCGGCGGCGGAATGGGAGCAGCGGGAGTATTTGAATTACTATAAAAAAAGTGGAAGCGGCTCGCTCAGAATGAGAGGGGGATGGAGCTTCAGACGAAAAGGCGCATTTTGCCTCGTAGGAAGAAGTGAAGCCACCGAACATTCTAGCCGCTGGAACTGGATTATAAAAAAAGTGGAAGCGGCTCGCTCAGAATGAGAGGGGGATGGAGCTTCAGACGAAGAGGCGCATTTTGCCTCGTAGGAAGAAGTGAAGCCACCGAATATTCTAGCCGCTGGAACTGGATTATATAAAAAATGTAGGTGGCTTGCTCAGAACAGGAGGGCGTTGGAAGGGGTGAAACGGCCGACTGTTTTAGCCACCGGAACTGGATTAGATAAAAAGAATGGAAGCAACAAAGGGGTATGAAAAATAAAAGTGAGAGTCAGCTTTCCAAAAATGAGAAAAGCGGCTTATGAAAATATAAAGGAGGAAATTTTCATGGAAAAAACAGTAGGAAATGCGGTTAAAGGCGGTAGCTTTTTAGTAGAGGAAATTACAATTGATCAAGTGTTTACGCCAGAAGATTTTTCATCTGAGCATAAAATGATTGCAAAAACGACAGAGGACTTTATCGTAAATGAAGTTCTTCCGGAGCTTGAATATTTAGAGCAACATGAGTTTGATCGTTCTGTTCGTCTTTTAAAAGAAGCTGGTGAACTTGGTTTATTAGGCGCTGACGTACCAGAAGAGTACGGCGGAATTGGCCTTGATAAAGTAAGCTCAGCGTTAATCGCAGAGAAATTCTCTCGCGCTGGTGGTTTTGCGATCACTCACGGTGCTCACGTTGGTATCGGATCTTTACCAATCGTATTATTCGGTAACGAAGAGCAAAAGAAAAAATATTTACCACTACTTGCAACTGGTGAAAAATTAGCTGCATACGCATTAACAGAGCCAGGTTCAGGATCTGATGCATTAGGTGCAAAAACAACTGCACGTTTAAATGCAGAAGGTACACATTACGTATTAAATGGTGAAAAACAATGGATTACAAACTCTGCATTCGCTGACGTATTTATCGTATACGCAAAAATTGATGGAGAGCACTTCTCAGCATTTATCGTAGAGAAAGAATATGCTGGCGTATCTACAAGCCCAGAAGAAAAGAAAATGGGTATTAAATGTTCTTCAACTCGTACGTTAATTTTAGAAGATGCATTAGTACCGAAAGAAAACTTACTTGGTGAAATCGGTAAAGGTCATATTATCGCGTTCAACATTTTAAATATCGGTCGTTATAAATTAGGTGTTGGTACAGTTGGATCTGCGAAACGTGCAGTAGAAATTTCAGCACAATATGCAAATCAACGTCAACAGTTCAAACAACCAATCGCTCGCTTCCCATTAATTCAAGAGAAACTTGCGAATATGGCAGCGAAAACATATGCAGCTGAAAGCTCTGTATACCGTACAGTAGGTTTATTCGAAAGCCGCATGAGCACATTATCAGAAGAGGAAGTAAAGGACGGTAAAGCAGTAGCAGCTTCTATCGCTGAATATGCAATCGAGTGTTCTTTAAATAAAGTATTCGGTTCTGAAGTACTAGATTATACAGTTGATGAAGGTGTTCAAATTCACGGTGGTTACGGATTTATGGCAGAGTATGAGATTGAAAGAATGTACCGTGATTCTCGTATTAACCGTATTTTCGAAGGAACGAACGAAATTAACCGCCTAATCGTACCAGGTACGTTCTTACGTAAAGCGATGAAAGGTGAATTACCACTTCTTCAAAAAGCACAAAAATTACAAGAAGAGTTAATGATGATGATGCCAGAAGAAGTAGGCGATGAGCCATTAGCACTTCAAAAATATTTAGTAAGTAACGCGAAGAAAATCGGCTTAATGGTAGCTGGATTAGCTGCTCAAAAATACGGTAAAGCATTAGATAAAGAGCAAGAAATTCTTGTGAATATTGCTGACATCGTAAGCAATCTATACGCAATGGAGTCAGCTGTTCTTCGTACAGAAAAGGCAATTAAAACAACTGGTCTTGAAAAGAATAAACAAAAAGTGTTATACACTGAAGTATTCTGCCAAGAAGCATTCAACGAAATCGAAGCAGATGCGAAAGAAACACTTATCGCAGTTGAAAATGGCGACATGCTGCGCATGATGTTATCATCATTACGTAAATTAACTCGCCACACACCACTTAACGTAATTCCAAAGAAACGTGAAATTGCTGCGAAAATTTTAGAAGATGAGCGTTACACAGTTTAATAGCTGTAAAGAACAGTAGTCGTATAAACGGCTACTGTTCTTTTTTTTTTTTTTGCAAAAATGAAATTTTTAGTGACATAAAACTAATGCCATTAGTATAATAAAACTAATATCATTAGTTTTATTCGGAAAGGGAGCTGGAAATATGAGAGTGATACATGAAAAAACGGTATATCAATTGTCATTTTTGCCAAGAGTGTTTCCTGTGAATTGTTACTTTGTCGAGGAAGAAGATGGTTTAACTTTAATTGATACGGCTTTGCCATATAGCGCAAAAGGAATTTTACAGGCGGCTGAGAAAATAGGGAAACCAATTACTAAGATTGTATTAACACATGCGCATGATGATCATATTGGTGCATTAGACGCATTAAAGGAAGTGCTTCCTAATGTTCCAGTCTATATTTCTAAGCGAGACGCAAAGCTTTTAGAAGGAGATACGACGTTACAAAAGGATGAACCGAATATACCAATAAAAGGCGGTGTACCTAAAAAGGTAAAAACAGTACCTGATGTTTTATTGGAGGATGGCGACCGAGTTGGATCGCTTCTTGCGATTATGACACCGGGACATACGCCAGGTTCCATGTCGTTTCTTGATGTACGAAATAAAGCTCTAATTGTCGGGGATGCCTTCCAAACAAGAGGAGGTATGGCTGTTTCGGGACAAATGAAATTTTGGTTTCCGTTTCCTGCAATGGCAACGTGGAGCAAAGAAATATCATTACAAAGTGCAGAGAAGCTAAGCGAATATGAGCCTTCCTTGCTTGCGGCAGGACATGGGAAAATGATAAAGGATCCAAGCACTGTCATAAAACTTGCTATTAAGGAAGCTAAGCGGAATATAGAAAGTAGGAAAGAGGGTTAATTTATGTCACCGAGAATCGGACTTACATTACAGAAAATCGTAGAAACAGCGGCAGAAATTGCAGATACAAATGGAATACAAGAAGTAACGTTAGCTTCATTAGCACAAAGGTTAGGGGTACGTTCGCCCTCGCTATATAATCATGTGAAAGGTTTACAAGATGTACGGAAAAATCTTGGTATTTACGGAATAAAACAGTTGCATAACAGACTGGAAGAAACGGTCGAGGGTAAACGTATGGATGAAGCAATTCATGCATTAGGAGAAGCGTACGTAGCATTCGTCCGCAAACATCCTGGACTGTATGAAGCAACCTTTTCACGAGACGAAGAAGTAAGAAAAGCAGGTGACGGAATTGTAAAGCTTTGTCTTCAGGTTTTACAACAGTACGGCTTAGAAGGAGAGAATGCACTTCATGCGACACGTGGATTCAGAAGTATTTGTCATGGATTTGCGTCGATTGAACAGCAAGGTGGATTTGGTTTGCCGCTAGATTTAGATACAAGTTTACATTTATTATTGGAAACGTTTATTAAAGGATTACATGTAATGAGAGATTGAATAAGAAGCGAGACAACATGAATTTGTTGCTGATCATGCTTTTTGTATAGTAGGCTGCGGTTTGCTGGAGACAAGATTACAAAAGGATGTGAAGTGAAATGTTTGCAGGACATTTTGGCTTAGCGGCAGTAGTGAAAACAAAGTCACCTAAACTACCACTTTGGGCTCTCATGTTAAGCACACAATTATTGGATGTCATTTTTTTACCGCTTTATGTTTTAGGAGTAGAGACAATTGAGCCTATTAATAGTAATGGTTATGGTGAAGCAATCATTCACGCAGATTATTCACATTCTTTAATAGGGGCATTGTTTATTGCCTTTGTTGCAGGAATAGTAGGTATGAGATTTTGGGGCAAACGGAGTGGCTTTGTTGTTGGGGCTGTAGTTTTTAGCCATTGGATTCTTGATTTACTTGTGCACCGCACTGACTTGCCGCTACTTCCAGGGAATTTCGGAGACTTACCTATGCTAGGTTTTGGGTTGTGGCGATTTCCGGCTATTAGTATCATATTGGAATGTATTCTTATTGCGGTGGGTGGCATATTATATTTCAGATTTACCGTTTCCAGTGCGGGCGAACAAAAGAAATTTATAGCAAGAGTAACCGGCGGATTGGTAGTTATATTATTAATTCTTTCGTTACTTATAAGTATGGCGTTTTGATTATGAATAGCCAGAAACCTTAGAAGCGATTCTAAGGTTTTTTAGTGCATATGATTCCAAAAGAACGGTAGGCTTTTTCTCATTAAATGATATTATCTTGCAGGTTTGAAAAATGTGTATATGGCTAAGGAAAAGCAAACGAAAATAAATGCGATAGGATCTTGATATGGATTAGGTTCAGAGCCCTTCTGGATTTCTGTAAGGAAGTCATGTGTTTTCATGTTCATTTCTCCTTTAATTAATAAGTTTTATATGATGCGAGGGTTATGGTGGATAGATAAGAAATTTTTGAAATTTCATCTAATAATTATTCTATAGTAATCTAATTCCAAAAACTATAGAATACAAAGCTTTCATGATATGTAAAATTGCATATTATTCTTTTTGAAATTTTTGTTATATTATCTATATATTTGTATTAAAGGGTTTTTGTTAAGGTAAATGAAAATAAATGGAGGAATAGTATGAGTAAAATAGTATTAGACGCGTATAATGCAGAAAGAGAAGTAGATAACATAACATAACATATAAAGATCTAGTTGTAATGATTGTAAGCATTCTAGGGTTCTCACTCTTAGGGGGATTATTCCTTGCTTTAGCCCTTGGAATTTTTGGAGAAGAGGCATTACGTGCTAATTTAGAGGGATATTATTTACTTCTATTTGATGCAGCTGTTGTTACTATTGTTTTATTTGCTTATAAACCAGTGCTTCATTTTATTAAGAACATTTGGGATGTATCTGTTTTAAAAAATGGGAAAACCTACTTGTATTTATTAATAGGTTTTATCGTCATTGCATTAACTCAGTATGCAATGTTAGAGTTGTTTAGCTTTGAAAGTGCAGAGCAGCAACGAAATCAATTAGGGGGAGAGACACTTCAAAATAGTTTGATACAAAGCATTATATATGTGCTAAGTGTTGCTATAATTACACCAATTAAAGAAGAAATTTTATATAGAGGTATTTTGTATCGATTTTTTGAAAAGAAATATAGTTTTCTAGTTGGTATCATTATTTCTTCCTTCATTTTTGGGATTCTTCATGGGGGTTTTCCGATTACGGCAATGATTATGGGGATTGTATTTGCTATGTTATATAAGAAGACACAATCTATTGTACCTAGTATCATTTTACATATTGTATGGAACCTACTTGTGAGTATAAGTATGATTGTCTCTTTATAAAATTGAATGAATATTTAGCGGAAAAGATGAATGGCCTAGCTATTCATCTTTTATTTTGTTTATATGTGGGAAAAGTTAATGAATACAATCCAAAAAAACCCAAATACTAATGACGAATGAAAAAAGAAAGGCGGGTATGTTCTATGCAAAATTTAACAGAGCTTGAAGTAGAAAACTTACGTCATTTGATTGGTGGACACGCAACAATTATTAACAAATTAGAACAGTATGCACAGGCTTGTACAGATCCACAGCTAAAGCAAATGCTACAAAAGGATGCGCAAGATGCACGAAATACGAAACAGCAATTAATGACTTTTTTAGGATAGGAGGAAGAGAAAAATGAATGAAAAAGATATGGTAAACGATTATTTAGCAGGGTTAAATTCAAGTTTAACAAGTTATGCAAATTATATTTCTCAGTCTGATAATGAACAGTTACATCAAACGTTAATTCAAATTCGTAATCAAGATGAATCTCGTCAACGTAATATGTATGAATACGCAAAGCAAAAAAGTTATTATAAGCCGGCAGCGCCTGCTAATCCAATGATTGTACAACAATTAAAAAGTCAATTAAGTGCGGAATAGCGCGATGAATGAAACGAGCGAATGGATTCGCTCGTTTTTATTTGGTATATGTCAATAAATACATAATAAATATTTTTCCAGTTGTAACAAATATGACGAAAATTGAATATAACAATTCGCAAAAAGGACAAAAACTTTGATCAACATTTCACAAAGTATCCATGGTTTCTATCGTGAGAACCTCTATAATTAGGAGTGTAAAGAACAAAAGAAATAGACTACATAATCAATTGGGAGAGATTGCTATGAATAGAAACACAAGAAAAATTGCAATTATCGGTACTGGATTAGTTGGATCAAGCTGTGCGTATTCCATTGTAAACCAAGGGATTTGCGAAGAGCTATTGTTAATTGATATAAATCATGAACGTGCAGTTGGAGAAGCGATGGATTTATCGCACTGCATTAACTTTACAAATACAAGAACAAAAGTATATGCAGGAAGTTATGAAGACTGCAAAGATATGGACATTGTTATTATTACAGCAGGACCAGCGCCGAAGCCTGGGCAAAGTCGTTTAGACACTTTAGGAGCAAGCGCTAAGATTATGGAAAGCATTGTTGGCGGCGTAATGGAAAGTGGATTTGATGGCATTTTCTTACTCGCATCGAACCCAGTTGACATTATTACATATCAAGTGTGGAAATTATCTGGTTTGCCAAGACATCGTGTACTTGGTACTGGTACATCACTAGATTCTTCTCGCTTAAGAACAATTTTATCTGAAATGTTACATGTAGACCCTCGTAGTATTCATGGGTATTCATTAGGAGAACATGGTGATTCTCAAATGGTTGCTTGGTCTCATGTAACTGTTGGTGGAAAACCAATTCTGCAAATTTTAGAGGAACAAAAAGAACGCTTAGGTGAAATAGATTTAGATGAAATTGTTGAGAAGACTGCAAAAGCTGGATGGGAAATTTATAAGCGCAAAGGAACTACTTATTACGGAATTGGAAATTCTTTAGCTTATATTGCGCGCTCAATTTTCAATGATGATCACCGTGTTATCGCTGTTTCAGCTATTTTAGATGGTGAATATGGCGAATACGATATTTGTACAGGAGTACCAGCAATTATTACTAGAGACGGTATAAGAGAAGTGGTAGAACTAAACTTATCAGAAGATGAAGAAAGCCGCTTTGCAAAATCAAACGATGTTTTACGCGATTATATGAAAACAGTTGGTTACTAAATTATAGGAGAAGGTGAAACAAATGAAGGAATATATAATGTCTCGTGTGTTTAAAGCTTCTGCCGGAATCGCACAGGGTATTTTCGTATCCCTCGGAATTGGTTTACTGATCGAAAATATAGGAAGAATTGTTGATATCCCATTACTTATTACAATCGGAGTTGTTGCAAAATCACTTATGGCACCAGCAATTGGAGCCGGGATTGCTTTTATGCTCGGTGCAAACGGACTCGTAATTTTCTCAGCGATGGTAGCTGGAGCAATTGGAGCTGGTTCAATTTCAATTACTGAAGCCGGTCTCATCATTAAAACAGGTGAACCAATCGGTGCATTATTAACAGCGACTTTAGCAGTTTATATTGGTAAACGA
This sequence comes from Bacillus sp. NP247, assembly GCF_018966865.1. Taxonomy (NCBI): domain Bacteria; kingdom Bacillati; phylum Bacillota; class Bacilli; order Caryophanales; family Bacillaceae; genus Bacillus; species Bacillus sp. NP247. Next base: position 2,187,812 of record NZ_CP076653.1, on the reverse strand, counting down.
TTAAGTGGAAAAACTGCTTTAGATATGATGCTCGTTCCATTTGCAGCAATATTAGGTTCTGGTTTAGTCGGTATTTGGTTAGCTCAAAATATTAGCCCAGTTTTAAATACAGTTGGAGCATTCATTAAAGATAGTTCAGCTGGTAGCCCATTTATCGCTTCTATCGTGATTGCTGTAGTTTGGGGACTATTACTTATCTCACCGGCCTCATCAGCTGCTTTAGCGATAGCACTTAGCTTAGATGGCGTTGCAGGCGGTGCAGCACTTGCAGGATGTGTTGCTCAATTTATCGGATTCTCTGTTATTTCAGCGAAAGAAAATAATTTAGGCGGCATATTAGCTCAAGCACTCTGTACTCCAAAAGTACAGTTGCCTAATATTACTAAAAATCCAATGATTCTCGTCCCAACTGTCGTCGCCAGTGCTATAGTAGGCCCAGTATCAGCATTAATTTTCCAACTGGAAGCAGGGAAAGAAATTGCAGGTCTTGGATTAAGCTCTCTTATCGCACCAATTAACTTAATTTCCAGCCAAGGATGGGAAGTTGTCCCAGCGATGATAATCACTTATATCATCATCCCAGTAGCTGTTTCTTATATACTTTATATTGCTCTTAAAAAAGCAGGTCGTATTCATTCTGGTGATATGACTGTACCGCAATCTTAATTTGAAAATCCCCTTAATATAGAGAAAAGCAGACTGAAGAAGCCACAGTCTGCTTTTTTACATTTTGTGATTTTGTTTTACTGGAACTGTTACTGTTTCTTTTGCTAATAATAGTTGAACACCGAAGTATAGTACGCTTGCAAGCGTCATTCCAGAAATGGCGTCTACAAATGCATGCTGCTTCGTAAATAGCGTTGATAAAATGATAAGTGTACCGAAGAAAGTAAGGATGTAATATTCCAAAGCATGCTGTTCTCTACGCTTAAAGGCAGCTAACATAATTACAAATGTCGTAAGGACATGAATGCTTGGGAAACAGTTTACTGGATGATCAATACTATAAATATAGCGGACTAGTTCAGAAAATACATCTGTTCCAACGACGGTTGGGCGTGGTACAGTTGTCTGCCAAAAAAAATAAATTGAAAAACAAGCAAGTTTTCCAAGAATTACACTACTTAAAGTGACATAATATTGCTTTCGATCAGCAAAACAGTAATAAATAAGTGCACCGTATAAGTATGGAAACCAAAGTAAGTAAGGAATAATAAATGCTTTCACAAATGGAATCCAATCATCTACTACAGTTGTGACATCTACTGCGTGAACAGTAGATTTATTTAATACATCGTAAAGGGGACTTACGAGTACGAGTAGAAGTATATAACTTAACGGAAGAAGAGATGAAAGTTTAAATTTCTTCATGATAATCTCCTATGTTTTAGTAATGTAAATAAATTCAATTGATTATAATATAGAAAATCCAATTGGGCTATCGATTTTACTTACATTTTCTTGAATTCACCTTACATTTTTGTCACTTGACTTAAAAGAGGGGGAGGGTGCTATATGAAGCGTGTATCTTATTTCTTAGTTTTTATATTGTTATGCCTAGTGGGGGCTGGGTGTGCAAAGGATAAAGAGGGAGAGAAATTAGAATATAACGGGAGAGCACTCGTAATTGGAGTTGTTGGAGAAAAGCCGAAAGATACGTTTAGAAATATAAAGTTTGAAAAAGTGAAGTTAGAGGAACTGACAAAGAAATCTAAGGAAGTAGATGGTTTTTTAATAATGAAAGAGTACTTTCAAGAAGCCTCAACAGAGCAGTATAAAGAGTTATTTTCATCGTTAAAGAAACCGGTGTTTTTTATAGGTTTACAAGATAAATCATATTCAATTTTTATTACAAAAGATATAGAGTATAACAGCGCACGAAAAGATGTAAATGCTATGTATACGCAAGGTTTTGCGAATATCGGAAGTGGCGAAGGGCAACAATGGGGAATTGGTTTATCAAATGGTGGAAATACAGAAGGAAGTATTCATAATATGTATATCGTAGTATTTCAAACAATTGCGGATTATTTGAATAGATCGTGAGAAGCCTTTATATAGAAGGCTTCTTATTTTTATGTAAGGTATACGTTTGGTAAGGATGGAAGTATTAATTTGAAAGAATAAGGAATTAATCAAACGTTTGTTGAAGATATATGTTCGGTATGAAAGAATCTACGTATTCCAAAGGCTGAGGTAGAAAAATAGGAAATTAATCAAACGTTTGTTTAAGGTGTATGTTCGGTAAGAAAGAAGTGATGTAACTCAAAGGGAAAGAAGAAAAATATGAAATTAAACAAACGTTTGTTTAAGGTATATGTTCGGTATGAAAGAATCTACGTATTCCAAAGGCTGAGGTAGAAAAATAGGAAATTAATCAAACGTTTGTTTAAGAGATATGTTCGGTGTGGGATGAGAAAAAAGTTTTTAAAAAATTATATATTTAATTTTTCTTAATAAATGGCGGAAAAATAAGAAAAATTAGCAGGATTATTAAAAATTATAACGAAATAAGTAAAAGTTTAGCGAATAATCGTTTGAAATAATAAAATGTTTTCTATATGATAAAGGTAAAGGTTAGTAAAAAAGTAGGTGAATTTATGACAGTAACATTTTATTCATATCCAAAGTGTGGCACATGTCAAAAAGCAAAGAAATGGTTTGAGGCAAACGATGTAGCATATGAGATGATTCATATTGTTGAAAATCCACCGTCAAAAGAAGATTTACGTAATTTACATGAGAAAAGTGAATTACCATTAAAAAAATTCTTTAATACAAGTGGAATGCGTTACCGCGAACTTGGTTTAAAAGATAAGTTAAAGGATGCAAGCGAAGACGAAATGTACGAGCTTTTAGCATCTGATGGCATGTTAATTAAACGTCCAATTGTAACAGATGGAACGAGTGTAACACTTGGTTTTAACGAAGAGCAGTTTGAAAGTGTGTGGAAAAAGTACCAATAAGGTATTTTTACATAATTAATACATTCACTGGAGGTACAGTCATGAGCATTCCAAATAATTTACGTTACTCTGAAGAACACGAATGGGTAAAAACAGAAGGTAATGCGGTTGTTATCGGTATTACTCATTTTGCGCAAGGTGAGTTAGGCGATATCGTATTCGTTGAACTTCCTGAAGTAGGTGCAACAATCCAAGCTGACGAGCCATTCGGAAGCGTAGAATCTGTTAAAACAGTTTCTGAATTATACGCACCTGTAAGTGGTAAAGTTGTAGCAGTAAACGAAGAATTAAGTGACCAACCAGAACTAGTTAACGAATCTCCATACGAGGGTGCATGGATGGTTAAAGTTGAACTTTCTGATGCAAGCCAAGTTGAGAAGTTATTAACTGCAGAAAAATATGCAGAAATGACAAACCAAGACTAATTATAGTCGAAGAACAAGGACAGCCTTTGTGCTGTCCTTTTTTATTTTGTGTACATAACGAATTTAAAAACATATATATTAATTATCATGTAGGAGAACGTTTTTGAAAAAACTTTTTTCGTTGTCCAGCTCCAGCGGCTAGATTGTTCGGTGGCTTCGCGTCTTCCTACGAGGCAAAAAGCGCCTCTACGTCAGAAGCTCCATCCCCCTCACAATCTGAGCGAGCGCTTGTGCTTTTCGTTGTCCAGCTCCAGCGGCTAGAACAGTCGGTCATTTCACTCCTGAACTTGAGGCAAAAGGCGCCTCTAGTTCAGGAGTTCCAATGCCCTCCTGTTCTGAGCGAGCCGCTTGTGCTTTTCATTGTCTAGCTCCACCTCCTAGCCCTTCATGTCTAAGAACCTTCCGCACGAGAAGACAAAAAGCGTCTTCTGTGCGAAAGAACCTTAGCCAACAGGGCTAAACAGTCGGTTCCGCTTTTCTTAATTGTCCAGCTCCAGCGGCTAGATTGTTCGGTGGCTTCGCGTCTTCCTACGAGGCAAAAAGCGCCTCTATGTCAGAAGCTCCATCCCCCTCACAATCTGAGCGAGCCGCTTGTGCTTTTCTTTTGTAAAAATAAACAGGAAACAACATGAAAATAACGAATATACTATATACTAAGTTAAAGGTTGTATAGTATATGGTGATCGGGTGATGACGTATGATTTATGTGGAAAAAGTCATTATTGTAGAAGGTAAATCGGATAGAAGAAAGATTGAATCTATTATTCGTGAACCAGTGGAAATTGTTTGTACAAATGGTACAATTGGTTTGTCGAAAATGGATGAGCTCATTGATCAATTTTTTGATAAGGACGTATATGTGCTAGTGGATGCTGATGATGCAGGGGAAAAGTTAAGGAAACAATTCCGAAAAGAATTTCCGCAAGCAGAGCATATTTATATTGATCGCTCGTATCGCGAGGTGGCGACTGCACCTTCTTCACATTTAGCAAATGTATTATGGGGAGCTGACATTGACGTTTATACAGAATATTTACGGTAAGGAATGATAGAAGTGATTGATTGGACAGGTGCCGAAGCTACAGCCCTAATAGGAAATGAAGAAAAAACAGTGTTATATGTGTATACACCAATGTGTGGAACATGCCAATTAGCAAAGAAGATGTTAACGGTCGTTGAGATGACGATTGAAGATTTGAAAATTGGGATGTTAGATTTAAATTATGCCCCGCATTTAGCGAAAGAGTATGGGATAGAAAGTGTACCGTGTTTACTTATTTTTGAAAATGGGACACTGATGAAGAAAATATATGCATTTCATTCGGTTGAATATTTATATACGGAATTAAAGTAGGCGGCAAAGTTTTTGCCGCCTCGACATATTTCTTGGGAAATATGTCGACATGCGTGATAGATACAGTATTTGTCGAGCGAAAGTAACAGGATTGCGCTTTAATAAGAGGGAATGGTATGTAATAGAAAGTGATATGAGGGATGTGATTTAGGATGAAATTATATTCTTTGCTTCAATCATTTGTAAATTACGCTAATGGTCAATATCATTTAGAACCGCTTTTAAGGCAAGGAGAAAGAACTGTTAATTTTCGTTTTGGAGATGAATGCTGTTCGTTACAAATTTCAAGAGATTATATAGAACTTTTGAAAGAGGCGAGAGGAACGGAACAAATCGTTTGTTTAGAGGAAGAGGATGTACAAAAATTAGTGACTGGAAATATGAGGTTGCAAACGTTAATGAGTGATGGACGGGTACAATATTCTGGAACGTATCGCACGATGTTATTAGTTGAATCGATGTTTCATATATGTAAACCGATGTCAGTCGGAGCTTAAAATTCTGAAGTTTCTTTTTTTGCGAAAATTTCTGTTGACACAGCGTGTGGATATTGATACAATTCAATTCATAAAATATAGACAATTTCATAAATTTTAAATCAGACGAAAATTTAATCTGATTTCTCTTATTAAGAGAGGTGGAGGGACTGTGCCCTGTGAAGCCCGGCAACCGTCAACTTATGTTGAAATGGTGCCAATTCCTGCAAAGCAAATGCTTTGAGAGATGAGAGAGAGGGATAATGTTGTTATATACGCATATAAACCTTTCTGCTTCTCTAGAAGCGGAAAGGTTTTTTGTTGTTTGAATGCGGAGGACATTCAAATAATAAGAGGAGCTATACCGATGGACTACACGCATCAGAAATAAAAAAATTGTGGAGTCTATCCAAAACTTTTAAGAAATCCAGCTCCAGCGGCTAGAACAGTCGGTCGTTTCATCCCTTCCTATGAGGCAAAAAGCGCCTCTACGTCTGGGATTCCAACGCCCTTTTGTTCTAAACGAGCCGCTTGCGCTTTTTATTTAAAAAAGGGGTGAACATCATGATTCTATTAGAGAATGTAAAGAAGATATATAAGGCAAAAAGCGGTGATGTCACTGCTGTAGATAACGCCAACTTACAAATAGAGAAAGGCGAAATATTTGGTGTTATCGGATATAGTGGCGCTGGGAAAAGTTCTTTAATCAGATTGTTTAATCAGTTAGAGAAACCAACTTCTGGCCAAATTACAATTGCGAATCGTGTCATTTCAGCGATTACTGGAAATGAACTTCGTAAGGCAAGACAAGAAATCGGAATGATTTTTCAGCATTTCAACTTACTTTGGTCAAGAACTGTGCGTGAAAATATCGCATTCCCACTTGAAATTGCAGGTGTCGATAAGGCGGAGAGAAGAAAACGTGTCGATGAGTTAATTCATCTTGTTGGATTAGAGGGAAGAGGAGACGCGTACCCATCTCAGCTAAGTGGTGGGCAAAAGCAGCGCGTTGGGATTGCAAGAGCGCTAGCAAATAATCCACAAGTACTTTTATGTGATGAAGCAACGTCAGCTCTTGATCCAGAAACGACGGATCAAATTTTAGATTTATTATTAGACATTAATAAGCGTCTCAACTTAACAATTGTATTAATTACACATGAGATGCACGTGATTCGGAAGATTTGTAATCGAGTGGCGGTAATGGAGAAAGGGAAGATTGTAGAAACAGGTCCAGTACTTGACGTATTCCGTAATCCGCAGCAAGACATTACAAAACGATTTGTACAGCAGTTAACGGATTCTGAAGATACAAATGAAACGATTGAAAGTTTAATTGAAAAATACCCAGATGGAAAAGTAGTTCGCTTGCAGTTTGTCGGTGAGGCTGTAGAAAGACCAGTACTTCAAAGATTAATGCAACGCAGCGATATAGAAGTTAGCATTTTGCAAGGAAATATCGCACAAACGAATAACGGTTCTTACGGAAGTTTAGTCGTTCATTTAAATGGTGAGGAAACAGCGATCCAGCAAGCGATAGAAGGAATTCATCAAGATCAAGTAGAGCTGGAGGTGATTGCACATGGATAAGTTAATCGCAAATATTGATTGGAATCAAATGTTAGAAGCAACTGGTGAAACGTTATATATGACGGCAATCGCAGCGCTTGCCACATTTGTGTTAGGACTTATTTTAGGACTATTACTCTTTATGACAGCGAAAGATAATTTATGGGAAAATAAAGCGATTAATACGGTGATTGGAGCATTCGTAAACATTTTCCGTTCTATACCGTTCATCATTTTAATTATTTTATTAATCCCATTCACAAAAATCCTTCTTGGAACAATTCTTGGAGCGAGTGCAGCACTGCCAGCTTTAATTATTGGCGCAGCACCGTTTTACGCGAGAATGGTTGAAATCGCACTTCGTGAAATTGATAAAGGTGTAATTGAAGCTTCAAAAGCAATGGGAGCAAAAACAAGCACAATTATTTTGAAAGTGTTAATTCCAGAATCGTTACCAGCGTTAGTATCTGGTATTACGGTTACGACAATTGCTTTAGTAGGCTATACAGCAATGGCAGGTGTTGTTGGTGCTGGTGGTCTTGGAACACTTGCTTACTTAGAAGGATTCCAGCGTGGAAATAACGATGTAACAATCGTTGCGACAATTTGTGTATTACTCGTTGTATTTTTAATTCAGTGGATTGGTGATAGTGTAACGACTCGAATAGATAAAAGATAGTGAAAACAGGGGGATATTTCAAATGAAAAAATTATTACTTACAGCACTTATTTCAACTTCAATTTTTGGGTTAGCTGCTTGTGGCGGGAAAGATAAAGATGAAGAGAAACTAGTTGTTGGTGCTTCTAACGTACCGCACGCTGAAATTTTAGAAAAGGCAAAACCGTTACTTGAGAAAAAAGGAATTGAGTTAGAAATTAAAAAATTCCAAGACTACGTGTTACCGAATAAATCGTTAGCAGATAAAGAATTAGATGCTAACTACTTCCAGCACATTCCGTATTTAGAAAAAGAAATTAAAGATAAGAAATATGATTTTGAAATAGCAGGAAAAGTTCATTTAGAACCGATTGGTGTGTATTCTCAAAAATATAAAAGCTTAAAAGAACTTCCAGACGGGGCGACAATTATTATGAGTAATTCTGTTACTGATCATGGTCGTGGTTTAGCAATTTTACAAAAAGAAGGCATTTTAAAAATTAAAGACGGAGTAGAGCCAGTTAAAGCAACTCCAAAAGATATTGCAGATAATCCGAAAAACTTAAAATTCAAAACGGATATTGAGCCTGGTTTATTACCACAAGTGTATAACAATAAAGAAGGCGATGCTGTTTTAATTAACTCTAACTATGCGATTGATGCGAAATTAAACCCAGAAAAAGATGCAATTGCAATTGAAGGTAGTGATTCTCCATATGCTAACATCGTAGCAGTTCGTAAAGGCGATAAAGATAAAAAAGAGATTAAAGCTCTTGTAGAAGTGCTGCATTCTAAAGAAATTGAAGATTTTATTAATAAAGAATATAAAGGGGCAGTTGTTCCTGTAAAAGAATAATCGTTTGAAGAAGGGCTGGTGTATGCCGGTTCTTTTTTCTAACTACATAACTATAGGGGAGAAGGGGACATCATATGAAAAAGATTATACTGTCAGTTGTTACAGCGCTGTCTGTATTTACATTAGCCGCTTGCGGGGGGAAAGAGGAGAATAAGCTTGTCGTTGGAGCTTCTAACGTGCCGCACGCTGTTATTTTAGAGAAGGCACAGCCGATATTAGAGAAAAAAGGTATTAAATTAGAGATTAAAAAATTCCAGGACTATGTTCTGCCGAATAAAGCTTTAGCGGATAAAGAAATTGATGCGAACTACTTCCAACACATTCCTTATTTAGATAAAGAGATTCAAGAAAAAGGATATAAAATTGTAAATGCAGGAAAAATTCATTTAGAGCCAATGGGCATTTATTCTAAGAAATATAAAAGCTTAAAAGATCTTCCTGATGGAGGAACGGTTATTATGAGTAATAACGTAGCTGAGCGTGGCCGTATGTTAGCGTTGTTACAAAAAGGCGGCGTTATTAAACTAAAAGATGGTGTTGATATCGTTAAAGCAACAGTGAAAGATGTTGTGGAAAACCCAAAAAATTTAAAGTTTAAAACAGATGTGGAGCCTGGCCTTTCACCGAAGCTGTATGAAAACAATGAAGGCGATGCTTTGTTCATTAATTCAAACTATGCAATTGATGCAAAATTAAATCCGAAAAGGGATGCAATTGCAATTGAAGGATCAGACTCTCCATATGCAAATATTATTGCAGTTCGTAAAGGTGACGAGAAGAAAAAAGAAATTAAAGAGTTAGTAGAAGTGCTACATTCAAAAGAAATTCAAGATTTTATTAATAAAGAATATAAAGGCGCTGTACTTCCTGTGAATGAATAGGTGATGGAAAGGACTGGGGATTAACCAGTCCTTTTTTCTTTATATATATAAGAAGAAAGGTGTATCATAAGAGGATGTAAAGGAAATACTTATATACATTTGTGAAAAAATTGTTACATTTTCTTAGTGTTTGCGATATCATTTTATTTGATATAAGATTAGAATGAGAATAAAATGAGAATATGAACGTTTTAGTAATTTTTAAAATGTATATATAGGATTAATGGAGGTATTGAGATGGCTGGTTCTACATTAACGGTTAAAGACTTACACGTATCAATCGACGGCAAAGAAATTTTAAAGGGTGTAAACCTTGAAGTAAAAGGTGGAGAAATCCACGCAATTATGGGACCTAACGGAACAGGTAAATCAACTTTATCTTCTGCGATTATGGGTCACCCAAAGTATGAAGTAACAGAAGGTAGCATCATCATCGACGGTGAAGATGTATTAGAAATGGAAGTAGATGAGCGCGCACAAGCAGGTCTATTCCTAGCAATGCAATATCCAAGTGAAATTAGCGGAGTAACAAACGCTGACTTCTTACGTTCTGCAATTAATGCACGTCGTGAAGAAGGCGAAGAAATTTCTCTTATGAAATTTATCCGTACATTAGATAAAAACATGGAATTCCTAGAAATGGATCCAGAAATGGCACAACGTTACTTAAACGAAGGTTTCTCTGGCGGTGAGAAAAAACGTAATGAGATTCTTCAATTAATGATGATCGAGCCGAAAATTGCAATCTTAGATGAAATCGACTCAGGTCTTGATATCGATGCATTAAAAGTTGTATCTAAAGGTATTAACCAAATGCGCGGCGAAGATTTCGGTTGCCTAATGATTACGCATTACCAACGTTTATTAAACTACATCACTCCAGACTTCGTTCACGTTATGATGAACGGTCGTATCGTTAAATCTGGTGGCCCTGAGCTTGCACAACGTCTAGAAGCTGAAGGTTACGACTGGATTAAAAAAGAATTAGGTATTGAAGACGAAACAGCAGAGCAAGAAGCGTAAGAGAGGAGCATAAACATGACAATCGGTACATTACCTTTCGATCAAGAAACAATCCGTCAGCGCGCAAGCGAAGTAAACGAAGCTGCTTGGTTGACTGAGTTCCGCTTACAAGCTCTTGCACAAGCAACTGAACTTCCAATGCCAACGCCTGATAAAACGAAAATTGACAAATGGGACTTTATCGGAAAAGGCGACGCTGCTAAGCAAGAGCCTGTAAGTTCTTTAACAGAGCTTCCAGAAGCAGTGAAAAACTTAATCGATGAAAATAACAGCGTATTAGTACAACGTACTGGTACAACTGCGTTCGTTTCTTTAGCAGACGAAGCGAAAGAAAAAGGTGTTATTTTTACAGATATCGTAACAGCTGCAACAGAGCATGCTGAACTATTACAAAAGTATTTAATGAAAGACGGCGTGAAAGTAGACGAGCATCGTCTAACTGCACTTCATGCTGCATTAATCAACGGCGGTGCATTCGTATATGTTCCGAAAAACGTTGTTCTTGAAACTCCACTTCAAGCTGTATACTTAGTAGACGGCGAAGAAGCTAACGTATATAACCACGTATTATTCGTAGCTGATGCGAACAGTACTGCAACTTATGTAGAAAACTACGTTGCAAATGAAAATGCTAAAGGTATTGCAAATATCGTAGCAGAAGTAATCGTGGAACAAGGCGCACAAGTGAAATTCGGTGCGGTTGATCTATTAGCAAAAGACGTAACAACTTACGTTAACCGCCGCGGCACGGTTGGACGCGACGGCCGTATTGATTGGGCTCTAGGCCTTATGAATGACGGAAATACAATCTCAGAGAACGTTACGAACTTAATGGGCGACGGTTCATATGCTGATACGAAAACAGTAACAATTGGCCGTGGTAACCAAACACAAAACTTTACAACTAAAGTTGTTCACTTCGGTAAACACTCTGAAGGTTGGATTTTAAAACACGGTGTACAAAAAGATAGTGCAACATCTATCTTTAATGGAATTGGTAAGATTGAACACGGTGCATCTAAATCAAATGCACAACAATCTTCTCGCGTTCTTATGTTAGACGAGAAAGCTCGCGGGGATGCAAACCCAATTCTTTTAATCGATGAAGATGATGTAATGGCAGGTCACGCAGCTTCAGTAGGCCGCGTAGATCCGTACCAATTATACTACTTGATGAGCCGTGGTATTCCAAAACGCGAAGCAGAACGTTTAGTCATCCATGGATTCTTAGCACCTGTAGTAAATGAGCTTCAAATTGAAGGAGTAAAAGCACAGCTTGTTGATGTAATTGAAAGGAAAGTTCGCTAATGAATATTCATGAAATACGCAAACAGTTTCCAATTCTTGATCAAAAAGTGAACGGCAAACAACTTGTTTATTTCGATAGTGCAGCAACTTCTCAAAAACCAATTCAAGTCATTGAAACGTTAGAACGTTACTATAAAGAATATAATTCTAACGTGCATCGCGGTGTTCATACGCTCGGTACGAAAGCTACCGACGCGTATGAAGGTGCACGTGAGAAAGTTCGCAAGTTTATTAATGCGAAATCAATGGAAGAGATTATTTTCACGCGCGGAACGACAACTGCATTAAATACAGTAGCAGCTAGCTATGGTCTTGATAATGTAAAAGAAGGCGATGAAATCGTCATCTCTTACATGGAGCACCATAGTAACATCATTCCGTGGCAACAAGTTGCGAAGAAAACTGGTGCAACTTTAAAATACCTTCCGCTTCAACTAGACGGTACAATTTCTATTGAAGATGTTCGTCAAACAGTTACACCGAATACAAAAATCGTTTCTATTATGCACGTGTCAAACGTACTTGGAACGATTAACCCTGTAAAAGAAATCGGAGCAATCGCACACGAAAACGGTGCAATCATGATCGTTGATGGAGCACAAAGTGCACCTCATATGAAAGTGGATGTACAAGATTTAAACTGTGATTTCTACGCATTATCTGCTCATAAGATGTGCGGACCAACAGGTGTCGGCGTATTATATGGTAAGAAAGAATTGCTAAATAATATGGAACCAATTGAATTTGGTGGTGAAATGATTGATTTCGTAGACTTACAAGAGTCTACTTGGAAAGAGCTTCCGTGGAAGTTCGAAGCAGGTACACCGATTATCGGTAATGCAATCGGACTTGGTGCGGCAATTGATTTCCTAGAAGAAATCGGTCTTCATAATATTGAAAAGCATGAACATGAATTAGCGCAATACGCTTTAGAAAGACTATCAGAAGTAGATGGCGTTACAATTTATGGTCCAAAGCATCGCGCTGGTCTAGTTACATTTAATATTGAAGACGTACATCCTCACGATGTAGCAACAGTATTAGATGTAGAAGGCATTGCGGTTCGCGCAGGACACCACTGTGCACAACCGCTTATGAAGTGGCTAAAAGCTTCTTCAACAGCACGTGCGAGCTTCTATTTATATAATACAAAAGAAGAAATTGATACATTTGTTGAATCGCTAATCAAGACAAAGGAGTATTTCACAAATGTCATTTAATAATTTAGATACGTTATATCGTCAAGTTATTATGGATCATTATAAAAATCCTCGTAACCATGGCGTATTAGAAGATAGTGTTACCGTTAACTTGAACAATCCAACTTGCGGTGATCGTATTCAACTTACGATGAAAGTAGAAGAGGGTATTGTACAAGAAGCGAAGTTTGAAGGCGAAGGATGTTCAATTTCAATGTCTTCAGCTTCAATGATGACACAAGCAGTAAAAGGAAAGAAAATTGAAGAAGCACTTCAGCTTTCTAAAATTTTCTCTGACATGATGCTAGGAAAAGAGTATGATGACAGCATTGATTTAGGAGATATTGAAGCATTACAAGGCGTATGCAAGTTCCCGGCACGTATTAAATGTGCAACATTAGCGTGGAAAGCGTTAGAAAAGGGCTTAAACGAAGATAAGTAATGTTAAAGGTTCCTAAAAACGAGGTTATATAAGGAGGGACACACCAACATGGCGAAGCAACTGCCAGATATCGGCGATTATAAATATGGTTTCAAGGATAAAGACGTTTCGATTTTCCGTGCTGGACGCGGTTTAACAAAAGAAATCGTTGAAGAGATTTCACGTATGAAAGAAGAACCACAGTGGATGTTAGACTTCCGTTTAAAATCACTGGATAAGTTCTATGAAATGCCAATGCCACAATGGGGCGGCGACTTAAACGACTTAGATTTTGATGAAATTACGTACTACGTAAAACCATCTGAGAAATCTGAGAAGTCTTGGGATGAAGTACCTGAGGAAATCAAAGCGACATTTGATAAATTAGGTATTCCTGAAGCTGAGCAAAAATATTTAGCTGGTGTATCTGCACAGTACGAATCTGAAGTTGTATACCACAACATGAAAGAAGACCTAGAAGATTTAGGAATCGTCTTCAAAGATACAGATAGCGCATTAAAAGAGAACGAAGATATTTTCCGTGAGCATTTCGGAAAAGTAATCCCACCAACAGACAACAAATTCTCTGCATTAAACTCTGCAGTTTGGTCTGGTGGATCATTCATCTACGTTCCAAAAGGTATTAAAGTTGATACACCACTTCAAGCGTATTTCCGTATTAACTCTGAAAATATGGGACAATTCGAGCGTACGCTTATCATCGTGGACGAAGGCGCACATGTACACTACGTAGAAGGTTGTACAGCACCTGTTTACACAACTAACTCACTTCACAGTGCGGTAGTAGAAATCATCATTAAGAAAGATGCATATTGCCGTTATACAACAATCCAAAACTGGGCGAACAACGTATACAACCTAGTTACAAAACGTGCGGTTTGTGAAGAAAACGCAACGATGGAATGGATTGACGGTAACATCGGATCTAAATTAACGATGAAATACCCAGCAGTTATCTTAAAAGGCGAAGGCGCTCGTGGTTTAACATTATCTATCGCGATTGCTGGTAAAGGCCAACACCAAGATGCTGGTGCGAAAATGATTCACTTAGCACCAAACACATCTTCAACAATCGTTTCTAAATCGATTGCGAAGCATGGTGGTAAAGTAACTTACCGTGGTATCGTACAATTCGGACCAAAAGCGAAAAACTCTCGTTCTAACATCGAGTGTGACACGTTAATCATGGATAACCAATCTACATCGGATACAATTCCTTATAACGAAATCAAAAACGATTACGTTTCACTTGAGCACGAAGCGAAAGTATCTAAAGTATCAGAAGAACAATTATTCTACCTAATGAGCCGCGGTATTTCTGAGCAAGAAGCTACAGAAATGATCGTAATGGGCTTCATCGAGCCATTCACTCGCGAACTTCCAATGGAATACGCAGTTGAAATGAACCGTCTAATCAAGTTTGAGATGGAAGGTTCTATTGGGTAATATGTAGAATGAAGGAAGCGCCCTGCATAGCAGGGCGCTTTTTTATGTTGTGTGTAATTGCCGTTGGCGAATACACAGGTGGGTGCTTAATAAAATTTATCGGCGAGTATTCAAATATATCGACCACAACTCGGAATATATCGGCGATTATTTCAATATATCAACGATTCGACAAGGAATATCGATTTGTCGACAAAGTAAGACAAAAGAAATCCCTCATATACCCCTCAACATTCAAATACGAGAGGAGCACCTAGTAAGTAAGGCAAAGATACTGACAAATCCCCCCCACCAACTAGAATCATTTTCACAGAAGAAATCCCTCAAACTAATCAATAGACTAGAAAAAGTAATGTGAAGTTTTCCATAATAAAAGGGCAATCTTTGGCTTTTTCTTATAATGTGAGTACAATGTAGAATAGCAAGAAAAGACGAAAAGTATTTACAGGATTATTGCGTACGTATAGCGTAAATGGCAGTAAGGAACTGAGAGGAGGTTTTTTCTCTGAATATAAATAAAGAAACAATCATCCACCTTTATCATACAAACGATATACATAGTCATTTTGAAAATTGGCCGCAAATTTCTCGGTTTGTACGAGGGGAGAAAAAGCGAAGACAGGAAGCGGGAGAGACTGTTTTAACTGTGGATATTGGCGATCATGTGGATCGTTTTCATAGTATTTCGGAAGCGACAAATGGACTTGGGAATACAAAATTATTAAATGAGGCGTTATATGATTATGTAACGATCGGAAATAATGAAGGAATTACGTTAGCGAAAGAGCATTTGAATCGTCTATATGATGATGCTGGTTTTGAGGTGCTCGTAGCGAATTTATTTGAAAAAGAAGGTGTACGTCCGGCATGGGCGCAGCCTTATAAGTTACATACGACAACAGATGGGGTTACGATTGCCTTTATTGGATTAACGGTAGCTTATCCAGAGTTTTATCATATGTTAGATTGGCATATTGAAGATCCAATCATCCATTTAGAGTCTATTTTAGAAGAAGTTAAGGATACAGCTCATATTACGGTTGTGCTTTCTCATCTTGGAAAAAGTATGGATGAGTATATGGCGGAGCATTATGATATAGATGTTATTTTAGGGGCACATACGCATCATTTATTTGAGCGCGGTGTTCTTGTAAACGATACGTTGCTTTGTTGTTGTGAAAAATGGGGACATTACGTCGGTCACGTTCAGCTTACTGTGGATAAAGAGACGAAGAAGCTGTTGAAAAAGGACGGTAGAGCGATTAAGACAGAACGTTTAGGTGCTTATAGCGAACCGTTATCCACAATTGAAGTGTTGCAGGAAGAAAGTAAACATATTATGGCAGAGCCTGTCGTTCATTTAAAAGAAGCATTACCGGTCGATTGGTTTCATGAGACATCATTTTCGTACATGTTAGCAAATGCGCTGAAAACGTGGTGCGGTGCAGAGATTGGAATGGTAAACGCTGGTGTACTTCTTGAAGGGTTAGAAGAAGGTGTTGTGACGCGCGGAGATATTCACAGAATTTGTCCACATCCAATTAATCCGTGTCTATTAAAAGTACCGGGGAAAACGTTAAGAGAAGTTATTTTGAAAGCGCGCCGTCCGAATATGGAGAATCTTGAGGTGAAAGGATTCGGGTTCCGAGGAAAAGTAATGGGGAAAATGATTTACGCTGGTGTAGAAGTCATTCCAGATATGATTCCAGGGAATAAAATTTTGCTAGAAGATGTATTGATTAACGGGGAATCGCTGGAATTAGACCGTATATATACGGTAGGAACAATTGATATGTTTACATTCGGATACTTATACCCAGAGCTATCCACACTTTCTGACAAACAATATTATATGCCAGAACTACTTAGAGATGTGTTAACAGACGTGTTGATAACTCATACATCTTCCGTCAAACTATAGGCTAGTTAACTTGTAACACTCATTTTTCTCTTTTCATACAGATAAGAAAGAGAGGAGTGTGAACTATGGTTAATGTGGAGCCGATTATAATTGATAACTATACGTTTATTGCGGTTAGCGTCAAACTTCCAAAAACAAATTTGCTAGCTGTAATGAGCGATAAAGGATATATTATGTGCGGTGCTTTAGATGTAGGTCTTCTAAATGAGAAGTTAGGTGATCGAGGAATTATTGCTGGCCGTGCGGTTGGTGTAAGAACGATTGAACAACTTCTTGAAGCACCGCTGGAATCAGTAACGATTGAAGCCGAAGCTTTAGGGATTCCAGTAGGCACAATCGGAAAAGATGCACTATTAAAAATGAGATAAGCATATATCGTCCCTCTTTCTTGCATAGAAATAGTATAAGAAGGAGGGTTTTCTTATGAGCATATTTCGTTCGAAAAATTCGCGGTTTCGAAGGGGACCGATTTCTTTTCGGTATATACTGCTTATTTCGTTTATCATTTTTATCGTAATGGTAGTTCAAGGATTATGGATTGTAAATAAAAGTATTCAGCCAACGTTAATTAAGTATGGGGAAACAGAGACGCATAAAATGGCAACAGCAGTTATGACGAAAGCGGTAAAAGACCGAATTAATGAAGGGTTTGATGTAGATTCATTAATGAAAGTACAAACGGATAGGAACGGGAAGGTATCCACAATTGATTTAAATACAAAACAAGTAAATGAAATATTAACATCGACTACTGCATACATAGAGAAATATTTACAACAAGTAGAAAAAGGGGATACGAAAGCACTTGGTATTTTTGAAGAGAATGGGGTATCTATGTCAGTTCCTTTTGGGCGCATAACCGATAATGCGCTTCTTGGTAATATAGGACCGGATATTCCGATTAATTTTACGCCAATTGGTCATGTGAATACGGATATTAAACAGTTAGTTGAGCCACAAGGAATTAATAATACAGCGATCAAAATTATTATGGAAGTGGAAGTGACGTTACAAGTTATGATTCCGTTACGCACGAAAGAAATTAAGGTGAGGCAAAACATTCCGATTGCGACGCGCATCGTTCAAGGTGAAGTACCTACTTATTACGGAAGTGGCGGAGTTGTTGTACCAGATAAAAAATAACCGTAGCAATTTGCTACGGTTATCGTTTTGTATTTGCTCGTTCTTTTCGTTCCCAAAGGCTTAAATGCATGTATGGATCGAAAGCCCATTCCGTATAGCCATTGTCTTTATACATGCCGAAATGTAAGTGGGGCGGGAATTTTCCAGCTGTACCAGGAGGACCGTAGCCGGTACTACCGACAAATCCGATTACTTTTCCCGGCTCGACAATTTGGCCGAGCTGTATTTCTTTAGAGAACCCGCCTAAATGAGCGTAATAGTGGTAATTATTATGAAGATCACGAATACCAATGCGCCATCCACCAAGACGATTCCATCCTTTTGTTTCAATAACGCCATAGCAAGTTGATCGTACTGGTACGCCATATCCAGCAAAAATATCGGTTCCTTCATGAACCCTCCTGCCGCCAAAACTTCTACCAGCACCAAAAGTACTACGATAGCTATTGTCACTGCGAATCGGGAGAGGGAAAGCATTTCCTTCTAAATTAATGCGGCCATAATGTTTATAAATTTGGGCGTATTCTGTAATTAATTCAACTGTTTTTGCACGTCTATAATATTCCCAAAGCATAATGTTAATACGCTCTTCTGACGTTCCTTGTTTCTTTAAAATAGTTGCTGCTGTATGCAGAAGATCACGATCGGTATTTGCATTTGCAAATCCATCTTTGTCACCATCTAAACCCATTCCGCCAAATAGAGAAATCGTATGGGGGAGAGTATCATTACTATTAACAGGTCCAGCCCATATTTCAGGTTTGAAATAAAGGGAAATGATGGCATCTGGTTTTTTCGGAATATCCTTTCTTACGCTCCGTATGTTTCTTTCGTATTGATCCATTGCAGCTAAGTAATACCACGGAATACTTGAAGATTGCTCAGTTTCTTTATATAGTGCCATACGCTTTTCATATATGCTTTGCTGATTATCTTCACCGTAAGCGATGTTTTGGTGGAGAAGAAAGCAAATCGAAAGCAAAAGAGAAATTTTTCGAAGCATGAAATAGACTCCTTTCACAACATCACTCTTTTTAGTGTGGGATATACGGAGTATTTCATTATAGGGAACGATTGGAAAAAATCTTAGAATCTTCATTTGAGCAAATCGCTTTCATACGTTAGAATAGATATGTTACATTGAAAGAAGCGAACACGGTAACCTATTTCATATTGTGCGGAGTTGATAACCATGACAAAACAAACAGAATATAAGCGCAAGCCCGAATGGTTGAAAATTAAGTTAAACACGAATGAAAACTATACAGGCTTAAAGAAAATGATGCGTTCTAAGAATCTTCATACGGTTTGTGAAGAAGCGAAATGTCCGAATATTCATGAATGCTGGGCTGTAAGGAAAACAGCAACATTTATGATCTTAGGTGCGGTTTGTACACGTGCTTGTCGTTTTTGTGCGGTTAAAACAGGCTTGCCAACTGAGCTTGATTTACAAGAACCAGAACGCGTAGCAGATTCTGTAGTACAAATGGGCTTAAAACACGTTGTTATAACAGCGGTTGCACGTGATGATTTAAAGGACGGCGGAGCAGCTGTTTTCGCTGAAACAGTACGCGCTGTACGTCGTAAAAATCCATTCACGTCTATCGAAGTATTACCATCTGATATGGGTGGGGTAGAAGAAAACTTAAAAATGTTAATGGATGCAAAACCAGATATTTTGAACCATAACATTGAAACAGTACGTCGATTATCTAACCGAGTTCGCGCTAGAGCAAAATATGACCGTTCATTAGAGTTTTTACGCCGAGCAAAAGAAATGCAGCCTGATATTCCAACTAAATCGAGCATTATGGTGGGCTTAGGTGAAACGAGAGAAGATTTAATTGAAGCAATGGATGACTTACGTGCAAACAATGTGGATATTTTAACTCTTGGACAATACCTACAACCATCTAAGAAGCATTTACCAGTTCTTAAATATTACCCACCAGCAGAATTTGCAGAGCTTAAAGAAATTGCACTTAGCAAAGGATTTAGCCACTGTGAAGCTGGTCCACTTGTACGTTCTTCTTATCATGCGGACGAGCAAGTTCGTTCTGCGAAAGAAAAAGTAGCAGAAGCGAAATAATGAAAAAAGAGAGCTAATGATTAGCTCTCCTTTTTTTTATACTCTAAAACTGTATTTTGACACGTTGATAAAATTCTTTTTAATTCTTCTGTGGATAATTCAATTGTAAATTCGGGTACACCAGGTGTGATTAAAACTTTCTTGTAAGTATAAATCGAACTGTCCACAATAATCGTTACATCTTGTGAATAACCGAAAGGAGCTACACATCCTGGCATGCAACCAGTCTCTTCTCTTAGCTCGTCAGGAGAACAGAGAGATAAGCTTTCTCCTGTTATTTCTTTCATCTCTCCTCGGTTGAGGCGAGTTCCCTCTAACGTAAAGAATACGTAATACGCCCCGGCTTTTGATTTTAAAAATAGGCTTTTACTTGGAGTGCCTTGTAAGCCGAGCCTTTCACGAACGATGCGATCAGTCTCATAGTCAAGTACTGGTTCGTGTTCAAACTTTTCATAAGAAGCATTTGTTTTATGTAGTAAAGAAAGTACGTCTTCGTACATATTGAATGATACCCCTCTCTATGCTTTACTGCAGCCCTACCATACCTTCTCGCAGTGTCAACTGAATGTATTGGAAAGGGATATTACTTGGATGGCGCTTCCCATAATCGTTTTATGATAGATTGTTCATCAAGTGTAATTTCATAAATATCAGGATTCGTTAAAGTTTTCCATTCGTCAAAGCCAATAGTATGATCAAAGTGCTTTAAAATTAATGTGAGTAAGTTACCGTGTGTAACGAGTAATGTTGTGTCATGCTCTAGTTTTAAAACTTCCTGAATAAGTGAGATGGCACGGTCTGTTGCTTGTTTTGTTGACTCTCCGCCCAAAAAGGCAATATCTATATTGGTAAAAGTGTATTCTAGTTTTTGAAGCCAATCATCCATTGAAACAGTGCTTAATATGCGTTCTGCTAACCGTTCATCTTCTTGAATAGATAAATTAGCTTTGAGGGCATATGGCCGAATAGAATCGATAGCTCGGACAAATGGGCTTGAAATAATATGATCTATTTGTAGATGATTTTCCATGAGGAATGTAGCAACGGTGTTTGATTGGTCTCTTCCCATGTTTGTTAATTCCGCATTACGTTCTTGTCCAGTTGCTGAACAATGCCTGATTACAATAATTTTCTTCATATTTCATCCCCATCTTTCAAGTTGACGATATATACTTCGACAAATGTGGAAAAAATTCCTTTTTCTTGGAAAGAGCATAGTGATCTAAGGATGTGGAAAAGTAATGTAGATAAATGAAAATTTGAGGTGCAATTATGAAAAAAATGATATGCATTGTATTCAGTATTTGTTTTCTCATACAATTGTCCACAGCATATGCACAATCAAATCAAAACTTAGAATACCCGAGCAATCAAAATAAGTCGTTTGTGAATGAAGATCTATTTTATGAACAGTTAGATAAGAAGGTCTATAAGGAATACAAAAATGCGGCGTATAGTGTTCGTAAAAAAATCTTATTTAAAGAAGTACAAGATGCAGAATTTGTCTTCCGAAAAAAAACAGCTGTCGGCTGTCGAAGTAGAGTGGTGCTTCAAGATTCGTTTATTCATCCTGATCGCCAAGTATACTTTTTCGCTTCCTTTTCTCAAAATGAAGTAGAGGAGTTGCATAAATATATCGTTATAGATGCAGAAACAAAGAGGGAGCTGCGAGGAGGGAAAAGTTATCATCATTGCGATAATCCACATAAAAAATAAACCACCAAAATTGGTGGTTTATTTTTACTCTGAAGCACTCATTAATTTCTCTTTCATTTTACGAATAAGAATGAAACCACCAATCGCGAAGAGAAGAGTAATTCCTTCTGCTACAAAGATGTTAATCATTTTTGTTTGGTAAAGTGCTGCGAAAAAGTCTACAAGTGCGTGGAATAGTATAGCGTATACGAGGAAAATGTATTTCTTTTGTTTTACCGCGTATACGACAAGCATTGTGAAGGCAATTTGCAGCACTAATGCCATAATTCTTTCTAGGCTACCAAGTAAGTATAAATAGGCAGGTTGCTCTATTAACAAGTCCTTGATATGGCTCAACTGTGGGTATTGTTCAACCATTTGAGCGAAGCTACCATTGTTAATAGATGTTGCAAAGGTAAGAGTTTGAAGCCCAGCGAATCCGCCGACTAAAATCGATTCAATACCGCCGTGTCCAATTCCGTACGCAAGGCCGTCTTTATAATCTCGATATTTTTTCAGTAAGTAGTAAAAGGCAACGAAACGACCTAGTTCTTCAAAAATGCCAGCAGTTAGTCCGCCGAAAATCGAAAAGATAAATGGGTTCTTTAAAAACTCAGCTGTTGTGGGATTACCACGTATGAATAATTGGAATGGTGTTTCGAGGATTTGGGTAAACCCGATAAAGATAAGGACACCAACGCCAACTATTTTCAAATTAATATTATATTTCTTACGGAAATAAACGAGTACAATAATTGGGACCAGAATCGAAACAACAAGTTGAATGATGATGCTGGCAATTACAGTATTTGAAACCATACTTTCACCGCTTTCTAATGTATGTACATATATATTATGCATGAAATGTAGGAGAATGTGGAGAGATGAATCTTTCAAAAATAAAATGGGATTTTTATTGACTCTAACGTTGCGTCATACTTTATCGTATGTATTAAGGGGGAGATACGCATGACAATGAGGGTAAAAGAAGTAGCTAATTTAGTTGGAATTAGTGTGCGCACACTGCATCATTACGATGAAATTGGGTTGTTAACCCCAGATGAGACGACAGAGTCTGGATATCGTCTGTATTCCAATGAAAATTTAGAAACATTGCAGCAAATTTTATTTTTTAAAGAGCTTGGCTTCCCTTTAAAGAAAATTAAGGAAATTATCATGAGTCCTTCATTCGACCGTGAAGAGGCATTACAGCTTCATAAGAAAATGCTTCTTGAAAAGCGAGCTAGGTTGGATAAAGTGATAGCGACGATTGATAAAACCATTCAGCATACAAAAGGAGAGATTGAAATGACGAACAAAGAGAAATTTGAAGGGTTTGATTTTAGCCATAACCCGTACGAAGAAGAAGCGCGTGAAAGATGGGGAGACGCAGCTGTAGATAAAGCGAATAAAACAGCGAAGGGTATGTCTACAGAGAAACAGGAGGAGTTTAATACTATTTACAGAAATCTAGCGACACTTCGAAATGGAGCGCCTGATTCTAAAGAGGCACAAGAAGCAATCGGGGTATGGTACGATTACTTGCAAAACTTCGGTAAATATTCATTAGAGGCATTTAAGGGACTCGGCCAAATGTACGTTGCTGATGAACGCTTTAAGAAAAATATTGATAAGTTTGGTGAAGGTCTAGCGCAGTTTATGTGTGATGCGATGGAGGTTTATGCAAATCGTAAGAAATAGTAAAAAGGTGGAGGTTTTCTCCACCTTTTTATTTTTTTATCATATCATTTAAAGTTTGATCCCCCGTATTGTTCAAATGAGGATTATCGCTCATTTCACGTTTTAACATATCAAGACTTTGTTCATATTCTTTATCGTTTAAGCTACCAGATTGAAGACCTTGAATTTGAGAAATCAACTTTTGGTTTGTTGATACATATGCTTTATAATAGCGAGGAACGATGGACAAAGCTGTTTTATATACTTGATCTGTTACGAGTTTCGGATCTGTTGTGTTTGCACGGTATACAACGAACACTTCATCGTCGGTAACGAGTGTAGCGGCATTGGTGACATCAGGAAGTTTGACTGTCATGCTCGTAATCATTTCGGCGACTTTCTCACGGTTAATAGCGCCTACTTGTTTGTTAGATACTTCATGCTTCTGTTTAGAAGAATAACCGACTCTAGTTAACCTTGTATTTGTGTTTTCCGTATGATACATGTCGTTTTTGTTGGAAACAAGAACACGACTTCCTTCTTCACGCTCCATCTCGGCTTTATTAGTTGATTGGCAGCCTGCAAATAAGGAAAGAGTGAGAAGAGAGAGGATAATTTGCTTTTTCACGATGTATCACCTCCTTCTCCATAGCATGCACTAATTTTCAATTTTTTGTATTTGAAATTGTTGGTTGTTATGCTTTGTGATACGATAAAAAGAAGAATGCTTAGAGAGGAAGTTAATAATGGAACAAAAGCAAGAGATTCATACTACGGTGAGCGTTAATAATGTTCAGTACGAAGTAATTAAAAACTTTCGTGATGGTTTTAGTGAAGAAGCATTTAAAGAGCGCTATGCAGAAATTTTAAATAAATATGATTATATCGTTGGAGATTGGGGTTATGAGCAACTTAGATTGCGTGGATTCTTTGATGATAGTAATCAACGTTCGACATATGATACGAAAATTAGTACTTTATCAGAGTATTTATACGAGTACTGTAACTTCGGTTGTGCACACTTCGTATTACGAAAAGTGAAGAAATAAAAAAATCCTCTTACGATTGTAAGAGGATTTTTTCATAGCAGTTATACCAATTATGAGGAGGCTGTTTACTTTTGAAATAAATAGCACCTCGGCAAATATAATTGTTTTTTTCATATAGGCCTAATGAAACAGGATTACCTGTAAAGCAATCTAGGCGTATTCCTTTGTAACCTTCCCGTCTTGCTTCGCTTTCCCAAAAGGATAATAGTACTTTGCTATAGCCTTTTCCTTGTACGAGCGGATGGATGACAAAAGAGTGGACGATAAGAAAGCGTCCGTCTGTTTCTGACCAGTCAATTAGTTTGTACTCTGGAGACTGTGTTTCGTTTAAGACGACGGCGCCGACAAGTACTTGGTCTTGGAATAGACAATACAATTCGGCTTGCTCTAGATGATAAGAAATGTGTTCTCGCGTCGGATAAGAATCATCCCATTGGTAAATTTGATTCTGTAAGAGTGCTTCTTTGCATTCTGCATACATCACATCTAATTCGTCCAATAAATCAATTGTGCCTTTTCTTATTTTTAGCATAATCGTCTCCTTTATAAACAAATTGAGATGAAATCACCTTCAGTGAGTGTTGTGTTTGGTTTCAGGTGTCGTCCGTTTAACTGAATACGACCGTTTTTAATTTTATCCACAATGGCAGCGCGGCTCCAATCTGAAATATATGTGGATAATGCTTTATCAATTCGGTGAGATCCGAGAACAATTTCTAATGTTATTGTTATTTCTTCTATACCACTTTCTTTATACTCTGTAATAGAAATAATCGTGTTTGTTTCAGCTTGTTCTTTCTGAGCCATATCGACAGTTTCGACATGGTCAGTAAAGGATTTATAAATATGAAGTTTTTGATTCCACGTATGATCTTTCGGACATTTATAAATTGCAAATCGGTATATGTTCTTTCCGTTTGCGTTATGCCTGCGAATGTTCGTGTCGGTAAAAAGGGTAGTACGCCTGCAATTTTTACAATATTTTTCGATTGTTGCTAGTTCGTTTTCATATAAACTCCAAGAAAGTTGTACTTTCTGCATTTTCCTTCACCTCTTATATATTGGTAAAGGAACGTAATACAGCTATTTGGATGTCTTGTAGTATGAAGACATAAGAAGTAGACAAAAATAAAAAGAGGTTCCCCCAAGAGGAACCTCCGTAAACATCATACTACAGATGCAATACGTTCCTTTGTAATGGGAATGGGCAAACTACTCCCTTGAAAAAGCACGGTGCTTTTTTGAGAGTAATGCTATCCAATTGCTGGTCCATTACAAAGTAATTGTTGGCATACGCAGATAACGTCCTTTCTATCCAAATAGATTTGTTCATAAGTATAACATATAAGATTGAAAATTCGAAATATAAATTGTGAAAAAAAACCAGCTAAAATAGCTGGTGTTTGAGATAAATTATATAAGTTCAAATAAAAATGAGCGTAATTCTTCTGCATTTTCTTCAGACATAGAAAAAGCGTGCTCTAAGTAGCCTGGTTCGTTTAAATCGTCAGGACCGATGATAGCAAATTTATTGCTCTGCATATCAAGGACAATCGTTTTGCCGTAATGACGATCGGAGTATAAAAGCGCTAAATCATGACGCTCATTTTCCCCCATAAAGCTAACGAAACGAGTTTTTGTAGCGACTGTATCGTCGTACAGAAAGAAACGTTCTTCCATACACATGGCTCCTTTATTAAATATCTAAGTTTAAATGTGGTTTATGATCTAAATGGTGATGTGTTTTAATAAATCGTACCGTTCTTGTTTTGTAACGCATAACGATAGAATATGTTTCAGCTAAATCTCCGCCAAGGAATTTCACGCCGTCTAATAATTCACCAGCAGATACACCTGTTGCTGAGAAGATTGCGTCATCACCAGCTACTAAGTCATCTAACATAAGAAGTTGACGAGGATCTTCTAATCCCATTTCACGACAACGAGCTTCTTCTTCTTCGTTCATTGGAACTAAGCGAGCTTGCATTTCACCTTCAAGGCATTTTAATGCTGCTGCAGAAATAACGCCTTCTGGAGCTCCGCCTACACCTACGAATAAGTCGATACCTGTTCCAGGTAAAGCTGTAGCGATTGATGCACCAACATCGCCATCACCAAATAGTTTTACGCGTGCACCTTTTGCACGAACACGGTCAATAATATCTTGATGACGTTCACGTTCTTGCACGATAACCGTTAGGTCACGAATTTTTTTATTGTTTGCTTCTGCTACAATTTCAATTGTTTTTTCAATTGGATCATCTAAGCTAATTTTACCAGCTGCTTTTGGACCAACCGCGATCTTTTCCATGTACATATCCGGAGCATGAAGAAGGTTTCCTTTATCTGCGATTGCGATAACTGCCATTGCATTTGCAAGGCCTTTCGCAACGATGTTTGTACCTTCTAATGGATCAACGGCGATATCTACTTCTGGACCGTTACCTGTTCCTAGTTCTTCACCAATATACAACATCGGTGCTTCATCAAGTTCTCCTTCACCAATTACAACTGTACCTGCCATGTTTACTGAATCGAACATATCACGCATAGCTGTAGTTGCTGCATCATCTGCTTCGTTTTTCTTTCCGCGGCCCATCCACTGTGCGGATGCTAAGGCTGCTGCTTCTGTTACACGGACAATTTCTAGTGCGAGTTCACGTTCCAAGGTTGCATTCCTCCAATTTCAAAAATCATACAAATATAACTATAACAAATAACGAGGAAAAGGTGAATTCGAAAAATTGTCGATTTTTTCAGAAGAAAGCGTTACAATTAAAATGTAAATGCTTTAATTTCCAGGTAGGTGACATTCATGTACTTCGTAGACAGAAAGAAAATAGAACAAATGCTAGTATGTTTAGAACGAGCAACAAATACATTTCAAGAGAAAAAGACATATGAAACAGAGTTTGAATTTTATGCATTAGAGCGCATAGCCCATCTTATTATCGATTGTATATTAGATGTAGGGAATGCGATGATTGATGGATTTATTATGCGCGATCCAGGAAGTTACGAAGATATTATTGATATTTTAATGGACGAGAGAGTTATAAGTGGAGAAGAGGGAGCGCATATTAAAGAAATTATTCTTCTTCGAAAAATGCTTACGCAAGATTATATTCAAATGAATCATGATGAATTATATAAGACGATTCAAAAAAATATCGCAGTGGTAGAGAAATACCCAGCGAATATTCGTAGTTATTTAGAAAAGGAATTAGGACCTGTATCTGCATTTGTACCAGAATAATTATGCTTATAAGATCCCCGGAGATTCCTTTGGGGATCTTATATTGTATATGAGAGAGAAAAGGGAGAAGGGTGAAATATGGGGGAAGCACGTACTACGAAAGAAGAGATTGTACAATTACTGAAGGTAAAGGGTGAGCATACTGTAGCAGATTTAGCTGAAGCTTTAGAGATTACTGAGATGGCGATTCGAAGGCATTTAAGTAAACTGGAGAAAGATGAGCTAATCTATTCAAAGATGGTAAGACAGCATGTCGGACGACCAACATATTTGTATGGATTAAGTCAAAAGGGAGAAGATACATTCCCGAAAGAATATAAGCAATTTGCTATTGATATGCTAGAAGATTTAGCTCGAATGGGCGATGAAAAAATGCTGCGTCACGTCTTGCAAGCGAGAACGAAACGAATGGAAGAACAGTTGCAAAAGAGGATAAGTAATCAAAGCAATTTAGCGTATAAAGTTCAAGAAGTAGCTGCTATGCAAGAGAGAAACGGTTATATGGTTCAAATAAAGCGAGATGGGGAGCATTCTTTCATATTTGAAAAGCAAAACTGTCCGTTAAAGGAAATTGCAGAGAGATTCCCGCAAGTGTGTGAAGATGAAAAAGATATGTATAAGCGGTTATTTGCAGATGCAAATGTGAAGACGTTAGCAAACATGTGTGCGGGAGATTGTAATTGTTCGTACCAAATAAAAGAGAAAAAATGAACGTTATGGGACGCTTTAAGGTAAAGCGTTTTTTTCTTTTGAAAAAGGGGTTAATATAAGAGTGGTATGATAGGTGAGAACGTTAGCATAGAAGGAGAGAAAAATAGATGTATAAAGGTTATTTAATTGACTTAGACGGTACGATGTATCGCGGTGAAGAACAAATTGAAGAAGCAAGCGACTTCGTAAAAGCATTAGGAGAACGCGGCATTCCATATTTATTCGTTACAAATAACTCAACTCGTAAACCAGAACAAGTTGCAGAAAAACTTGTTCGTTTCGATATTCCAGCGAAAGCGGAGCAAGTATTCACAACGAGTATGGCTACAGCGAACTTTATTTATGAGCGCAAACAAGATGCAACTGTATATATGATTGGTGAAGAGGGCTTACATGCTGCTCTTGTGGAAAAAGGATTTGAAATTGTGGATGAAAATCCTGATTTCGTCGTTGTTGGATTAGATCGCGACATCACATATGAAAAATTAGCGAAAGCGTGCCTTGCTGTGCGTAACGGTGCAACGTTTATTTCAACAAATGGGGATATCGCAATTCCGACCGAGCGCGGATTATTACCGGGTAACGGTTCATTAACATCAGTTGTAGCAGTATCAACAGGTGTGGATCCAATCTTTATTGGAAAACCAGAATCAATCATTATGGAACAAGCGTTAAAAGTGCTTGGCATAGAAAAAGAAGAAGCATTAATGGTTGGGGATAACTACGATACAGATATTTTAGCGGGGATAAATGCTGGTATGCATACCCTTATTGTCCACACTGGAGTAACAACTGTGGAGAAGTTAATAGAATATGAAGTACAACCGACGCAAGTTGTGCATAACTTGACGGAGTGGATTGAGAAGATGTAATGAAAGGCAGGTAACCGGAAGAGGTTGCCTGTTTTTTTATGCATAATTGCATATGTACTATAGGTATATAAAAATGTAAAATTTACATGTAATGATATAAAAGGGAGGGAATAAGAGTGTACTGGATGTCATGTATTATGTTTGTTTTTACATTATGTGTTTTGTTCTTTGTTCTATGGAAGATATATAAAATAAATGAAATGAAAAAAAGCGCGGGAAAACTTATTGCAACATATCCTCGGGTGAAACGACGTTGGATTGCATTACTTGGACCGGCGTATTTCATCGGGCAATGTATGTATATATATGCTCAGTACGTAAGTGGCGATATTGATACAGTTGAACAGTTTCTCGTTCAGTCAGGTAGTTATGCTGTAGCAAGTTGTTTTATGACTTTAATAGCTATCCATCTTATTAAAAGTGTACAAATATATGAAAAAGGTGTAATAGACGGATTGAACTTTTATTCATACGAAGAATTAAAAGGCTATAAAACATCAACATGGGAAAATCCAAAAGAAAATATATTTTTATATCGCGGGCGAGAAAAAATGAATGACAATGTAAATTTACTTATTAGACAGGAAGATATGAATGAATTAGAAAGCATTCTTCAAAGATATATTCCGAAATTGATGATGAAATAAAAAACGCGATTCACAACTTCTTTTACTTCTTCAAGATAGTGTTTACGTACATCGTTGTCCACAGAAGGAAGGCTTGTATAGAATGTACGCTCAAGTATTTCGTTTTTCTTCCTCCTATTTGTGGATATGTTAGTAGTTATTCGTATACCTGTAACTGTTATGGTTACTTTTGGGGCGACGGTCAAATAATACATATGTATAAAAAGACGTCTCAAACCGTCTTTCTATATCCCACTCATACAAAGTACAAAGAAGACGAATAAAATGATGACAATACCAATTCCAAAGTTAAATACAAGAGTACTATCCATATATGTAACCTCCTTGTTTGAAAGTAAAAAGCACTCTGGCTGGAGTGCTTTTTATTATCCGAATCTGTCGCAACGAACGCCGCAACATATAGAAAGGGAATAATGTGTTTAAAGAGTTATATTAATTTATGCATTTATTTTGTAAATGAGCAGGTCCTGCTCAGGTATAGAAAAAAAGACACTCTTTCGAGTGTCTTTCATGATGACAAAATGTGTCAATTGCTTGAGTCTGAAAAGACGTTAATTTCCGTTTTAACGTCTTTTCTTTAATCAAGAAGTGTAGCAACAGCGATTCGAATAAATTGTAGCATTTTTTAAATGGGTGTGCGCATGCAATTATGCATATTTGTATTATAAAGTAGGTAATGAACGATGGATAATTTGAAGGGCTTTACTTACAATTTCTTCTGCTGCGTATATACCAATTTCATTTGTTTTTAAAATATGAGGTTGTAAGTTATCATGTGTTGCTCCCAGTTCACCGTGAAGTGGTGCGAAAGCATAGTTAGCTTTTTCAAGCATACATAAATCGAGTAAAGAATCCCCGGCTGTAATAACGGTATCTATTTGTAGTATTTCTTTTATATATTGGACAGCATCCCATTTGTTAACTGGTTTCGGTACAAAGTATAATTTTCTACCTTGAAGT
The DNA here is from genome assembly GCF_018966865.1 of Bacillus sp. NP247. Lineage (NCBI taxonomy): Bacteria > Bacillati > Bacillota > Bacilli > Caryophanales > Bacillaceae > Bacillus > Bacillus sp. NP247. Next base: position 2,157,186 of record NZ_CP076653.1, on the reverse strand, counting down.
GAGTGAGTCCAACCTTGTTCATCCAACCAAGCAGTGAAGGCCTTTAATTCATCATAGGGAATGTTTTCGCGCTTTACGATGCAGTAATGAAATAATCGATCGGCAGTTTTTTTTGATGTGACCCAATCTTTATGGGCAAGTTGTTCAAATTCTTTTAGTATATCATTACTTTCTAGGCATTCTGTTGAGATTCTCTTTTGTATTTTTTCTTTCCAAATAGTATCTTGCTTGCCGTTATGAAGAATATTGCCACCGTTACTTGTAACAACATACTCAGGAACAATTTCATTTTTGAACAATAAAAGGCGCTGAAACTGTTCAATAGTTCTTGTGGTGACTGGGATGAAATGTGAGTGCAATTGCAGTTTTTTTAATAGCGAAATGGTTTTATACGATATGAAAGAAATCTCTTTCCCATCCAAAGTTTCAATGAGTTGAATAGATGCATCTTCTATATGAGCGCGAAATGATTTGCGAGAATAAATAAGGGTTTGGTCAAGATCGCTGGCAAAAATCATGTTGTTTTCCTCATAAGGGGTTTAATTAGACCGCAACATGAATAGGTCATATTTTCGTATATTTCCACAGGGACATTCTTTTCTTTTGCAAGAAGTAAAATATGTTCTAACTCAGGATTATTTTCTGTTCGTATTAAAATTTTCCAAGGCATTCTCCGTAGTAACACGCGAGTTGTTTCACCAACTCCTGGTTTGATTAAGTTAATATCCTCTATTCTAAAATGTGTTTGAATAGATTGGATGTCTTTTAGCCCCTGCCAAGATGGCTTTGTGTATGTTGAAGCAATATGATGTAATTGTTCGTTTATATGAAAATGAGCAGAAGGGAATGATGTTGCTACTTCGTCGATAAAAAAGTTGGATAAGTCTTCTTGTTCTAGTTCTTTATAATATTTAACACCATGAAAATCATTTGAACCAATAAAGGCATCATTTAATACAGTACGACTAATTAATCCTGATACGGTTGCATTTAAGCAAGCGCTTGGAATGAGAAAATCTTCTCGGGTGCCATAAATTGAAGTGCAGTAACCAGGATCAGCAAGTACCGCCATGCAATGAGAAATCTGTGTATTGTTTTTCTCGTTAAAATCAAGTATTGCATGTTTTAGTTCTTTTTTTATTGCTCCCTTTCCTGTCCAACCGTCAATAAATTGCATCGTCTCATTTGGATGGTGCTTTAAAATATAGCGAAGAGCATTTTCATCAATACCTCTTCCACGAATAATCGAAATACAATAATGTGGTACATCAAGATTATAACGATAACGTATATAGCGCTTTATGAGAACACCGATAGGCGTACCTGCACGTGCTAATGAAACGAGGACAAGATTTGTTCCTTTATTCTGTATGATTTGCTCTGCAACGACGCCAACAGCAACTGCTATTTTGTGTTTGTATTTTTGCATTGAAGAGAAGAATAAATCCATATAGGGTTTAGACGGCTTATATTCGATTGGCAACATTTCAGAATAATGTGTGCCAGATTGAATCGCTCGTTCTCTCGCTTCTGTTGAACTTTCTTCCAGCATGTCACTAATATCTTTTAATAGAAAAATAGCATCTTCACGGCTATAACTACCAATATTTGAATCTACTTTTACTCTTTCCATAGTTATCGACCTTCCTTTTCTATTCTTTTTGAAAATGAGACGATATGAATAATTGGAATAACCGTTTGCAATTGCTTTAAAAGAGGAGATAATGATTCCTCATCTAAGTCACGTTCTATAAAAAGGAATACTTCATCGTAATCATGAAATGAAATATTATAAAAATAATTCGTAATAGTAGCATCCTCAGGACTTGGATACGAAAAACGATTATAAATAGCATACTGCACCCCATTTTGGTCAGGATGGATAGGGCTTCGTGTTGTAGATTGATATAAAATGTTTTCCCCCATTTGAGCAGCAATTTTCATAGGGATATACATAAACTCACCAGTTCCTAGACAAAGCGATCGTTTTCCTATTCGTTTTTTCTTTAAGTCATTGCCAACCTTTTGAGCGAAATTATGGATTTGTATTTGTTCATGCGCTGAAATACCGAAGCGACCTGTATGCTTTATATAATTTGCTTTACGTTCAATAGATGTATAAGGTAATGTCGGACAAGCAATTGTATGCTTTTGAAAATGAGGCTCTGTTCCTTTGTTGTGAATATCTTTTTTGGAAGTAGTTAATGGATGTCCAGTCGCACGAATGGTTCCGCTCAATAAAGAAATAACGTGAATTTTTATTTGAAGTTCATCTTCTAGTTGTTTAAATTTGTTTCGATGTGTATCGGAACGCCAATCTAGTAAAGAGGCGATGGTGTATTCTTCTCGTGGGAATGTCTCTTGAATGGACCTGATAATATTTAATACTGTTTTTCCTGTTGTCATCTCATCATCTACAAGAATAATTGGATTTTTGTTTTGGAAAAAATTTTTATCCACATAACAACGGTGCGATGTTGCATGTGAATGCTCTTCTTCAAATGTAATAACGGGTTCAAGCTCAGGTATCGATTCCCTAGTTGTATGCACATACTTTGCATTTTTGAAACATTGAAACATAGAGTGACCGAGTGCCGTTGCTGTTTCAGCAAAGCCGATAAATAAAACTTCTTCCTGTAACGGATATTGATAATGAAATGCCTCTTCTGGAATTTCATCCATTTCTGAAGAAATGAGATTTAAAATTTCTTTCTGAAATGGATGAACAGTGTTATGTAGTATTTCCATATATCTTGCAGCAAGAGCGTATCCGCTTGCTAAAGCAACTACTGGTTTAACAGGAAGATGCTTTCCAAGAATGGTACTCACAAATAAAAAGCTACGCTTCTTATTTACCCTCGCAGCCATTTGAAAAAAAGAGCCTAGCGCTAAGGTATATGGATCATCACGTATTTCTATATGAACTTGTATATCATTTAAAATGTTATACGTGTTGCTTTGTGTTTGTAATAAGGAGATCGGTGAATTTTTTATTTTCATGTAGCACCCCGTAAATATTAGATTTTAAAATGACTTTGCGAGCCCAATTGTAGTGTGGCTTTACTTCATTCATTTTGTTAGCAAAGCTACTTTTTAGCACTCCGTTATACGTATCAGCATTTTGTAAAATAGATTTTGCATCTAAATAATCTTCCAGTGTGACAATGTGCATCGCTTGTACAATATTAATATGAGAAGGATGAATGACTGTCTTTCCAATTAATCCATTCGCTTGATCAAGTGATACTTCATGTATGAGCCCATCTTCATAATCATTAGAAAAATACTCCCATACACATCCTGAAATTATATATTGGTTAGTTGCTCTAGAGAAAATATTAATAATGTCCGAAATACAATCACGAATAACAGTAATATCATAGATAGGAGTATATTTATTACGACGAATGCCAAATATACTTGAAAAATCTGTAGCACCAATGCGTATGTTTAAGATGAAATCGTAGTAGGAATCTAGCAAATCTTTTATTTGTAATAGTGATTCTAAGCGCGTTTCTTTATGCATGATTTCCGGTGATTCTAAAATCGGCATTCCGTAAAGTGAAAGTGAATATAGCTCGTTAATATATTTAAGCTGATTGATGTATAATCTTCCATTAATTGGTGTGAATTTTGGGAAGACGAAGCCACATAAACAATGAATGGCACTGCCTAGTTCAGTAACAATTACTTTCATTTGATTTAGATTTCGAACTCTAATGAAAAGAAGTGGTATGTCTGTTTGGTGCAGTATGTTAGCACTGACTAAGTTGGCGATTTGTTGTATTTGGACTACGATGTTTTGTTCTGCAAGTTTTACTTCCTCATCACTAATAGAATCCTCCAGGCAAAGAATAATCGATGTAGCACCTATATGTTTTTTTCTAATGATATCTTCAGCAATCGTCTCTTTCGTACCGGGTGTATAAAGGGTAGCACCTAGTGCGTAAGCCAATTGCCCTTTCTCTATATCTTTTGAAAAACTAAGAGGTTCTTTATAGAAAAATTTTCGTTTCTCTTCCAAAGATAGATAAGAAAAGTAATTCAAATTGTCACCACCTTAATTTGAATGATTCTGTTTAATCGTAACATAATAAGAAAAATCTTCCATGGAAATAAAGTAGAAAATATAAAAAATATATTGAGAAAGATGAATTATAAGATGAATATCGAATATTGTTAGTAGGCATATAATAGGGGGACAAGGGAAGATGGATATACATAAGTTAACAGAAGAAGAAGCAAACGAAATAAGTACGTGGACGTACGATGAACCATATACTTTATATAGCTTTTCAGGAGATACCGAAGTAATAGAAGAGTTGCTAGATGGGACGTATTACGGTTGTTGCGGAGAGAAGGGAGAATTCATCGGCTATTTTTGTTTTGGAGAAAATGCACAAGTTCCAGGCGGAAGAGATGCCAATTTATATGAAGGCGAAGACGTAGTAGATATAGGAATTGGAATGAAGCCCGAGTTAACAGGGAAAGGGATGGGAAAAGAATTTTTTCAAGCTGGGATAGCGTTTGCTGCTGAGGAATTCAATTCGAAAATGTTGCGACTGAGTGTAGCGACATTTAATAAGAGAGCGATTAGGCTATATAAAAACATTGGATTTCAAGTAGGACCTCTTTTTTTGAGCCGTGGAAGAGAGTTTATGCTTATGGAATATGAAAGGCCGTCAGTATGAAACTGACGGCCTAGATACGTTACTCTGAATGCTCAGCACGGTGCGCTAAACGGCTTGAAGCAGCGGCAGCGATTCCGCCAACGATATCATCAAGGAATGTGTGCACCTGTCCAGTTGATTTATCATTTAAGTATTCTAAAATACCTGGTTTTAATTTATCGATATATCCAAAGTTCGTGAAGCCAATTGACCCGTATACGTTAACGATTGAAAGTGCGATAACTTCATCAATTCCATATAGTCCTTCGTCACGCTTTACGATATCTTGTAACGGCGCGCTTAACATTCCTTTTTCAGCAAGGACATCAAGTTCAATCCCTGTAATAAGTGCGTTTTGTACTTCTCGTTTTGATAGTACACGCTCAACGTTATAGCGACATTCTGACATCTCTAAATTTGAATGGTATTTCTTTTGAAGAAAATGAACAAGTTCAGCAATATCGTCAATTGTTACACCGCGTTCTTGTAATAGTTGTAATGCTCTTTCTTGTAGTTGATTTGATTCTTTCATATTTATCACCTTTTTTTCTTTTTAGTATTTGTATACGTTTCGTTGCTTTATCATGTGCATAGGAATGAAAGGCGAGCACAAGCTCATATATATAAAGAAAAACCATAGGTGGCGACTGCGATGATTCAGCATATTTATGAGCATTATCACATGCATGTTAAAGAATTAATCCCCCTTGGCCCCTATAAAAGCTTTTGGATTCGCAACAAAATTTATGTACTTGTTCCAATTGGAGAAATGGAGGAAGAAGTACTTGTAGAGATGAAAAAGCTCAGTGATTATATGAACCAGCAAGGGGATATAACTGTTTCGACTTTCGTTCCGACTATACACGGCTACTATGTAAGTGAGATAGAAGAAAAAAATTATTGCTTATTAAAAGGTATGCGTATGTTAGAGCGACATGCTACATCATTAGGAAGTGAGCTTTCTATATTCCATAAACGTGGCGCATTCTTTCCAGAAGAAGTTGAGCAATTAAGCCGCATTGGTGAATGGAAAGCATTATGGGAAAAAAGGCTCGACCAATTAGAAAAGTTTTGGCAATCACAAGTGATGAACCATCCTTCAGACGTATTCGATCAATTGTTTATTGAATCCTTCCCGTATTACTTAGGAGTTGCAGAAAATGCAATTCAATATGTTGTCGATACAGAAATGGATGATACACCGCAAATAACTGACGCAGCAACAATTTGCCAAGAACGATTTACACCTCTATTATGGCATCAAACGAAGCGCTTAAAACTTCCTTTTGATTGGGTATATGATCACCCAAGTAGGGATATAGCAGAATGTATTCGCTATATGATGATAGAAAAGAAGAAAGATTGGGAGCAGACGGTAGTCCAATTCATTACAGATTATGAACGTAATTATTCGCTCTCTTCATTTGGTTGGCGCTTATTATTCGCAAGGCTTCTGTTCCCGCTTCACTACTTTGAAACGGTTGAACGATATTATCAAACAGGAAACGAAGAACAAAAAGGCATATATAGAGCTCGTTTAGAAATCATTTTACATGATGTGAAGCGCACTGAGCAATTTATGAATCATTTTTACGAGTCATTTCGTTTACCAGTTGATAAGTTAGGCATTAGGAAATTAGATTGGCTATCTTAAAAGTATAAAAAAAGAGACCGATGGAGGTCTCTTTTTTTATACTACAATTGTATGTAATACATTATGCCCCTACCTGTTGATCTGCACATATATTTAAAATGAATTGATGTCTTTCGATTTTTTCATTTACTTTACTCAATAATTCTTGCTGGATTTCTTTAAATAAAAATTGATAGCTTGTATTCCATGTTGGTATAACGGATGAAAGGTCTAATAAATACTCTTTTTTCTTTTCTAGTTCTTGAATTGTTAAAAAAGTGTTTCCCATTCTTGGCATGTGTCGTCCCCCTATGTTTTTTACTTTATCCCGCTTATATGTGTGAACGATTCACTATATAGTATTAATTATCGCATTTTTTGAGAAGGATTTCCAATTTTGTTTTATGATGTTAAAGGAGAAGTGTTATTTGAATAAAAAAAGAGACTCAAATGGGTCTCTTTTTAGAAAACGATTCTGAACGAGCCGCTTCTGCTTTTAGATGTTATCTAGCTCCAGCGGCTAAAATGTTCGGTGGCTTCGCTTCTTCCGCCTCACATTTTGAACGAGCCGCTTCTGCTTTTAGATGTTATCCAGCTCCAGCGGCTAGAACAGTCGGCCATTTCGCGCCTTACTGTGAGGCAAAAAGCGCCTCTTCGTCAGGAGCTCCAATGACCTTCTGTTCTGAACGAGCCGCTTCCGCTTTTAGATTAAAATACTTGTTCTACTTCAATAACGCCTGGTACTTCTTCAAGTAGTGCGCGTTCGATACCAGCTTTTAGTGTGATTGTAGAACTTGGGCAGCTTCCGCATGCACCCATAAGGCGTAATTTTACGATACCTTCTTCAATGTCTACTAATTCAACGTCTCCGCCATCGCGAAGTAAGAACGGACGTAATTTATCTAGTACTTCTAGTACTTGTTCTTGCATATGTGGGTTTTCCATTTTTATCGACTCCTTTCATCAGTTTTATTATAATCAAGATAGAGGGGAAAATCTATTTTTTCTGTTCTTGTTTTATTGTCGAAATATTTTATCATGTGTACAACGTGTTTTTTCAGTATAGGGGTATGGAATAAGTTTGTAAAATGATGTGCTTATGTACTAAGGTATCTGAATATACTGTTAGGGCAAGAAGTGGGGGAGAAGAAATGGTTAATGTGCAAGTGTATGGGACGAAAGTGATTTGTGCGAGTTGCGTCGGAATGCCATCTTCAACAGAAACGTTTGAGTGGTTACAAGCGGCGATTGGTCGTAAATATGAAGGACAAGAAAATAAATTTAATTTCGAGTATATTGATTTTCAAGAAGAACAAGAAGATGAAGATAAAAAAGCATTCGCAGAGCGCGTAGTGGAGGAAGATTTATTTTATCCGGTTGTTCTTGTAAATGGAGAAGTTGTTGGAGAAGGAAATCCTCGTTTGAAGGATGTTTACGAAGAAATCGAGAAATATTTATAAAGCAGGAAGTCTTTGCGAATTTGCAAAGGCTTTTTTTATTGGAGGGATAGATGTGGAGAATGGAATAAAGCAGGCTCTACCAGAAGAAGTAAAACAGTTAATGGAGCAGTACATAGTAGAGTTAAAAGGAATTTTTTCGGATGAAAAAATAGTCGGGGTATACATTTACGGATCGATCGCGCTAGGAGCATTTCATATAGAAACGAGTGATGTGGACTTTGTTACGGTAATAAGTGATTCCGTAAATGAATCTGAAAAACAACAAATTATAGAATTTCATAAAAAGCTTAGTAAAAGTACGTTAGGTAAAAGAATGGACGGTATGTATATTCCTCTTGCTGACTTAGGGAAATACAATGATGAAATGAATGAGTACGTGTATTGTGCAGATGGTAAGGCGAATATAGGTCATTGGGATATTAATGCGGTCACATGGTGGACATTGAAAAATCAAGGTATTACAGTTGCCGGGAAAGAAGCGGAAGATCTTCCGTTTCAAATAAGATGGGACGATGTAGTTAATACGATGAAATACAACGTAGAACAGTACTGGAGTGAAAAAGCGAAGCGTCCATATTTATTTTTCATAGAAGAATGGGTGGAATCAGCTGTCGTTACGATGGGGCGTATTTTATATACGTTAGAGAATAAAACAATCGTCTCAAAAGATAGAGGATTGCAATACTTGTTAGAACGTTCAGCGAGAGAATGGGAGCTTTTATTAAAAGAAGTAGTGAGAATACGGCAGAATCCAAAAGAAAAGCGAATGCTCTCAAGGTGGAGAAGGGCAGATATGACGAAGAGGTACTTGCTGTGTTTGATTGAAGAGTGCAGGGAGAAGTGGTAGGTGAATAGTAAATGCATCCTTTGTATGAAGGGTGCTTTTACTATTTTTAGATAATGAAAAAGTACTTTACAAGGAATGAGAAGTCGAAAGATAATATTAAAAAACATGTATGCGGAGGAAGAGAATGAGTAAATATAACTTTCATATAAGTAAAGAACAACTATGGAAAGGATGCATTTTAAAATCGATTGCAGACGCAATTTTTGTAGCACATGCTCCTGATTTTTCACATGAAAGTTCATGGGATGGATTTAACTATAGTATGCAAGATACCCAAGGCGGACAAGGGACAATTACGTTTCATCCGAATTACACGATCGTATGTCTTCAAGATGTGAATAGTGAGAGAATCGATGAGTGGATTGATGCGACAAATTATTTTGAAGGGGCACCTTCGGAAGTGATAGAAATTGCTAAAGAAGAAGCACTTCAATACGTATTAGAAGAAGTAGATGGCGAAACAGTTCCTTTCATTACAACAGCATTTTGGATTGATAATAACGGTGCATATTCAATCGATTCATTTGAAGAGATGGAAGAACACGGTGGATTTTTATTAGAAATTCCATTACTGGATACGGGATCTGCAATAGAAAGATTGGAAGAAGAGTATGAGCTAACAGAGGAACAAATAGAGATTTTACAACTCGTGTATGAGAGAAAAATCCAAAGTCCAAATGAGGAAATTATATTGTCTAAAGAAGAGGTAGCGATGATTGGAACGGATGAGAGTGAAGGACTAGAAGTAAGTAAGGAGTCATTTGAAGAAATGAATATTACTTGGGGGTTGTAGGGGAGGATAAAATGTTCCCAATTGGTGAGCAGCCGAGGATTATAAAGGATTTGGAAAATGTTACTGCTAGTTTAGAAGAATTAGCGATTGAGGGGAAAACAAAAAATATAGAACGATTAGCATCTTTACAGGTTAAGAAGTTATGGGTTTTCGCAGTAAATCAAAAGCAATTTGAGCATATTCTTACGTATGCTCGTCCAAATATATTGTACGTTTACGAAATGAGGATCGAGGATTTAAGTAGCCTTCAAAAATTATCTGATGTACAGCAGTTGTATATGTGCTGGAATACAAAAGCGAAGACGTTATGGGATATTGCGTATAATAAAAAACTCAAATCCTTACTAATTGATGATTTTTCTAAGTTAGAAGATTTAAGTGCTTTAAGTAAGTGCACACAACTCAATACCTTCTATATGGGCGGCGGGATAAATACAGCGATGAAAGTACAAACTTTAAAGCCGCTTGCTGAATTACAGCATTTGAAAAAGCTTACTCTTATGAACTTAAAGGTTAAAGATGATTCGTTAGAACCTTTAATACAATTAAAAAATTTGAGGGAGTTAAGCTTATCTAATCAATTTAAGGTGGAAGAGTATGCAAAACTTTCTGTAGCATTGCCATATACGGCATGTGAGTTTTTTAAACCTTACGTATATATGAACGATGCAATAGATGGGAAAAATATAATGGTGACTGGGAGAAGAAGGCCAGTCCTTAATTCCAAAACGGATACTGTGAAGATGCAAAAATATGAAGAACAATTTAAAAGGTTACAAGAAGAATATAAAGCACTAGTAGAAAGCACAATGTGAAATTACATTGCACTTTCTACTAGTTTTTTCATATGCATATCAACTTCATGAAAGAATACTAGCTCTTTCTCCTCGGTATTCAGATGCACAGCACAATGCAAGTATTGTTGTAAGTAAAGATTAGCTTGTTCGTACTGTTTTAAGTTGTAGAAAGAAAAACAAGTAAGAAGTAGAAACGCTTTTTCTTTTAATATTGGAACGACGGCTAGTAACGGAGTAATGGAATGTATATTTATTTTTGCTAAATCTTCATAAGATGCCCACGTTTGAAACCATTCGAAAATAGTAGAAAGGTAATTCGGAATGTCGATAGTTTCATGTGAAACATTATGCAATAGACTGTTCTTTTTGATGTTTATAGGCTCTATTCTCGTTTGTAGAATGCAATCGAATATTGAGATGTTTTCTTTTATTTGTAATTGGTCCGTGATAAGCTGCGGGAGGCCGATAGGGTGAACTCCTATATTTATATAGAAGTCATCCTCAAACTGGCTTTTTTGTATATTGATAAGCTTATAAAATCTATTATCAGCTTTGAAAAATGTATGTCTTTTTTTCTTAAAGCCGAGTGGTTTTAAAGTGGCGTATAAATTTGTAATAAAATTTTGATCCTTCTTAGAGCGAGGCTTACTCTTCGGCGTATTCATACGTAGTTAAGTTTTGTAAGAAACTTTCAAAGTTAGGTGCTAATTCAATAATTTCCTCAAACTCATTATCGATAAATATAACTGGAGGATTTTCAGCTACGTTTCGATAGTCTAATGCAATCCACGTATGTCCGTCCCCAGATAAAAGTACGAGATTCTTAGGCATTTCCCATTCCTGAATTAAATAACGGCTATCTAAAATGCTAGATTCATTTTCATCAAAAGAAATACCATATAAGCCAGAAACATTAACATGATCATCCGCCCAAGAATTTGGCTCTGAAGTAGGGTGAGCATCAAGGCGCAGCGTTCCTCCGTTTTGTTCTTTTAGAAGATTTATGTACGATTCCGGAAGCTTTACGTTTAGTACATCTTCAGCTTTTTTTATTAGTTCGTCGTTAATCGGTGCTAATTTTAACTAGTCATCTTCTGTCCAAAGTGTAGTCTTCATATTGGTCACCTCAAATAATAATTTTAAGAATCTTATTTCATATATTATAGTTAGTTTAAATGACGAGCAAGAGAAGGATGAGAATAATATGGATGTAGCTGAATACCTTGAGCACGTAAATTCTAAAGAAGACTTATTGAAGTTTCTTGTATACCTCCAAAAGGATTTTAAAGTGAACAAAGATGAATGGGAGAATGTAGAGGTAGAGACTTATTTAGAGGCATTACATGGTTGGTTAGGTGATTATGAAGGTGTTTATATAAATCAAGGGGAGAAGCTTCCAGAAAATATTCCATGGAAATTTATTGCCCAAATGTTACTTGCGGCAGCTCATTATGAATAAAATTAGATTTTTAAAAGATAGAATGGAGAAAATAGCATGATTAACCACAATAAAATTAAACAACTTTTAGCATATGTAGATCGTGCTGAGGATAATGAAATTGAGTTAGAGTATGAATTTGAACCAATGACAATAGAATTATTTGATAGTGAAGAGATAGAAGAAGGACAACTTGGTTATAGCATTGATGATGAAGGGAAAAGTTTAACTGGGAATGGAGACGGAGATTGGAAAGAAGGATGGATTGTAATCGGCATAGATTTGTATCTTGGAGATCCGATTTTTGTAGATAGTAATGATGAGAATTGTCCAGTTTATACGGCTATGCATGGTGAGGGAGATTGGGAGATAGAATGTATAGCGGAACGTATAGAAGATGTTATTGAGAAAGTGAAAGGAAATGTGGAATAGTTGTGTGGTGATGAAAAAGAGCTCTAATTAGAGCTCTTTTTTTCTTTATTATTTCAAGCTCTTATTTGCCTACTTTCGTTTTTGTTATGTAAAATGAAACTATAAATAAAATAAGCAGGTGAAAAGACACATGTCCAAGAAATTAGTTAATTTACGTATTGATTTTGCGTTTAAACAATTATTTGGTACAAGTGGTAGCGAAGATATTCTTATTACATTTTTGAATGCGATGTTACAGGAATCTTTGGAATCACCAATTGCTTCATTACAACTAGAGGATCCTCATTTACATCGTCAATATGAGGACGATAAATTATCGATTTTAGATGTTTTAGCTACATTAAATACGGGTACAAAGGTTAATGTGGAGATTCAGTTGAATAATAATCACCATATGATAAAACGAAGTTTATACTATTGGGGAAAACTATATACATCTCAACTGCAAAAAGGGATGGTGTATAGTGAACTTTGTAAAACAATTACTGTGAACTTATTGAATTTTAACATGTTTCCTGAGTATGGTGAGTTTCATACAACGGGGGTTCTTTGGAATAGGAAACAGAAAAGAATATTAAGCGATGACATAGAAATTCATGTTGTCGAGATTCCAAAATTAATGCGGCAGTGGAAAGCGGAAAAAATAAATCCTTGGGAAGATGCATTTGTACGTTGGTTGTTATTGTTACCGGCGAATGAAGATGAACAATTGACAGAACTATTGGAGGATATTGCGATGAGCCAAGACCCAATGTTACAAAAAGCGATGAATAAATGGGAAGATATGAGTCGAGATTCTTCTTTCAAGCAAGCATATGACGCCAGAGAAAAAGTACTAATGGATGAGGCTGCGAAATTTGCGCATGCAGAAAAGGAAGGACTTAAAAGAGGAATTGAACAAGGAATCGAACAAGGGAAAATACAGTTAATTCGTGGGATGTATGAGAAAGGGATGCCGATTGAAGATATCGCGAAGTTTACTGATTTAAATATAGAGGAAATTAGGGAGTTATTAAGATAAGATTTAGCCGTTCTTTAAGGAGAAAATATGTTATAAAAGAGGAATCCATTGAAGGATTCCTCTTTTGTATAAATTAAGAAATAATTAACATGGTGTATTAAATGGTTTATATATAAGTATTTTAATATATTTAATAGTAAAATGGAATATAGAATGGGTAATTGTCGGAATGTATTCGATTTTCGCTCATTTTTATAAAATATAACTATTTTTTGTTAGATTCCTTCGTTTTGTACATATACAATAAAATTATATAGAAATAAGAGAAGGATGATGTACGTGAAGGAAACTGTTTTACAAGAAACCATCTCCCAGCAAGAACTACATAAAGGTGTTCAAAAGAATACAGCATATTACGATTTTAAGTGGGGACAAGTGAACAATCCCGAGAAAGAAAATACGTGGAATTGGGTAGCATTTATCTTCCCGCACTTTTGGTTAGCTTATCGTAAAATGTATCAGTTATTTATTATACTTACGTTATTAGCGGTACCTACTTTAATTACAGCTACTTTTATTGATATACCAATGTGGATAGATTTTATAATATATGTGGGGACGATGCTGTTTACTGGATGGCAAGGGAATCGATTGTATTATAAGCATGTTATCCGTATTTTACATAAGGCAGAAGATGTGCCTGATTATAAGAAAGAGTATTATTTACAATCAAAAGGCGGCGCTCATATCGGGCTTATGATTGGTTTACAAGCAATAGTAATTGCGGTATTTGGCGTGATAAGTTTCGGTTTAGCTCATTTACCGACTGAACCTAATATTAAAAACGTTGTTCGCTTAAGTCTTGAAGGAGAGGCTTTAGAGTCTATCACAGACAAACCAAATTGGAAGTACGTTAAAAAAGAAAAAGAGTATGACATAGTGGAATTTACTGGTTATGATTATGAAGAAAAGAAAAATGTGAAAATTAAATTCGCTGTATATTTAAATGATGATTACTTTGAATGGCAAGAAATTTATTTAAATAATAAAAAGTTAAGTGAAGAAGAAGCAGAAGAGTATCAAATTTACGTTGAAGAAAATATGTGGTTTTTCTAGAGCGTAATTAGATTATTTTAAAAGAAGGGCCTTATGAAGGTTCTTCTTTTTGTTTGTAAGAATTTGTAACAGAATGTGAGGGAATCGGAATACTAATTGAAATTTTGTAAAATACAATAAAAAATGAGAATTTGAGGTAGGCTTGTCAATAACGTGAGACTATGGCAGTATAAAGAAATGCTATACAAATTTTATTTATCGACATGTAAACATCAGATTTGATTTTTACGTATAAATAATGAACGGAGGAAATGAATTTATGGCTACTTTACCAAATTGTCCAAAATGTAATTCAGAATATACGTATGAGGATGGTGCTCTTTTCGTATGTCCAGAATGTGCCCATGAGTGGGGTCAAGAAGCGGAAGCTGAAAATAATGATGGTGCAAAAGTTGTAAAAGATGCGAACGGAAACGTTCTTCAAGACGGCGATGCTGTTACTGTAATTAAAGATCTAAAGGTAAAAGGAACTTCTTCAGTTGTAAAGATTGGTACGAAAGTAAAGAGTATCCGTCTAGTTGAGGGAGATCACGATATCGATTGCAAAATCGACGGTTTCGGAGCTATGAAGTTAAAATCACAGTTCGTTAAGAAGGCGTAAGATTAGCAAAGAAAAAAGACGCTCTGTAAGTAACTTGCAGAGCGTCTTTTTTATGATTGTACTTCAACCTCTTTCAACTGGCATCGCTTATTAAAGAACGTTTTATATCCAAGCTGTAAGAAGATAATAACAGAGAAAGCTGTACTTCCAGAAATACCAAGTATAATCGCAATTTGATATTGAATAGCTGTAAATGGTGATACACCGGATAAAATTTGTCCTGTCATCATGCCTGGTAAGCTTATAATTCCCATTCCGACCATAGAATTAATTGTTGGTAAAATGGCAGAGTCAAAAGCGTCTCGGATGAGCGGAGCAGCTGCTTCTTTCGGTGTTGCCCCAAGCATAAGTGCACCTTCAATATGGTCTCTTTGTGATTTCATGCTGCTTAAAAAGGTATTTGCCCCGAGGCAAATGCCTGTCATAGCGTTACCGATTAGCATACCGGCAATAGGAACGATATACTGCGGAGCATACCAAGGATCGTGTCCGATAATGACAAAGATAAATAGTAGAAGAGGGCCAATTGATCCAGCAATCATGGAGAGGGCGGCTACTCGTTTTAATTCTTTTGACATTGGAATATTAATTCGTTTATAAATATTAAAAATTGCAAATGTAGTAATAGAAGTAATGAGAGCTATTGTATAAAACGGATTACTATTTTCAAATATGTATGTAAGGACATATGCGACTAGTACGAGCTGAATCGTCATACGTAATGTAGCAATTGTAATTTGTTTCTCACGCGGTATTCCTTTTAACTTCACCAGCCCGATTAAAATAAGGATGAAAATATATGCAGCTGCAAGTTGCCAAATTTGTAGTTCAATAACGCCCTTCAATTGATAGCACTTCCTTTCTAGTTGCACCGTTTGTTTTACTAATTTCAATAATATCGTCTGCGATTTCTTCTGGAAGTTGTTGTGAGTGTGTAATGAAGATAACTGTTTTTTTCTTTTCTCTTGCGAGTATAGTAAATTGTTTCATAACGCGGTGTTCTGTATCACCATCTAGTGCCGAAGTTGGTTCATCTAATAAATAGACGGGCGGATCCATTAGTATAATACGAGCGAAAGCAAGTCTTTGTTTTTCGCCACCTGATAAAGAAGAGGCGTTATCTTCTAATTTTTTATCTAGACTAACAGTCGTTAATGAGTCCCGCAGGGCATCGTCATTTGGAAATGGCTTTTCAGAAAATCGAAGTCCCATTAATAAATTATCTTTAATTGTTCCATCAAAAATAGGCGGAGTTTGTCCGAGCATGACAACTTCACGGCGTAATTGAATGGGGGGATAATCTAAAATAGACTTTCCGTTATATTCAATTGTGCCAGATGTTGGCGATTGTAAATCGTTTAACATACGAAGTAATGTGCTTTTTCCGCTACCACTTTCACCGATAATACAAGTTATTTTTTCTTGTTGAATTTGTAAGTAAGGAATGTGTAGAATATCTTTATATTTGATGTCTTTTAATATAAACATAAGTTGCTCCTTTCTGATTCTAGTTATATCGTATCAAAAAAGAGAGGGAAATAGAAAAATAAGGTTATAATGAGCAACGTTTTTTCTTAGTTTTGAGCTCTATTAACAAATTAAGTAAACGATCTAATTCTTGACTGAAAGAAATCACTTTATCATGAGTGAATCCATACTTTTCAACGAGATAGATCAATTCTTTCTTCTTTGCTTCTATTCGATCGTTTAGTTTCATTAAGTTCATAAGGGAAATGTAATGCCTCCTATAAAAGTATTTATTACATAAAAAATAAGACCGAACGCATTCGGTCCTAAGGGAAATAATAAAACAACTTACAAATAGCATACACTTTTCATCGATAGTTTTTAATATTAAAATGGAAAAATTTTGTGAATCTATATTGAGAAAGTTATTTTTAAAAAAATGAATAGAAAAAGGCTGTCTACTATGTAGGCAGCCTTTAAAGTATTAACCATTATGATATTTGTACATCCAAAGAAGACCGGATTTTAATAATCGCGGTACACGCCCCATTAATGGTTGGTTTGCTAGTAAACCAAATCCGTGTTTTTTGCCGAGAGAACCGAGAACACCTTTTAATTTAATAACAGGCAGTTCATCAGGAAGTGGTTCATTATTCCAACATTTTAATAATATTTGGACAATTTGCTCTCCTTGACCTTCAGCAAGTTGAGCAGATGGTGCATGTGGAAGTGCTGCACAATCTCCTACAACATAAACGTGCTCGTTATTTGGAATATTGTGATATTTTGTTAAAACAACCCGTCCGCTACCATCTTGTTCAACTGGAAGGTTTCGAACAACTGCATTTGCTTGAATACCAGCTGTCCAGACGATTGCATCACATTCAAGTGGTTCCTCATGGTTGTATACAATATTTGGTTCCACTTTTGTAATGTTAGAGTTTCGTATAATGGTAACGTTATGTTTTATAAACCATTCTTCTACATATCTACTTAATTTCTCTGGATATGGGAATAAAATTCTATCTTTTCTATCAAATAAATAGATTTTTAAATCAGAACGGCTTTCACGAAGTTCACTTGCCACTTCAACGCCACTTAAGCCAGCGCCAACGACAGCTACTGTTGCATTTGGTTCTAGACTATTTAATTGTTCATATGTCTTACGTGTTTGTTCAATCGATTGTAGGCTATGTGTATATTCCTTCGCCCCAGGAACGTTATGATATTTATCTTCACAGCCAAGTCCGATAATTAAATCATCATATTGGATTGTTTCACCTCCATCGAGATGAACGGCTTTCGTTTCAAGATCAATATTTGTGATTGTGCCATATTGAATATTAAGACGTGGGTGCTCAGGAAACGGTATGCGAATATGTGTTTCTGAAATTGTACCCGCCACTAATGCATAATATTCAGTTTTGAAGCAATGATATGGTACTTTGTCGATTAATGTCACTTGTACATCATCTGGAAGTTGGTTGCTTGGAAGTAGCCGCTGCAGAATTCTCATTCCACCGTAGCCACCACCCAGTATTACGAGGTGTTTCATGATGGATTACCCCTTTTCTGTTGAAATATCCCCTAATCATACAATTTTATATTAATAAAATATTTCGACTTTACTCAATCAAATTATATCGAATTTGTGAACAAATAACAATGCATGAATGAATACTCTGTTGTACAATAAGAAGAAAAGTAAAGTAAACTGTTTTCATTTTCTATTTACTATTTCATTATGAGTAGTATGTTATATAAAGAAGACTATCTATTGTGAAGTGAAATAGTGAAGTAACTAAACGGTTTAGAATATATAACGAAAACAACAAGAAACAGCTTAGTTTTCTTCTTATAAATAAAGTGGAATGGTAACAAGTAGAGAGGGTTACTTATCCGTTTCACAAATTAGGTATGTACTTCGTGCCTATTAAAGTAAATGGTAATTTGTTTAGAGATACAGGGGGGGGAGAGTTTTGATTAAACCATTAATCGAATTTTGTGTAGGTAACCTTGCGAGCGGTTCGCAAGCAGCTTTAGAGAAGTTAGAAAAAGATCCTAATTTAGATGTAATGGAATATGGTTGTTTAGGATATTGTGGTATCTGTTTTGAAGGTCCATTTGCACTTGTAAATGGTGAAGTTGTACAAGGTGCAACAGTAGAAGAACTTGTAAATAATGTATATGATTATATGGATGAAAATCCAATGTTTTAAAGCGTTGCAAACAGGCAACGTTTTTCTTTTTTCATTTATCCCGCTATTTGTGGGCAGTAAGACTCCCACCTCAAAATTCAGCTGAAGCAAAGAAGTTAGATTGAAGCCCTGCTGCCCGTAAAAGCTCGATTGGTGCGGGCTAATAATCAGTGGGGGATGAACAAAATCCCCACCGATTAAAGTTTCACTTTATTAGGAGTGTTTATTTCGAAAAAAAAAGGCCCTTTTAGAAGGGCTTTTTTCTTACACGATTTGTGTAAGAACGGCTTATTGCCAAAACGCTGTCAAATATGAGAAACGGGGGACATTCATATTGTGTTCTAAAAGCATGCATTTTATACTTGAAATAATAAATTATTTTTGGAGTGAATAAAAATGAGCCAATTTTCTTTTACAAAAATGCATGGTCTTGGAAATAGTTATATATATGTAAATATGTTTGAGGAACAAATTAGAGAAGAAGATTTAGCACTTGTAGCGGAAAAGGTTTCAAATATTAATACTGGTATTGGTGCAGATGGAATGATTTTAATTTGTCCTTCTGATGTGGCACCAGTAAAAATGCGCATGTTTAATAACGATGGTTCAGAAGGAAAGAGCTGTGGAAATGGTTTACGCTGCGTAGCCAAATATGCGTATGAGCATAAACTAGTAGAAGGTAAAGTTTTCACAATTGAAACGTTAGCTGGTATTGTTACGGCAGAAGTAACGGTAGAAGATGACAAAGTTACATTAGCGAAAATCGACATGGGAGCACCTCGTTTAACGCGTGAAGAAATACCGATGCTTGGTGAAGGAGAAACACCATTTATTCGTGAAAATTTCTTATACAATAATCACCGTTATGCATTTACAGCTGTTTCAATGGGGAATCCACATGCGGTTATTTTTGTTGATGATGTAGAAAAAGCGCCTCTTACAACGTTAGGACCAGTTCTTGAGACACATGAAATGTTCCCAGAGCGAGTGAATGTTGAATTCATCGAGATTTTGAATGATGAAGAGATGAATTTCCGCGTTTGGGAACGTGGATCTGGTGTAACACAAGCTTGCGGGACAGGAGCATGCGCAGCTGTTGTTGCGGCTATTTTAAATGGAAAAATGGAACGTGGTAAAGAAATTACAGTTCATTTAGCTGGTGGCGATTTAATGATTGCATGGACAGAAGAAGGTAATGTGTTAATGAAAGGACCAGCAGAAGTAATTTGCCGCGGAGTGTATGATTACAAGATAGAAGCGTAAAGATGTATAATAGAATGAGAACAGAAAGGAAGGTGTATTTCATGATTGAAGTAACAGAACAAGCAGCTTTTCAAATTAAAGATATGTTAAAAGATGCTGAAGATGGAGAGAAGTATGTGCGCCTTGCTGTACACGGCGGCGGATGTAGCGGTCTTTCTTACGGCTTAGGATTTGAAGTAGAACCAAAAGAAGACGACACAGTTCTTGAGTTTTTCGGTGTTGAATTTGTTATCGATAAAGAAAGTGCTCCGATTGTTAAAGGAGTGAAAGTTGACTATAAGCAATCTATGCTTGGCGGCGGATTCACAATCGACAATCCAAATGCGATCGCATCATGTGGATGTGGATCATCTTTCCGTACAGCGTCGAATGCTGGTAAGCCGGAAGAGTGCTAAGTTTTTTCATTCCATTATTCTAAGCGGAAATTGAATGGGTAGATTGCATATAAAGACCTTCTTAGCGATGAAATCAAATCGTTGGGAAGGTCTTTTCTTTTGCCGTTCAAAAAGAAAAAGAGCATGTCAAAGATAGCGAATATATGCAAGAAGAAGGAGACACAAGATTGATGATATTTTTGAATTCATAGGAAGATATGTGATTAAACCTATAATTAGATTCGTAAGTTATCTTGTAATAGATATCATAATAGAGTGCGTAATAGAGGGTGTAATAAGAGGTATAAGAAAATTACGTGATAAGATTCGTGACAAGTGGAAGACGTTATTGGCGTTAATAGATTGTCATGACTAGGCTAAATGAGTACCAATAACGTTTTCAATGAAAAAAACACTGATTAAAGTTTTAGTTTATTATCTTACAAAAGTGTAATGTTCATGTCATGTTTTTGAATTTCTTCTTTAAAGCCCAGGCTTTAAGATAAGAATATAAGAAAAAACATATGAGGTGAAGGAAATGAAAAGATACATTGCACTGTTTAGTATTTTAGTTGTATTTGCAAGTCTGTTAGTTGGCTGTGATTTAAACCGTATGGGTAAAGATGAGTACTACGTTCAAATTACAACTGATGGAATCGAAAAAAATGAGAAGTCTGATGACGGTAAGCCATACAAATATTTTGAGTACAAGTTAACTGGATTTGATAAAGAAGGTAAAGAGAAAGAATTAGAATTTAATGCTCAAAAGAATCTGCGCAAAGAAGCATTTCTACGTGCATACCACTCAGATAAAAAAGGTGTATCAGCTTGGGAAGAAGTGAAAAAGGACGAGCTTCCTGCGAAAGTGAAAGAAAAATTAGGTGTGAAATAAGTAGTGAAGAAAAGGAATTGACGATCATGGTCAATTCCTTTTTTCGTTCTCAAAATCCTCTTCTGAAATGACTTTAAATCCATGTCTTTTAAATAAAGCCGTTGTTACCCCGTAGCCAGTTTGTTTATTGCCGTTAAATTCCCCTGTGTAAATAGTGGAACTACCACAAGATGGACTACGTTCTTTTAAAATTATATATTCTGGGTTTAAACCTTTTATTTGTTCTAATGCTTTATAAGCACCACGCACGAAAGCCTCCGTGATATCTTGGCCTTCTTTCGTCATCACTTTTGCTTTTCCATCTAAAACGTCATCACCATTACCACCGATAATTTCAGCAGAAGGGCGTGGTGTAGGTAAACCGCCCAATACTTCGGGGCAAACGAGGATGGTGTCTTCCCTTTGTAATAACTCTTCTATTTTTGAAACGAGATTATCGTTGCCGTCATAACGACAAGCAATGCCACCTAAACAAGCGCTAATTACGATCATATTTTCATCTCCAGTAAAAAAATATTAAATATCACGCCAATTTCTCTTCCTGACTCTTACCTATAAATGAGGTGATAAAAATGGGAAGCTTATATAATTTAATGAAACCATATAGTGAATTTCGAAGTAAAGAAGAGTTTAATGTATATCAAAAACAAGTTTTGAAGTGCTATCGATTTCAATTGAATAAAACGGATTCTATCGTTATTCATTTTTTAGGGAAGTATGCGGTTAATGAGAAGAACGAAACAGTTGGTGTTGCTTGTCCGTTAATGGAGACAATTGCGACGAATATTGGAAAGAGTATTCGTACGGTACGCCGCTCGATTGCAAAATTAGAGGAACTAGGAATTATTAAACGTGTTATGACAAAAGAAAGACATAAGCGCGGTGGGTACAGTGCAAACTTATATGTATTTCTTACATCTGCGATTGACCGCATGGATGACCGTATGAAAATGTCCGCATGTGAAAATGAGGATCATGCAGCTGGCTGTAGCGGAAAGGAGCAAAAATGTGAGGGGGAAACAGTTCTTTTTAAAAACATTCCACAAATAAAAGAGAAAAAAAAAATAACGTACGAGCTTGATGAAACGTATTGTCGTCACGATATACCAAAGCCTTTTATATACGCGCTTGTGCCGATGACGAGTAACCCGAAGAAGATTAACATACTGTGGAGTAAAGTAGAACTTGCGTATAAAAAGAGTGGCCTACTAGAGCAAGGTGTTTTACTAGAGCAAATATTAGCTGATGAAGAAGTGAATGGAAGTTTCATTTGGCGGGCTAAAAGTGTTGTGAGAGCGTATAAGTACGGAGAAATTCGTAAAGATGTTGGAGCACTGTTGTATAGTACGATGCGAGATTTATTTTTAGAAATTGGATTAGAGTGGGGAGCGGCATTAAGGAGAAGTAAGGGAATACCGTTATTCGATCCATTTAAAAAAGAGTCATGCGTATAATACATGACTCTTAGTAGCTAATCGAATTTCCTTACAACTGGAACACGAATCGCTACAAATAGTACGAAGACGATAACAGCAATTGCGCCGCTTTTCATAACCGTTACAATTGGAATGCCGATCCCAAGTGCAAGCGATGTAAATGCGTAAGAGAGCGGAATGAATCCCATCGATGAAAGCATGAGTAAACTCATAACGCGTCCCATCATCTCTTCTTTTACTGTTGATTGGATCATTGCCATAAGTGGAACGATAGCCATCGCAATTGTAATACCGTAAAACATTCCAGCTAATAGAGCTTGCCAAAGTACAGTGCTAAAGTTGATGGATAAGAAGAATACACCAGACAGTAGCATCATGATAATACAAAATAGACCACGTCTGCGGTTAATGTTTTTTAACCCGACAATGACAGCTCCTATTGCCATTCCGCCGCCGACAGATGCTTCTAAGTAACTAAACTGAAGTGAATCACCGTGCAGAACGTTTTTAACAAAAAGCGGGAAACCGACTTGCATCGGACCGATTAAAAATAAGTTTAGAAAGGCGCTACAAATCAGGAAAGTTGAAAGGAATGGTGATTCCTTTACGTATAAGATTCCTTCTTTAATAGAAGTGAACATGCCTTTGTCTGTTTCATTTTTTTCGGGTACGGTAAATTGTATTTTTTGAACGAGTATTGCAGCGATAATGAGTAGCAGGATTGTAATTGAAAAAATCGTTTCATAGTTCGTAAATTTAATGAGAATACCGCCAAGTACAGGTCCTAAAATGACAGATGCTTGGTTTGTCATTTGAGTAAGTGAATTTGCTTGTGTTAAACGGCTTTTTTCTACGAGTTCAGGCAGAATAGATCCATCGGCTGACCAGAAGAAAGCGTCAGCAAGTCCGAAGAACAAAGCGAACAAGGCAAATGTATATAGTGTTACATCACCGACGATGAACCAGGTGAGAATGGTTGCGACAAGAATAGCGCGAATAATATTAGAATAAAACATAATGTTTTTTTTCGGGAATTTATCAGCTAATGCTCCGCCGATAATCATAAAGATGAGCCTTGGAACACTAAGAGCCACGAAAACAATACCGAGTGAAGCCTCAAGGTTTAATGTTTTTGCTATGTACCATGTTTGTGAAAAAGTAAAAAAGGCTAAAGCAAAACTTGAAAAGAGAGTAGCTGCCCAAAGAAAAAGGAAGTTTGTATTTTTTAATAACGGTTTTCCGCTTCCTTCTAAAGCAGATTTATTTTGTTGTAGTTCCTCCATATTGCTTCCTTTCTATGTACCGATTTTAGACTAAAAAACCTATTAACAATCGTTTTATACAGTTTCTAATAGTTCTATACTGCACTTTCTCATTGTAGACAATAATAATGAATTTGCACAGTGGCTATTTCACGACAAAAAAAGAAGATACCAAGGGCATCTTCTTTTTAATGTTTTAGGCTAATGCAATATAAATATTCAATTGTACGTTATTTGGATCTGTTGCTTTTTCATCATACAGTTCGAAATCTGTTGTAAAGGCACGTTTGTTTTCTTTCGACCATTGCCAAATATATTCCCAAGCCTCGCAAACGACTTCAGAAACTGGTCCCTTTCTCGTTGTAAATACCGCATACGTAGTAGCAGGTATTGTTAAAGTTGTCATATTTTCAGGAACGTCTTCTAATGAAGAAACAGGCATACCAATCGTAAATTGATACGTACCAGTTTCATCTGATTCGTAGTTTGAATAGAAGGCGAATGTTTCTTTTGTTTGTTGATTTGGAATTTGATGCATGATTTGTTCTTGAAAGTAGCGATTCCAAAGCATTGGAATCCTTCCCTCAGTCGATGCTTCTTTTTCGTTAGTCGTCGTAATAGAGACACCGATTGCTTGGAAAGCTTCTTTTTTTACGATAATAGGTTCTTTCATTAATAAAACCTCCCTTTATTAAACGAAACATACGTTCTTGTTTTATTGTAACATATTTTGGAAGGAAGTAGTGTTTTTTATAAAATTGGAATGTATTTTAGTTAGGAGAAGGAGAGAGTATGAAAAGAACTCCTTTCATGTAAAAAGAGTTCTTTTCATTTCTATATTAAAACATACTTGAGCTGTGCATTGGTTGAAGTTTTGCGTTTGGATCGAAGTAAGCTTTTGCATTGTTTACTGCTGTCGGTGCTTCACCAAAGCCGCAAGCAATGAGTTTTACTTTTCCTTCATATGTACAAATGTCACCAGCAGCGTAAATGCCAGGAATATTTGTTTCCATTTTTGAGTTCACGAGGATGCTGTTCTTTTGAATATCTAAGCCCCAATTTTTAATTGGACCAAGCGAAGAAACGAAGCCGTAGTTTACGATTACGTCATCAACATCGATGATAACTTTTTCTTCTGTTTTTACGTGCTGAAGAACAACTTGTTCAATAGTATCATCACCGATGAGTTCAACTGGAACGTAAGGTGTGCTTACTTCTGCACGGGAATTCATTAAGCTTTCTACGCTATGTTCATGTGCACGGAATTTATCACGGCGATGAACAATTGTAACTTTGTCCGCAATCGGTTCTAACATCATTGTCCAATCTACTGCTGAGTCACCGCCGCCGAATACAACGACGCGTTTTCCAGCAAATTTATTCATATCATCAACGAAATAATGTAAGTTTTTCTTTTCGTATTTTGCCCCACCTTCTAATTCTAAGCGGCGTGGTTGGAAAGCACCATTACCAGCAGTAATAATGACAGATTTAGAGTAGTGAGTTTGTTTATTTGTAACAAGTTTAAATATACCGTCAGCTTGTTTTTCAAGCGTATCAACAGCTTCCTCTAAGCAAACAGTTGGATCAAATTTCTTCATTTGCTCTTTTAAGTTATCAACTAACTCTTGTGCACGCACTTTTGGGAATCCAGCTACATCATAAATATATTTTTCGGGATATAGTGCGGATAATTGCCCTCCAAGTTGAGGTAAGCTTTCAATAATTTTTACACTTGCTTGTCTCATTCCGCCATAAAATGCAGTGAATAGTCCTGTTGGGCCACCACCAATAATCGTTATGTCGTAAACTTTTTGATTTTCTGTCACTTTCATTCCCCCTATAGATGGAATTTTAATATTGATTTCATATATTGTTCATATGTACACGAAAATCCTGCAAATGATGACACTTTCAAATAAATGATAGCATATTTCAGTTAATAATACTTCTGAAAACGACTGAATAATAAGTAAGTTTGCGCATAGATGTTTTAGAATCGTATAAAATATAGCGAAAGGAAAATACATGAAAAAAAGGCTAAAAAACCCTTGAAAACGCTATGTTATTTTAAAATATTGATAATTCTCTAGGTGCTTGAATTATGGAATGAAACCGACTAATATAGGGAAGTATTATGTTAAATTTCTATGACAAATTTCGTACGATTTTTTGACTACGTTTTGTTATGATATAGAATGTGATAAATTCCACATTCTTGACAAATAGAGTTTTTAGTACTTGGTATTATTTTTAATTACTATTATATAAAGAAAAGGGTTGTGATTTGGTGAAGACTCCAAAAATCGTAGTTTTAGGTGCAGGTTATGGCGGGATGATTACGACTGTTCGTCTGCAAAAAACATTATCTGTAAGTGAAGCTGAAATTACGTTAGTAAACAACAACAGCTATCACTACCAAGCAACTTGGTTACATGAGAGTGCAGCTGGTACATTACAAGATGATAAAATCTGTCTAGATATTCAAGACGTTATCGATACAAATAAAGTGAACTTTGTACAAGATACAGTAGTAGAGATTAAAGCTGCCGAAAAACGTATTATCTTAAAAGATGGTGAATTAGAGTATGATTACTTAGTAATCGGTCTTGGTTTCGAATCAGAAACGTTCGGAATTAAAGGATTAAAAGAGCATGCATTCTCAATCACTAACATTAATGCAACTCGTCAAATTCGTGAGCATATGGAAGAAAAATTCGCTCAATATGCGACTGAAAAACGCGATGAGTTAGTAACAATCGTTGTTGGTGGCGCTGGATTTACTGGTATCGAGTACGTAGGTGAGCTTGCAAACCGTATTCCTGCACTTTGCAAAGAGTACGACGTTCCACGTGAAAAAGCACGTATCATCTGTGTAGAAGCTGCTCCAACAGCACTTCCTGGTTTCGATCCAGCATTAGTAGAGTACGCTGTAAAACAACTTGAGAAAAAAGGTGTAGAATTCCGCATCGGTACAGCAATTAAGGAAGCAACTGAAGAAGGTATTATCGTTGCAAACGGTGATGATGCAGAACTTCTTAAATCTGAAACTGTAGTTTGGGCTGCAGGTGTTCGTGGTAACGGTATTGTGGAAGAGTCTGGATTTGAAGCAATGCGCGGACGTATTAAAGTGGATGAGTACATGCACGCTCCGGGTCATGAAGATGTATTCATGGTTGGTGACGCAGCGTTAATCATCAATGAGGAGATTAACCGTCCATACCCACCAACAGCACAGATTGCAATTCAAGAAGGTTATAACATTGCACACAATTTAACTGTGTTAGTTCGCGGTAAAGGCGAAATGAAAAAGTTTGCATTTGATAATAAAGGATCTGTATGTTCATTAGGTCATGACGATGCAATGGGCGTTGTTATGGGTAAAAAGTTAACAGGTTGGAAAGCTTCATTCATGAAGAAAGTAATCGACAACCGTTACTTATTCTTACTAGGCGGACCTTTATTAGTTCTTAAAAAAGGTAAATTGAAGTTCTTTTAATATATAGTAGAAAAAGCAGAAACGGCTATGAGCTGTTTCTGCTTTTTTTGTATAATACACGTTTTCGATATAGTAATAAAAAGAGGGTGAAAAGTGAAAGAAATTACATATAGAATAATTGCGTTTCCGAAGAAAGAAAATGCAGATTCGCCAGGCCACTGTTTCGTTTTTTTCATACTTACTTTCCCTTCCATATAGTTTTTTAGCAAATAGTTGTAATTCATCAGATACAGAAATAGACATACAAAAACGCCATCCTTTCTTATGATTCTACAGAAAGAATAGCGTATTTTTTCATTTTAGGGGGATTTTGTTCAACTAGAAAAGATACCCGAAATATTAAAGTATCTTTCGCTAGATAACCACCTTTACACTAATTTCGCCATCGCTCTACTGAATATCAAGTTCACTGCAATCACGATGACTGCACCGATAAGGGTTGCAAATACACGGTCGAACAGAATGATAAACTGGAACGGCTTGCCGGCTTCCATGATCAAAATAATGAGCGGGATCATGGTTGCAGAGTATACAAGATAATTTCGAACCTTTAGAAGAGGTCGAACACCCGCGAATAGCCCGATACTTATAACTAACCCCCAAATTGGTAGGCTAGTTGCAAGAAGCAAACTCGCAACAATCACGCCGATTACTGTACCAAGCACTCGTTGTGTTGTTTTGATTGGAAAGAGTTCTATTTTCCGCTGAGTAAGGATCGCTACGGTAATTGCAATCCAATAGAAGTGGTGCTCGGGCCAAAGTATTCGCAATCCCTCAGCTATACCTAAACATAATGCGAGCCTGATTGGGAATTGCCAACCGGATAGGTGTGCAAGAGAATTCCGCCATAGAATGATTTTTTTCGATGTTGGCCCTTTCACAGCTCCATCCAGCGATGATTTAAAACAACGGTGTACCCAGATGCCTAGCCCCAAGCTGATACTAACGGTCCAAATCGCCCCTGCTAAGATTGAAAAAATTAGTTCCATCCGGTACTCCGTCTGGTCGACCATATTGAGGATGATGATCAGGAATACGAAAAAGCGTGTTGTTTCCACCGCCAAGGCACGACTATATCCGCCAATTAACGCAGCAAGGCTTACCAGCAGGATCAAGACTCCAAATGTTAGATAGCCATGTCCGAAAGAGAGAACAGCAGCAATCGCAGCAAGCACTACTGATATCAGCGCTGATGCCAAATTTTTCCCATGATTTATAAAACTCGAACCGACTTTCACGCTACTGACTGCCAAACTGCCGACCGATGCAGCAAAACCAAGAGCGGGATAGCCTAGAACTGTGGCGAACAAAACAGGTCCGGCCATACCTATGCCGGCGGAAATGAGTTCTACTATTTCTACCTTGGCCTCCTTAGACCAAGAAAACACTTGAGCCCTATATGTCTTTACATTCATCTATAACACCTCTTCAGACCCAAAGAGTAGGGTACAGTTTAATAATAGGCTCTTTCTTTAATCCATGGACATGTGGTGATACCTATGTCCATCAGGCTAATATTTTGAAGTATCCCCAAAATGAAAACTTTATCTTTCCAGAGTTATTTATAATAATTCAGCTCATTTTTTTCGATATGGGGAAATGCCAATTTTTTAAGTTGATGGCAATGGGGCATTACCCTAAGAAAGGAAAAGTCACAGTGTACTTAAAAATATAGTATAATATACAAAAAGAAAGAATATTCTGTTCTCTCTGGTAGAGGAGGTTGCATCATGGGGAAGCGAGGGAAAGTGTGGTTAGCTGTCAGTGGCTTAGTAGCTACAAAAGATGGGAGATGGCTATTCGTTAAGAAGAAATACGGTGGATTAAAAGGGCAATGGTCTTTACCAGCTGGTTTTGTTAATGAAGGCGAGACTATTGATGAAGCTGTAAAACGTGAAATTTTGGAAGAGACAGGCATTGTTGCTCATGTAAAGGGGATTATTGGTATTCGCTCAGGTGTTATTCATAATGAAATTAGTGATAATATGATTATTTTTCTTTTAGAGCCAGAGGGAGAAGACGTTATCGTACAGGAGAAAGAATTGTCGGAAGTAGCTTTTTTACATCCAGAAAACATTGCAGATGATCAAAATACTTCTGTACTCATCAAATATTTATTAGAAGGAAGAGCAGAATCGCATTTTGAAATGGACACAACATTAAATCCAGGAGAGCAGTTTGGTTATACGGCTTATCATGTGTTTACGGCGTATGCGAAGGAGAGGGAGAAGAAGTGAGTATACCGGTACTACTTATTTCAATGATGTTGTTCTTTATTTTATTTTTTGGAATTGGATTTTTACTCAATATGATTTTGCGAGCTACGTGGGTAATGGTTATTGTGTATCCGATTATTTGTATGCTTATTATTAATAAAGCGAGTGTATGGGACTATTTTTCAAAGCCAAAAGAAACATTTTCTTCATTTGGGACAAGTGTATCGCATTTAGGACACGCAGATGTGTTTATTCTATCTACTGGATTAGTAGGTGCTGCTTTAGCAGGAATTATAATTAAAAAACTTCGGAAAAGTGGATATCAAATGTTTTAATCTCCAATCAATTTGGAGATTATTTTTTTGCATATTCCTTCATCGTATAGGGAATGATTAACGATGAAGGAGTGTGGAATATAAAAATGTTAAAACGATATTGTATTCGCATTATGATGACTTGTTTACTTGCATTCGCATTATGCGTAACATGGAAGGCTTTCACAGGAGTTTCTTTATTAGAGATTATAAAATCATACGAAGAAACAAGTGCAAAAGAAGTACATGCAGCAGAAATTGAGAAAAAAGTTGCTCCAAGTAAAGAAGTGATAAATGCTTTAGAACAGGCAAATGACTGGTCTAAATATCGTGTTATAGAAATGACTGCAACTGGTTATACATCAGGTATAGAGTCAACTGGAAAGAGACCGGGGCATCCAGAGTATGGCATTACATATTCAGGTGTTAAAGCAAAAAGGGATTTATATTCCACAATCGCTGCTGACTTGCGCGTATTCCCGCTCGGGACAATTCTATTCGTGCCAGGTTACGGATATGGTGTTGTAGCTGATAAGGGCGGTGCTATAAAAGGAAATCGTCTCGATTTATATTATGATACGGTGAAAGATGTTTATAGCCAATGGGGTAAGAAAAAAGTAAATGTGTATATAGTGAAAATAGGAAATGGTAAGTTTTCGGAAGAAGAGTTAACGATGTTAAATCAAGACGAAACGATGCAAGTGTTTCGTGGACAATATTTAAAACAAAGATAGTCTAGTGGTAATAACGCTAGACTTTTTTCTTGTCTTATTTCACCATAGAAGATATTGGAAATAGTATCTTCATATGAAACGATAGAATTTAGAATTGTCGCATTTTATCGAAAATAAAGTTATAATGGACGTAGAGAAATTTAGGGGGTCTGAACATGTTTCAAGTACAAAAAGAATTAGCAATTCATGAAGCGGTAATTGTTGCCTTATTTGAAGAAGATAAAACGAGTAGCTTTGTACAAGAACTGGATAAAGCGTTTGAAGGACAATTACAAGTTTTATTAGAAGAAAAAGAACTTTCAACTAAGAAGAAAGCCATTTCAAAAGTACATAGCTTAGGAAAAACAAATGTTAAACGTTATTATTTTGTTGGTTTAGGTAAGAAAGAGTCATATACAACAGAAACGTTACGTGCGGCTCTTAGTAAAGCTTTTAAATCGTTACAATCAGCAAAAGTAAAAGACGCAGCAATCTTACTTGACTCTTTCGTAACAGATAAATTAGACGCGATTGATGTAGCTCATATTGCATCGGAAGTATATTGCCTTGGTACATACGGATTACAAACATATAAAACGGATGAAAAAGAAAGAGTAGAGTTAGAAAAACTGATTGCTATTACAGCAGAAGATGCACAAGAAATTGAAGCAGCATTAACGGTAGGATACGTACATGGACGTGCAACGAATTCAGCTCGTACGCTTGTAAATATGCCGCCAAACGTATTAACAGCGACAAAGCTTGCTGAGTATGCAGTTGAATTAGCAGAAAAATACGATATGGATTATAAGGTTCTTGAGAAAGAAGAGATGGAAGAGCTTGGTATGGGTGCATTACTTGCAGTAAATCAAGGTAGTGTAGAGCCACCTAAAATGATCGCTCTTATTTATAAAGGAAAAGAAGAGTGGAAAGATGTAATTGGATTTGTTGGAAAAGGAATCACATACGATACAGGTGGTTATTCTTTAAAACCACGTGAAGGCATGGTCGGTATGAAAGGTGATATGGGCGGCGCTGCAGCTGTTCTTGGCGCGATGGAGATCATCGGTGAACTTCGCCCTGAGCAAAATGTAATTGCTGTTATTCCATCAACTGACAACGTTGTAAGTGGTACAGCATTTAAGCCAGATGATGTTATTACATCTATGAGCGGAAAAACAATTGAAGTATTAAATACAGATGCAGAAGGTCGCCTAGCGTTAGCAGACGGTATTACGTATGCAAAGAAACTTGGTGCAAATTACTTAGTTGATGTTGCAACATTAACAGGCGGTGTAATTGTTGCACTTGGAAATCATACAACAGGGGCAATGACAAATAATGAAGAATTGTTTGAACAAGTGTTAGAGGCTTCTATGGAAACGGATGAACCAATTTGGCAATTGCCGATTTTTGAACGTGATAAAGAACGTGTCAAAAACAGTAAATTTGCTGATTTAAATAACTCACCAGGCCGTGAAGGACATGCGGTTATGGCTGGGACATTCCTTGGTGAATTTGCAGAAGAAACACCATGGGTACACTTAGACATCGCTGGAACATCTGAAACAACAGGTGCACATGATTTAGGACCGGCCGGGGCAACAGGTGCAATGGTGCGTACACTTGCAACACTTGTTGAGCGTTTCGGAGAAGAATAATTTTTGAAGAAAAGGCTGTCTCAAAATTTTTTGGGACAGCCTTTTCTTATTGATATGGTATGACTATTGTCAGTTTTTGTCGGTAAGTCGATATTCCTTGGCGAAACGTCGATATATTTGGAGTTACGGTTAATATAATTTCATTTACGATTGTACTGTCATACAGTGAAAGATTCGTCTTATAAGGAAATCGTATATAACGTCCCACTTAAAGCAAAGGAAGTACGCCCTGTTTCTTCGGAGACAACTAATATAAGTGCATCACTTTTTTCTGATAAGCCAATTGCAGCCCTGTGACGTGTTCCTAGCTCAGGATTGATTTCTGTACTTTTTGTTAATGGAAGAATATTAGCCGCTGAGACAATATGATTATTTTTAATGAGAACGGCTCCGTCATGAAGAGGGTTCCCTGGATAAAAAATCGATTCAAGTAGTGGAGCGGTTAAGTGTGCGTTTAATGTCGTTCCAGTTTGAATGAAAGAATCAAGAGTGTCACTTCGTTCCACAATAATAAGAGCACCGTGTTTTCGAGCGCTTAAATGTTGGACAGCTGTAGTGATGAAATGTGAACTTTCCGTATAAGGTGATAAATATGCTTGAATATAATATGTAGCTGCTAACGTCTGTACATTTGTTAACATATGATGAATATCTTCCATTTTACATAAAATACATTCATCTTCTTTATCGATTGCATGCTTCATGTTTGATAATTCTTTTTCAGCAATTTCAATCATCTGCTTTGTTTTTATTTTGAGCTCTTCTGACAAGCCCCATTCTTGCATAATCCTCATTCCCTTTGGTGGAGTATTTAACCATAGTGTATACAAATATTTATAGTAAAATCCTGTTAGATTTTAAAAAATATTGAGATGCAGGTTGTTTTTTTCATATAATGAAGGTACGACAGGCGAGAGGAGATGGAAGTATGAATTGGAAACAAGAATTTAGTCGCTGGCTTTCATATGCAGAATTAGACGCAGAATTAAAAGAACAGCTAGAAAACATGAAGCAAGATGAGAAGAAAATCGAGGATAGCTTTTATAAAAATCTAGAGTTCGGCACAGGTGGTATGCGTGGTGAACTTGGTGCTGGTACGAACCGTTTAAATGTATATACAGTTCGTAAAGCAACAAAAGGATTAGCTAGGTTTATTGAAAAATTAGGTGAAGACGCGAAAAAACGTGGTGTTGTTGTCGCTTATGATTCTCGTCATAAATCACCTGAATTCGCAATGGAAGTAGCTGCTACTCTTGGTGCACAGGGTATTACAACATACGTATTTGAAAGCTTACGTCCAACGCCAGTGCTTTCTTTCGCAGTTCGTCATTTACATACAGTAAGTGGAATCGTTCTTACGGCAAGCCATAATCCGCCCGAATATAACGGTTATAAAGTATATGGTGAAGATGGTGGGCAGTTGCCTCCAAAAGAAGCTGATGAGTTAATTAGCTACGTAAATGCAGTAGAAAATGAATTAACAGTTGAAGTTGCTGATGTTGAGCAATTAAAAGCTGACGGTTTATTACATATAATTGGACAAGAAGTAGATGATGCATATGCGGCAGAATTGAACAATGTCATTATTAATAAAGAGATGGTGAAAGAAGTAGGAAAAGATTTAAAAATCGTCTTTACACCATTACATGGAACGTCAAATATTTCGGTACGTCGTGGTTTAGAAGAAGTTGGATTTACAGATGTAACAGTTGTAAAAGAGCAAGAGTTACCAGATCCAAACTTCTCTACAGTAAAATCACCAAATCCAGAAGAGCATGCAGCGTTTGAGTATGCAATTCGCGACGGTGAAAAAGTAGGCGCAGACGTGTTAATCGCAACAGATCCTGATGCAGACCGTCTAGGTGTAGCTGTTCGCAATCAAGATGGTGAGTTCCAAGTGTTAACTGGTAACCAAACAGGTGCGTTAATGCTTGATTACTTATTATCACAAAAGAAGGAAAACGGGACTCTTCCAGAAAACGGTGTTGTTTTAAAAACAATCGTAACGTCTGAAATTGGCCGTACAATCGCAAAAGCATACGGTTTAGATACAGTTGATACGTTAACTGGATTTAAATTTATCGGTGAAAAAATTAGACAGTATGAAGAAAGTGGACAATATGAATTCCAATTCGGTTATGAGGAAAGCTATGGTTATTTAATCCGTCCATTCTGCCGTGATAAAGATGCGGTTCAATCCGTCCTATTTGCATGTGAAGTAGCTGCATACTACAAATCACAAGGTAAAACGTTATATGATGGTCTGTTAGAAGTATTTAAGAAGTATGGGTTCTTCCGTGAGGACCTTGTATCGTTAACGTTAAAAGGAAAAGACGGTGCCGAACAGATTCAAAAGATGATGGCAACATTCCGCGGGAATCCTCCGAAAGAAGTAGCTGGTTTAACAGTCGTTGCAGTTGAGGATTATAAGGAAAGCATCATTACAATGTTACAAGATGGAGATAAGGAAGAGATTCACTTACCGAAATCAAATGTGTTAAAATATCAATTAGAAGATGGTTCTTGGTTCTGCTTACGTCCATCTGGAACAGAGCCGAAAATTAAATTCTACTTTGGTGTACAAGATGATTCCTTACAGAATAGTGAACAAAAGTTACTTACTATTAAAGAAGATATTATGAATCGTTTATAATAGAATAGAGTGCTACTGATAGGAAAAGAGGAGAACGGCTTCCTCTTTTCTGATAGTTTTGTTTGATGTAAAGGATTATTACGAGCGAGTGTTATAAATTTGCACTTTACTAAGAGAATTAGAATGAAAAGCGAGGGTATTTGTCATGAAAAAAGTGAGAAAAGCAATTATCCCGGCAGCGGGATTAGGAACACGCTTTTTACCAGCAACGAAAGCAATGCCAAAAGAAATGCTTCCAATTGTAGATAAACCAACAATTCAATACATCGTAGAAGAAGCAGTAAAATCAGGCATCGAAGATATTATTATCGTTACTGGTAAAGGAAAGCGCTCTATCGAAGATCATTTTGATAACGCATTTGAATTAGAGCAAAACTTATTAGAGAAGAAAAAGTATGAGTTACTTGAAAAAGTACAAGCTTCTTCTAAAATGGTAGATATCCATTACATTCGTCAAAAAGAACCAAAAGGATTAGGACATGCTGTTTGGTGCGCGCGTAAATTCATTGGTGATGAGCCGTTTGCAGTATTATTAGGCGATGATATCGTTCAAGCTGAAAAACCATGCTTACGTCAATTAATGGACGAATATGACAAAACACTTTCTTCTGTTATTGGTGTACAAACTGTTCCTGAAGCAGAAACACATCGCTATGGAATTATTGATCCGTTAGAGCAAGAGGGACGTCGTTATCAAGTTCGTAAGTTCGTTGAAAAACCAACGCAAGGTACTGCGCCTTCAAACTTAGCGATTATGGGACGTTACATTTTAACACCTGAAATCTTTATGTTCTTGGAACAGCAACAAGTTGGAGCGGGTGGCGAAATTCAGTTAACGGATGCAATTCAAAGCTTAAATGAAATTCAACGTGTATTTGCATATGATTTCGAAGGAAAGCGTTATGACGTTGGTGAAAAATTAGGATTTGTTCAAACAACAATTGAAATGGCATTGCAACACCCAGAATTACGTGATGATATGCTAGTAATGATGAAGAAAATTTTAGACGAGCAAATGAAGCAAGAGTCTTAATATAATGATGTAATCCCCTGTTGGATGAGCGGTAAAGAAACGCATTTACTGCTTAATCTAAAGGGGATTTTTTTGAGAAAAAGACACTCTGGAGAGAGTGTCTTTAATTAGAAATTAAGTTTTAATCGGTGGTTTTCAGTTCATTAGCTTTTGATTTAATATCATCAGTAATAGCGATATTAATATTTCCAGCTGCTTTTTTGTATTCCTGAATTAATGCATTAACATTTTGATTAAATGAAATCAAACTACCACTTGGAGATTGAGCTTGTTCATTAAGTGCAGTTACAATACCATACATTTTTTTATATTCTTCATAGATTTCTTTATACTTATTTGGCTGTTCTTTTGCAGCCTCAGAGACTAACCTTAAATCTTTTCCCATGCTGTTATAAAATACATCTACAGCTACAACCATTCCATCAATTTCTTTTTTCTTAGATCTAAGTGCAGTATTGAAATCATTTCGACTATCTATTGCGTTTGACCATGTAGTTGAATACTCGGATAACACATGCGATGCAGAATATTCGAAAATTTCTATTTCGTTATAAAAAGATGCTGCAGCTTTTAAGTAATCAGTTTCTTTTTTCTTTTGAGCTTGAATAGCCTGATATTCTTCCTCCATATTCGTTACTGAGGATATAGTAAAGAGAAGAACAATGATTGATATAACTGATGTAAGAAATAGTATTATTGATGTTATAAAGGTTCTTTTTGCTGGTACTTTTCGGATTTTTTTAATGCACCCGATGACAATAAAGATTAAAGTCGCGCATAAACTAATTATAGCAAGAATTAAAAAGAAAAATGCTAGACCATTTCCAAGCGCATATGTCATTCCTAATTCGCTATTTCTATATAATGTATAACCACTAATTATACTTATTATAAAAAGTAAAGAAAGTACTCCTACACCTATTTTAATAAGTGTGTTTTTTGATAGTTTCACTGGTTTTCCTCCAAAAATTGTTTTAATTAGATGTATACAATGTAAGATTTACCGAACTAGCATAGCAAAATTTATTTCTAATCTGTGTCGGATGTTGTCGAAAATAAAAAAGAGTTATTCCAGTATACTGAAATAACTCTTTTTTATTATGAAATCGTCGAATGAGAACGCTGATAAGCCGAACGACGTACAGCATAGTATATGCGAGGTGCGATAATAGCGCCGATAATTGTAAAGGCAATATCCTTTACTGCAAACCACATCATAATCATCCAGGCAGCTTTATAACTCATATTACCACCCATGAAAATATTGACTGCCCCGTACATATAAGTAGTACCGATAATATACGTTAAAATGATTCCGACGAAAGAAGCAATTGCAAAGGTGCTGAATGTTGGTCGTTCTTTTTGTTCTACTAGTTTTCCTGATACGTAAGCAACGATAATAAATGCGATAATAAAACCACCAGTAGGATCTAAAAGTGCTCCAAAACCAGCTTTGAAGTTAGCGAAGATTGGCGCACCTGCTACTCCAACAAGCATGTAAACAGTCATTGATAATGCCCCGAGTCTACTTCCCAGAAGAAGCCCTGCTAAAATTGCGAAAAATGGTTGCATAGATAATGGAACGCCCGCTATTTGCAGGAA
Source organism: Bacillus sp. NP247 (assembly GCF_018966865.1). Classification (NCBI taxonomy): domain Bacteria; kingdom Bacillati; phylum Bacillota; class Bacilli; order Caryophanales; family Bacillaceae; genus Bacillus; species Bacillus sp. NP247. The sequence goes on along the minus strand of NZ_CP076653.1, from coordinate 2,119,855 downwards.
TGGTGCCCAAGATACAATATTTGCACCAATAGCCATAAGAGCGACGAACATGGCAGCTAATGCTAAATCTAAAACATGAAGTTTCTTCATAATGTTAACCTCCGGTTGTGTTTAGGTTAACATTATCGTAGCGAAAATATTTACTTGTTGTCAATCAAAATATTTTGATAAGAAGGCTTTAAATAGTCTCTAAGCAATGTGTATGGAATACGAAATTGCGGGATTCCGCTTGAATAAGGAGCAATTTCATATAAAGGGAAATAAATCACAAGATTATCCGGTTCTAAAAAGTAGTGAAACTTTTTAGTGCTCGTTACTTTTTCGACTGCATCAGGAAAATAAATGCTTTCATTTTGTTTAATTTGTCTTACAATCTCTGTGCGAATTATTTCTTTATATTTATCCTCTTGTTGAAATAAATCGTCTAAGTGCAATAATTTTTTTTCATTTAAATCAAATGTATTTGCCTTCCACGTATACAGTCCGTGCGCTCCGCCTGTATATTGATAGTAATTCACATATAGACTTAGAAAAGGTGGTTTGTTTAAAGCTACTTTATAGTCAACATTTGCAACGTATGGATGAAAAGGTGTGCTAGATCCCTCTGTTTCTTTATAATATTTCTTCGCTTCTTTTTCTAATTTACTTTTAAATTTAGTAGTAGAGTTTTTGTAATAGGAATTCAGCTTATTTTGAAATTTTGAATCAGAAAAGTTGTGAAAGGAAGGCCTATTAATTTGATATTCTATATAAGGTTTCTTACCTTTTTGCGTTACAGTCTTAACATTGATTGTCAGGTTGGATGCTTTGGCTGCATGCGTACAATTTGGTACAATAGTGAGCAAGGAGAACATAAGCAGTAGTATACAAAATTTCTGTTTCATTTAGGTGAAACCTCCTTATATAAGTGTTATAGGTAGTTTGAAAGTAAATAGGTAAAAATATACATTTAATTAAAAGTGAGGAAAAGGGGGAAACGATATGTCAAAAACTTTAATGGATTCACTTGGAATTGAGTTGTTAGAAATGACAGAAGATAAAGTAGTTGCTACGATGCCTGTTGACGAGCGTACGCATCAGCCGTTTGGATTTTTACATGGTGGTGCTTCTATCGCGTTAGCGGAAACGGTAGCAAGTGTTGGCTCATACAATTTAATTGATCAAGAGAAATGTATTTGTTTTGGATTAGAAATTAATGCAAATCATATTCGCTCAAAGCAAGATGGAATCGTAACAGCAATCGGGACACCGATACATAGAGGGCATTCAACGATGGTTTGGGATATTCGTATCATTGATGAAAATGATGATTTAATATGTATTTCAAGATGTACAGTAGCAATTAAAGAAAAACGTGAAAAATAGAAAAGAGGCGGCTCTTATGAGCTGCCTCTTTTTTTAATTAGAACTGGATTTTTTTCTCTAAGAAACCTTTTAGTTCGCTAATTGGCATACGAACTTGTTCCATAGTGTCACGGTCACGTACTGTAACAGCTTTGTCTTCAACAGAGTCGAAGTCGTATGTGATACAGAATGGTGTACCGATTTCGTCTTGACGACGGTAACGTTTACCGATAGAACCAGTTTCATCAAAGTCTACCACGAAGTCTTTAGCTAGTTCTGCGAATACTTCAGTAGCACCTTCAGATAGCTTTTTAGATAATGGTAAGATAGCTGCTTTATATGGTGCTAAAGCAGGGTGGAAACGAAGAACTGTACGAGAATCGTTTTCTAATTGCTCTTCTTCATATGCATCACATAAGAATGCTAATGTTACACGGTCTGCACCTAGAGATGGCTCGATGCAGTATGGCACGTAACGCTCATTCGTTTGTGGATCGATATAGTTAAAGTCTTCGTTAGAGTGTTCCATGTGACGTTTTAAATCGAAGTCTGTACGAGATGCAACGCCCCATAGTTCGCCCCAACCGAATGGGAATCTGAATTCAATATCAGTTGTTGCGTTACTGTAGTGAGATAATTCGTCTTCACCGTGGTCACGAAGACGCATACTTTCTTCAGTCATACCAAGTGAAAGTAACCAGTTTTTACAAGTTTCGCGCCAGAATGCGAACCACTCTAAATCTTCACCAGGTTTACAGAAGAATTCAAGTTCCATTTGTTCGAATTCACGTGTACGGAATGTGAAGTTACCAGGTGTGATTTCGTTACGGAAACTTTTACCGATTTGGCCGATACCAAATGGAAGTTTCTTACGCATAGAACGTTGTACGTTTTTAAAGTTTACGAAAATACCTTGTGCTGTTTCAGGGCGAAGGAAGATTTCGTTTGTGCTAGACTCTGTAACACCTTGGAATGTTTTGAACATTAAGTTGAACTGACGGATTTCAGTGAACTCTTCACTACCGCAATCAGGACATTTTACTTCATGTTCTTTCATTAAGTCAGCCATTTGGTCGAAAGTAAGACCGTCAACGACCATTTCGATGCCTTTTGCATCTAATGCATCTTCAATTAATTTGTCAGCACGGTGACGAGCTTTACATTTTTTACAGTCGATCATTGGATCATTAAAGTTACCAACGTGACCAGAAGCGATCCAAGTTTTTGGGTTCATTAAGATAGCAGCATCTAAACCAACGTTGTATGGAGATTCTTGAATGAATTTTTTCCACCAAGCTCTTTTAACGTTATTTTTTAATTCGATACCAAGTGGACCGTAATCCCAAGTGTTTGCAAGACCACCGTAAATTTCAGAACCAGGGAAAACGAAACCGCGATGTTTCGCTAAGTTTACAACTTGTTCCATTGAATACATAATAAAATCCTCCTTTTGAAAGTTAAGGTATTGGCGATGACGTGATGGGTACTTTGGAAACGGGGCATCTCCGCTAGCTCCAGCGGCTAGAATCTCCGGCCATTTCGCTCTCTCGCTCGAAGCAAAGAACGCTTCAAGATCGAGAGCTCCAATGTCCTGCGATTCTGAACGAGCCGCTTGCGCTTTTAGTTTTTAAATACAAAAAAGCTCGTCTCTAGGCAATCATGCCTAGGGACGAGCTTGTATATACCCGCGGTTCCACCCTAGTTGATGCGCATTTGACGCATCCACTTTCATCACGTATTGCTCGAGACTGCCGTTTCCTTGCGGTTTCAGGCTTTCACTATCCCTGAATCGCTTTTGTGCAAGTACTTATAAGTCCGTCATCGCTACTTATATTAATAATAATGAACATATTCTATCACGTTCTTTTTTAAATCACAATAGAGGAACGTGCCTATCTATGATAGAGTCTCGCCTAGTTTTTCATTATTTATTCCGTAATTTTGCTTAATGTGCTTAATTGCTTCGCGTTTACTTAATGGAGCGAGTTCGTTGTTTTGAACGTATTCCCAAACTACATCTGGCTTTGTTTTTGCGTATTCACGAAGGACCCAGCCAATCGCTTTTTGAATGAAAAATTCTTTTGAGGAATGTAGTTGTCCGATAATCCAGAAAAGGAGTTCTTCGTCCATCTTTTGTTTATATTTCAGTTGGAATAAAATAGCGGCACGTTGTAGCCATATGTTTTCTGATGCAATCCACTTTGGAATATATGCAGAAATTAATTCTGGATGTTTTAAAAAGATACCACCTAAAAATGTAGGAACGATGCTATCAACAGAATCCCACCAAGACTTTGTTACAATCAGTTCTTCTAAGAAGGGGATATGAGTTTCGTTAATATGCTTTTTATATTTTTGCATAATATCAAGTGCAGCTGCCTGAAATTCACGTTCTGGTAAATCCCAAAGCTCACGTATGATAATTTGGAAGTCCTTTTTATCTGGGAGAGTATGTATTTGAATGACGTCTTTTAATAATTGTCTTCTCTCGGGAGTTTGAATACCGAGAAACGGGAAGTGATTTTTCATATAACGTGCCATCGGTTCTGCTTTTTCAGGATTTTGATGAGCTGTGAAATGCTCTTGTAATGCTTTTACAAATGGATGCATAAGTCTTTCTCCTCTCTTATTATCTTTCTCATATTATTATACAAAGAGTTTGGTTGAATTTTAAAACATAACTTGCACTGTAATGAAATATGTTGAGAAGAGAGAGGAGAGGATAAGATGGAAGATCAAGGCGTACTAGCAGGTTTCTTTGCTCTTAGTTTTGCGTTTATTCTTGTTATAATAATTTGGGCAATTATTTCGTATTTGTTAACGGCTTTTGCACTTTATACGATGGCGAAAAATGATGGTGCAACTGATGGTGTTCTTGCTTTTATTCCGTTTATCAATAGTAAGATATGGGGCGATTTAGCGAAAGATAAATTACCAGATTTCTTGAAAGAAGAAGCAGGGTGGAAAGTATTCGGTATATATGTCGCATGCCTTATTTTTAATTATGTACCAATTATAAGTCTGCTAGCAGCGGCTGTGTCGATTGTGCTGTCTATTTATCTCATTTACGCTATTTTGGACAGATATGGAACGAATGCGATATTATTTACGATTATTCATGTAATCACATTTTCGGTTTTCTTGCCGATTCATTTATTCATTATTCGAAATGAGCCGATGAGGTATAATGAGTAACTTTTCCAAAAACCGGTACTGAATGAGACATAAAAAGGCGCCCTGCTTAACAGGGCGCCTTTTCTACTACATAAGGTAGCGTAAGTAAATATAAATGTGAGAAATGATTAATGAAACGATCATAATTGGGAATCCGACTTTTAGGAATTCCATGTAGCTAAATTTATGTCCTTCACGGCTAGCGATACCAGCTACGATTACGTTAGCAGAAGCCCCGATTAATGTCCCGTTTCCACCTAGACAAGCACCTAATGCTAATGCCCACCATAGTACGTCAATTTGTGCGTCAGAAGGTGATAAACCTAGCCCAACTGCCATATCGTTAATAAGTGGGATCATTGTTGCAACGAATGGAATGTTATCGATTGTTGCAGAGGCGATACCAGATACCCATAGAATAAGGATAGATGCATGAGAAATATCTCCGCCTGTTATTCCGACTACCTTTTGAGCTAACATTTTGATAAGACCGATATCGATAAGTCCTCCAACGAGTACGAATAGTCCCGCGAAGAAGAAAATTGTCACCCACTCTACACTTGCGAATACTTCTTCAATTTCATGTTCTTTCACACCGATTAGCATAAGTACAGTAGCACCAGTCAAGGCGATAATAGCTGCATCAACATGGAAAATGGAATGAGTCATGAAACCTACAATAGTAAGGCCAAGTACTGTTAAAGATTTCTTCATTAATACTGGGTCTTTAATGTATTGTTTTTCATCTAAGCTCATTAACTTTTTAATTTGTACAGGATCAGCAATTAATTGCTTACGGTACATGAAGTAAAGCATTGTTGCTGTAACAGCAATAATGATGATTACGATAGGTGCTAAGTTGAATAAGAAAGCATTGAAATCTAAATGCTTATTTGCAGAACCAATCATAATGTTTGGTGGATCACCAATTAATGTTGCTGTTCCTCCGATGTTTGAAAAAATAATTTCAGAAAGTAAATATGGAACAGGATTTACTTGCAAGATGCGCGTAATAGATAAAGTAACTGGAACAACAAGAAGTACGGTTGTAACGTTATCTAAAAATGCGGAGCCAAGCGCGGTAAGTAAGGAAAGTGAAATTAAAATTTTAATTGGATTTCCTTGTGCTCCTTTTGCGGCTTTAATGGCAACGTATTGGAAGACACCTGACTTACTTGTAATGTTTACCAGTATCATCATACCGATGAGTAATGTAATTGTTCCCCATTCAATATGTTTCGTAAAGGCGTTGTGTAAGTCAACGACACCCACAATTACCATGAGTGCTGCACCAAGAAGTGCGATGACAGCGCGGTTAATTTTCTCAGAAATAATAATGGCATATGTAATTAAAAAGACTGCGATAGCGAAATAATACTGCCAGTTTGCGAGCTCTTGCGTTGTTTCGTGCAAAACTCTCATCTCCTTTCGTTCACTTTTCTTAGTGTGTCAAAAAATTAACTAGATGAAACACACATAAAGTCATTATAAAGTAGAAAAATGGCGGATGTAAATGAAAGGGTTTATTTTGTCATATTTTCTGCATAGGTCATTTTTTCTTATTTTTAAAAATATTTGTGGGCATCTGACATATATATAAGATACATCCAATCTGAATATTTAAAATCGAATCAGCATTCGAGCTTGTTCGTGTAGGAGTGTCAAATAGAAAGGAATGACAAAGATGATAAGGAAGGGATCGTATGGATGAACAACGATTTTTGTTTTTAGACTTTGAGTTTACGATGCCCCAGCATAGAAAAAAGCCAAAAGGTTTTTTCCCAGAAATTATTGAGGTCGGACTCGTTTCAGTTGTTGGTTGTAAGGTGGAAGATACGTATTCATCGCATGTTAGACCGAAAACATTTCCGTCTTTAACGGATCGATGTAAAAAATTTTTAGGAATTAAACAGGAAGTAGTGGACAAAGGAATTTCTTTTCATGAACTTGTTGAGAAACTTGCAGAATATGAAAAGAGGTGTAAACCGACAATTGTAACGTGGGGAAATATGGATATGAAAGTCTTAAAGCAAAATTGCGAAATGGCGGGAGTAGAATTTCCATTCTTTGGACAGTGTCGTGATTTATCGCTTGAGTATAAGAAGTTTTTTGGAGAGAGAAATCAAACAGGGCTGTGGAAAGCAATTGAGGCTTATGGAAAAGCAGGAACAGGAAAGCATCATTGTGCGCTTGATGATGCGATGACGACATATAATATTTTTAAGTTAGTAGAAAAAGATAAAGAGTATTTAGTCAAACCAGCACCTCCGACATTAGGAGAACTTGTTGATTTTTCGAAAGTGTTAAAGAATGTGAGTACACAGTAACGACCAAATTGCAAAACATGTAATTTGGTCGTTTTGTTTTTTTAAAGTTTGTAATCTTTCTTCAATTGCTGAAGTGTTTCTAGACTACGCCCCGCAAAAGGTGAATCGTCTTCAGAAAATGAATTCATTTGAGTTTCTAATGCTAATTTTAGTGACTCTGTATAATCCGGAACTTCTCCTTCATATTTCTTCACCATTTGCTCTGGAATGTTCGTCTGTTCACGAAAAGCTAAAGCGCGTCTTTCATGGAAGAATGGTACGTCAGCCTGTTTTACATTATGTAAATCACCTTGCACCGGATGTTTTAAAACAGCTAATACTTTTACGATGTAACTGCCAGGACGGCTATTTGTAATTTCGCCGATGTATTTTCCAGTTTTATAAATACCAGTAACGATTTCACCAATTTCAAATGTTTCTCTCATATTTTTCACCTCAAGTTTATAGTAAGGAAAGTATAAGAAGGAGTCAAAGAAATTAGTTGATTTTTGAATGTCCTTGAGAATATGACAGGCTTCAACTATAATTTAAAATAATATAACAGAAAATTCTGATGTTGCTTATTTTCATAAATTCCCTGATAAGGAGTGTTCTATATGATGCCTTTATATTTTCCTGAAGATAAAACGGAGTATATTATTCCAGGTATTGTTTGCGTTCTATTTATCATCGGTGCGGTTGCTACGTGGCGTATGTTTATTCGTGTATCAAAACGAGAAGCAGAGCGATTACAGAAAGTAGAAGAAAAGCTTTTAGCTGAAAAGAAACAGTAATTCATTTTTGCATGTTTCCCTCTATGCTCGGACAATCTAAGGGCAGAAAGTATTTTGGAGGGAATTGAATGAAAAGACGGCTTTTTTTCAGTTGTTGTTTATTATTTCTAATGGCGGGTTGTGACCAAGGAAAGCCGAAAGAAATTGACGTGAAATTACATAATGCTTCAGGTGATGAAGTTGGGACTGCAAAAGTAGTTCAGCAAACAAGTGGAGTGAAGATTAAGATTAAAGCGGAAGGATTTACACCAGGCCCGCATGGAATACATGTACACGAAATTGGAGAGTGTAAAGCACCTCGTTTTGAATCATCTGGGAATCATTTTAATCCAGACAATAAAAAGCACGGACGCCTCAATCCGAAGGGTGCAGAAAATGGTGATTTACCGAACGTAATTGCAGACGGTTCTGGAAAGATTAAAGCGGAAATCGATGCGCCGCATATAACGCTTGAAGAGGGAAAAACGACGATTCATAGAAAAGATGGAGCGTCTATTATAATTACAGAAAACCCTGATGATGGTATGACACAACCAACAGGAAAATCTGGTGATCGAATTGCTTGCGGTGTTATCGTAAAAAAAGCGTCGGACATGAAGAAAAAATAGAATGTACCGTGAATGAGAGATTTTGTTGAGAAACCACATGATAGTAAGTGGAATTATATCGATTTACCGAAAAAAGGAGGCTGCCCCAAAATGATTTTGGAACAGCCTCTTTTGTTGTTAGGAGAATGTATGACGCAGTCTGTTTAAAATTTCTTCTAAAACAGATCTAGGACAGCCAATGTTAATTCTTATATGGGCTTCTCCACCTGTTCCGTATTTCTCACCAGGATCAACGATGATTTTACCTTTCTCTTCAAGCAAGGCTGTTCGTTTATTTTGAGAAAGGTCCAAGTGGGAACAATCAATCCACAGTAAAAAACTTCCTTCTGGTTTAATTATAGAAAGAGCTGGTATGTGATTTTGAATATACTCACAAGCAAATTGAGCGTTATCTTCAACGTACAATCGAATTTCATTTAGCCAATCATTACATTCTGTATAGGCACTTTGCATTGCTGTATAAGCAAATGTATTTAATCCGTGGAATCCTTGTCTATGTTGGATAGACATAAAGGCATTACGGAGATTTTCATTCGGAATAATAATGGTTGATGCTTGTAATCCAGCGATATTAAATGTTTTGCTCGGAGCCATACAAGTAATAGTGCGTGCTGCTAATTCTTCAGATAAAGAAGCAAACGGTGTATGAGTATGGCCTCTATAAATAATATCGGCGTGAATTTCATCCGCGACAACGGTTACATTATATTGCGTACATAACGCACCGAGTTTTATTAGCTCCTCTTTCGTCCAAACGCGTCCGATAGGATTGTGAGGGCTGCAAAGAAGCATTAGTTTTACACCTTGTTTAAATTGAGTTTCTAGATGCTCGAAGTCTATTTTATATATGCCATTCTGTTTAAACAAGGGACTCTCACATAATTGTCTATTATTTGTTTTGACCATTTCAAAAAATGGTGGATAAATAGGAGGTTGTACGAGTACGGCATCTTCTTCTTTCGTTATAGCTTGTATGCTCGTACTAAGAGCTGGAACGATACCTGCGCTAAATACAATCCATTCTTTTTGTATTTCCCAATTGTATTGGCTTTTCGTCCAATTACAAATGATATCCCCAATATTTTCAGGAGGAAGTGTATAGCCGAAAATAGGGTGTTCTATGCGTTTTTGTAATGCAGTTTGAATTGGTTTTGGTACTTCAAAGTCCATATCGGCAATCCAAGCGTGGATGAGCTCTTCATTTTTATATGTATCCCATTTTGTACTATGTGTTCCGCGACGATTTACCGTTTTATGAAATAGTTGCATATGTTTGCTCCTTTCTTCTGTCAAACTGTTAAATTGTGAAAATTCTAACTCTTCTTATAGAATAGCTGATATGATACGATAAAGAAAAGCATTAAAACGTGAAAAGGCGGGAAGTAGATGGGTGCATATGACAAAATGATTGAGGTTGTGAAAAATTGGGATCCGTTTCAAATGGGACCGGAGTTTTATGAAACAGAAGCGAGCGATGTTGTAAACGTCGTAAGTGTGTTTGATGATCCGAAATACATCGCAAAGAAAATTCAACATATATACTTTATGTCTTTTGAAGAAGTACCTGCACTTGAAAAATGCGAAAAATTAGCAGTAGAGTTACTCGTACTAAAAGAAGGTGGAAGTTGTTCATTATAGGCTGTCGGAATTTACGACAGCCTTTTTGTTTATTTTCGTTTGTGCGGACGGACTAAAGCTTCACTTTATTGCGTCGCAAACGCAATAATTTCTTCATAAACATGATCGGGCTTTTCTTCAGGGAGTAAGTGCCCTGTATTTTCGTAAGAAATGAAAGTTGAATTAGGTAGGTCCTTATGGAGACGATGTCCTACATGTACAGGGACGACGCGATCTTTTTCACCCCAAATGAGTAATACTGGGGTTTCGATTTTTTGTAATTCAATTGAAGATAAGTCGCCTTCACGGTCTCTTATCATTCGAGTTAAAGCAGGGAATATACGATCATCATAAAAAGGAGCAGCATAGCCTTCCATCATTTCATTGTCAATTAATGAATGGTCATGAACGACATTCATTAAGTTATGAACGATGCCTCTTCGAATAATCCAGTTCTTCACGTATAAGTGGAAGAACGGTAAATAAGAGGAGTACAGTAAAGGGAAGTTTGCGCGTGCTAAATAACTAGAGCTACATAGTAAAATTGTCTTTGAAATTAATTCAGGGCGCAGGCGGTTTACAAAGAGTGAAATTTGTCCGCCCATAGAATGACCAACTAATACAATATTCGAGAGAGATAAATGTTCGATTAAATCGATAATAATAGCTGCTAAATTGTGATAAGAATATTTAAAGAGATGAGATTTATCACTTTTTCCGAATGGTGGTAAATCAAGGGCAATTACTGTACCTTCCTTTGTTAGTAAAGGAATGAGTCGTCGATAGCTAAATGAGGAAGAGAGGAAGCCGTGAACGAGTACGAAAGTAGGTCGCTCTTTTTTAGTATTATGTTCATACAATTCGTAATGAATAGTAGTCCCGCGAGTGGAAAAAGTGAAGTAAGGGCATTTGCATTCATGGTTCATTTTTTTTCACTCCATTGATTTTTGTTCATATCATCTCCAGGCAAGAAAAAAATATGTTAACAAAAAAAGGCAAGATGACGATGTCATCTTGCCTTTCGCGTATTTATCCCGCTATTTGTGGGAGTCTTACTGCCCGTAAAAGCCCGGTTGGTGAGGGCTAATAATCAGTGGGGGATGGACAAAACCCCCACTGATTAAAGTTTCACTTTATAATTATCCACGCACAATATTAGGTGGTGTTTTTCCTTGTAATCCTGCCACTAAATTTTCAGCGGCTGTCATAGCCATTTGCTGACGAGTTTTTAATGTTGCAGATCCGATGTGCGGTAAAGTTATAACATTTTGTAATGATAAGAGCGGATTCTCTTTTTGAATCGGCTCTTGTGTAAATGTGTCGATGCCGGCTGCAAATATTTTCTTTTCTGTTAACGCATGAATTAATGCAGTTTCATCTACTGTTTTCCCGCGAGAAGCATTAATGAAAATTGCTGTTTCTTTCATTAGTGAAAATTCCTTTTCACCGATAAGATGATACGTTTCATCTGTTAATGGAGTAAGAAGAATAATAAAATCAGATTGTTTGATTAGAGTTTGTAAATCACAATATGTAGCATCAAATTTTTGCTCAGCTTCTTCTTTACGGCGACGGTTATAGTAAAGGACATTCATATCAAAGCCGAATTTCGCTCGTTTTGCGACAGCTTCTCCAATTCGTCCCATTCCGATAATACCAATCGTACTATGATGTACATCTAGTCCGAAGTGTTCTTTTCCAATTTCAGCGTTCCATTCACCATTTTTTACATAGGAATTGAGTTCGCAAACACGGCGACTAGCAGATAGCATAAGAGCGAAAACGAGATCGGCTACTGTATCATCTAACACATATGGCGTATTCGTTCCGATAACATTTTGTTTTTCCATCGCTTTTAAATCAAAGTTATCATGGCCAACAGAAATATTACTTACTACTTTTAAATTAGGAGCAACCTGCAATAACTCTTCATTTATAGTAGATCCGAAATTTAATAACCCATCTTTATCTTTTATTTTTTCTAATAGAACATCACGAGGTACTTTTTCGTTTTGATCCCATTTTTCAAAATCACAGTGTTCTGATAAATAGTTTTCTACAAATGTTGGAACTGGTTCGGCAATATATACTTTTGGTTTCACGGTTCCATCCCCTTTCCTCTTTACCTGGATTGGTGTGTGCTAATAATCAGCGGGTATGAAGCTCCCGCTGATTAAAGTTTCACTTTACCCCGCTATTTGCGGGCAGTAAGACTCCCGGCTCCCAAAACGGCTGACACAAAGAGGTTAGGTGGGAGTCCGGGATGCCCGTAAAGGCCCGATTGGTGCGGGTTAATAATCAGCGGGTATGAACCCTCCCACTGATTAAAGTTTCACTTTACCCCGCTATTTGCGGGCAGTAAGCTTTCCGCCTTGAAGAACAGCTAAGGCAAAGAATATAAGTTGGAAAGCAACTGTCCGTAAATGCCCGATTGGTGTGGGCTAATAATCAGTGGGATAAAGCATTCCACTGATTAAAGTTTCACTTTATTTTGACATAATTCTCAAAAAAAATCTTCTTTTCAAACTGGAAAGAGTATTTGTATAATTTAGACACAAACTAAAAGGAAGGATGATTTATATGGTGACAGAGAAAGAATTAGAATTATTAGCTTGTCTTGAAAAGAATAGTCGTTTATCTGTAGATACATTAGCGAAGTTGTTAAATATAGCAGTAGAAGAAGCGAAAAAAATGGTTGTGAAATTAGAAAGTGAAAAGATTATTGTGGACTATGTAACACATATCGATTGGACAAAAGTGAAAGAACATACTGGTTTAACTGCGATGATTGATGTGAAAGTTACACCGAAGCGTGGTGTCGGTTTTGATGCGGTAGCCGAACAAATTTATCGCTATTCAGAAGTGAAATCCGTTTATTTAATGTCTGGGACATATGACCTTTCTATTACATTAGAAGGGAAGACGATGGGAGAAGTAGCAATGTTTGTTTCTGAGAAATTAGCAACAATTGAATCTGTCGTTTCAACGACAACTCATTTTATTTTGAAGAAGTATAAACATGAGGGGATTATTTATGAAAAGACAGATGATGATAAGAGAATTGTGGTGACACCGTGAAGCAATTCGACCTATCTAGAGTAGCAGAATCTTTACAACCGTCCGGTATACGAAAGTTTTTTGATTTAGCGGCAAGTATGAAAGGTGTTATTTCACTTGGAGTGGGGGAGCCGGACTTTGTTACACCTTGGAATGTAAGGCAAGCATGTATTCGTTCTTTAGAACAAGGATATACGTCATATACAGCAAATGCAGGATTATTGGAGCTCCGTCAAGAAATAGCAAAGTATCTAAAAAAACAATTTGGAGTATCTTATGATCCGAATGATGAAATCATTGTTACAGTTGGGGCGAGTCAAGCGCTAGATGTAGCGATGCGCGCTATTGTAAACCCTGATGATGAAATACTTATTATTGAACCAAGTTTCGTTTCGTATGCACCACTTGTTACGTTAGCGGGCGGGGTCCCAGTTCCAGTAGCGACTTCATTAGAAGATGAATTTAAAGTACAGCCAGATCGAATTGAAGCAGCTATTACAACGAAAACAAAGGCAATATTACTTTGTTCTCCCAATAACCCAACAGGCGCAATGTTAAATAAATCCGAATTAGAAAAGCTAGCAGTTATTGTTGAGAAGTATAATTTAATCGTGTTATCTGATGAAATTTATGCAGAGCTCGTGTACGACGAAGCATATACGAGTTTCGCGAGTATTAAAAATATGCGTGACCATACGATTTTAATTTCAGGGTTTTCAAAAGGGTTTGCTATGACGGGATGGCGTCTTGGGATGATTGCAGCCCCTGTGCAATTTTCAGAATTAATGCTCAAAATCCACCAGTATTCAATGATGTGTGCACCGACGATGTCTCAATTTGCAGCGCTTGAAGCATTACGCGGGGGAAATGATGAAGTAATTCGAATGAGAGATAGCTATAAAAAACGTCGTAACTTTATGACGACATCTTTCAATGAAATGGGCTTAACATGTCATGTGCCAGGCGGGGCATTTTATGTCTTCCCTTCTATAGCTTCAACTGGACTCTCTTCAGCAGAATTTGCAGAACAGTTATTACTAGAAGAAAAAGTGGCTGTTGTTCCTGGAAATGTGTTTGGCGGGAGTGGTGAAGGATTTATTCGTTGTTCATATGCAACATCGCTTGAGCAACTTATGGAAGCAATGAAGAGAATGGAACGGTTCATAGAGAATAAAAAAAGGACAAAACATAATACGTTTTGTCCATAAAAGGGGGGGAATACTAGAAAGCCATGTGTTAGTATTCTATCCTAATATTGGAGAATTATACGTATTACAGGAAATTTTTTCGTGAATTTTGAATGAGTTCTATCATAGTGGTATAATTTACTAATATAAGGTGGGAGTATCCTCGGGGGTTTACTTAGGACACTTACCACTAATCGGATATTTAACAATAAATACATCTGCTTTGCTATTTACAATTGTAGAGAAAATGGTAAACGTATGGGAGTGTTTCACATGTCAGAACAATATACAACGGGAGTGGTTGTAACAGGGAAAGTAACTGGAATTCAAGATTACGGTGCATTTGTAGCTTTGGATGCAGAAACACAAGGACTTGTGCATATATCTGAAATTACAAATGGGTATGTAAAAGACATTCATGACTTTTTGAAGGTCGGAGATACAGTAGAAGTAAAGGTACTTTCAATTGATGAAGAGCACAGGAAAATGAGTTTATCGTTAAAAGCTGCGAGAAGAAAACAAGGAAGGGTTTTTATACCGAATCCATCTGATAAAGGGTTCAATACGCTGCGTGAAAAGCTAGCAGAATGGATTGAAGAATCGGAGGTAATAAAGTAAAAGAGGAACGCATATGAGCGTTCCTCTTTTACTGTGACTTATGATATATATATTTGCAAATATGATTGCATGCAATCATATTCGTATGTCGGAGGCGAAAAAGACATACTGACTATCGAATTTCATGTGTTTCTGGGTGAGTACCAAGATTTTCGGATGGTTTAAATAGTAAACTAAGATTGATAAGCCCAGAAATACCAACGATGCCGTAAATAATACGTGCAAGAGCGGAGTTTTGCCCACCGAAAATAGCTGCTACTAAGTCAAACTGGAAGAACCCGATCAGTCCCCAGTTAACAGCACCGATTACAGTGAAGACTAATGCGATACGTTGCAATGTACTCATGAAAAAGCCCCCCCTTAATGTGAAGCATGAGCAAGTGAAGAGTTAATAAGAAAAGTTAACTCCTTTATATAATGGGGTAGTTTTGGTGTTTTTATACATAAAAAATGTACGAAAAGCGATGTATATACATCTATACCGAAAAATGCGAATTTTTATGCAAAAAATGAACTTTTTCTAAAAAATATATATTGGTTACGTTTACACTAGTTGAATCGCTTGATTTACAACTTCAGTTTCGCTAAAGTGAATACAGAAATACATATACATAATTGGAGGGAAAAAGATGAGTACACATGTAACGTTCGACTATTCTAAAGCGTTATCCTTCATCAGTGAAAATGAACTAACTTATTTACGTGATGCAGTAAAAGTAACACATCATGCAATCCACGAAAAAACTGGAGCTGGGAACGATTTCCTTGGGTGGGTAGAGCTTCCGCTTCAATATGACAAAGAAGAATTTGCTCGCATTCAAAAATGCGCAGAAAAAATTAAAAATGACTCTGACATTTTACTTGTTGTAGGTATCGGTGGTTCTTACTTAGGAGCACGCGCAGCAATCGAAATGTTAAACCATTCTTTCTACAACACGCTTTCTAAAGAACAACGTAAAACTCCACAAGTGCTATTTGTTGGACAAAACATTAGCTCCACTTACATGAAAGATTTAATGGATGTATTAGAAGGTAAAGACTTCTCTATTAACGTTATTTCCAAATCAGGTACAACAACAGAGCCTGCAATCGCATTCCGTATTTTCCGTAAATTATTAGAAGAAAAGTATGGAAAAGAAGGAGCACGCAAACGTATTTATGCGACTACAGATAAAGCACGTGGTGCATTAAAAACATTAGCTGATAACGAAGGTTACGAAACATTCGTAATTCCAGATGATGTTGGCGGTCGTTTCTCAGTATTAACACCAGTTGGTTTATTACCAATCGCAGTAAGTGGTTTAAATATTGAAGAGATGATGAAAGGTGCAGCTGCTGGTCATGATGACTTTGCGAAATCAGAACTGGAAGAAAATCCAGCTTACCAATATGCAGTAGTTCGTAATGCTCTTTACAATAAAGGGAAAACAATTGAAATGCTTGTTAACTATGAGCCAGCACTTCAATACTTCTTAGAGTGGTGGAAACAGTTATTTGGTGAAAGTGAAGGAAAAGATCAAAAAGGTATTTTCCCATCTTCAGCAAACTTCTCAACTGATTTACACTCATTAGGTCAATACATTCAAGAAGGTCGCCGTGATCTATTCGAAACGGTTCTTAAAGTAGGTAAATCTACTCATGAACTAAAAATCGAATTAGATGACAACGATTTAGATGGATTAAACTACCTTGCTGGTGAAACAGTAGACTTCGTAAACACAAAAGCATACGAAGGTACATTACTTGCACATAGCGATGGCGGAGTACCAAACTTAATCGTAAACATCCCTGAATTAAATGAGTACACATTCGGTTACCTTGTATACTTCTTCGAAAAAGCATGTGCGATGAGCGGCTACTTATTAGGCGTAAATCCATTTGACCAACCAGGAGTAGAAGCATACAAGAAAAACATGTTCGCTCTACTTGGAAAACCAGGATTCGAAGAACTAAAAGCAGAATTAGAAGAGCGTTTAAAATAATAAAAAGCGATCGGGTCTCCGATCGCTTTTTATTATTTAACTGAAAAGTACATCGGTATATTCAAACTAGAATGGGTATGCTAAAGGAAAAGTCTAGGAGGGATGGGCTTGATTCCGATTCAATCAAATTTAGAAGGACGTACATATGCGTTATATAAGTTAGAAGAGGTTATGAAACCACTTGGATATAGTATCGGTGGAAATTGGGATTATGATAAAGGATGTTTTGATTATAAAATCGACGAAGAAGATGGCTATCAATTTTTACGAGTACCATTTACAGCGGTGAATGGAGAACTAGATGTGCCTGAGGTAATAGTCCGTCTTGAAACGCCGTATATTCTTTCGCACGTATATCAAGACGAACTAGATAATGAAGTAAATACGTTAGCTGCCGGGACGAGCTTAGATCAGTTTGCCCAGCCGAAAGATCCAGATGGAGATGTGAAAAGAAAGTATGTCAATATTGGTAAAGTGTTAGTACAAGAACTAGAAAAGCATTTTTTTAATGGCGAATAACAATGAGTACGTCACTTTCAATGATAATAAAAGAATGAATTGGATTAATCATATATTGTTCATCACGCTTTATGCCCAATAAGAGGATGTTTTGTTTTAAAAGAGCGTAGCTGCAATTTGCAAAGGATTGTCCTGTACAGGATGGGGGAATTTCCATCAGTTGTAATTTGTTATCAGAGATTTCATCGTAAAGTGAGAATAGTACACCTGAAATGGAAGGGAATAAAAGAGAAGCGGTAAATACATAGCTCGTTAATTTATTTCCTTCTATAATTTCTGATACGCCAGCTCTCGTTGCATTTTGGATTTGTTCAGAAGTAAGAAGTTCAGCGATGCAGTGAATGTTTGGATTAAGTCCTTTTGCAGTTAAAATATTTAAAATGGACTGTGTATCTGCTAAGCTTTCGTTCTTCTCTTTATCCGCTGTTATTAATATAGTGTGAGCTGTTGTAATGTTAGCTTTTAATAAAGTTTGATCGTGATGCGGACAACCTTTTATAAATTCTAAATGATGAAATGGCTTTGGAAGTAAAGAAAGTGTTTCATCAATTAAAACGATATCAAGGTTCGGTTGTAATGTGTGCATTTGTTTTACAACATGTTTTGCACGTTCATTCCAGCCAACGATAATCATATGGCCATTAGAGGTAGCAGCTTCTTCTCCTTTAATCTTCATATATTGTTTACTAATCATTTCAGTAGCGAACAGAACCATATAATAAGAACAAAATCCGGTTCCTAATAGAATAATACCGATACCAATAAGTTTTCCTATCGTTGTATGGGGGGCAAAATCGCCGTATCCAACGGTAAAAATGGTAACGATTGACCACCAAACCCCGTCGAACCATGTGGTGAAGTGATCTGGCTCTAATATATGTATAAGAAAGCCGGAGAAGGCAGTAAGTACAATAATAAAACAAATTAAACGAAAAATAATGGAATCGCGAAATGTATCTACTAAATTCGGGCGGGATTTCAAGTTCCTATTCCTCCTTACTTTTCAGGACTACATTCATTGTTACCATTATAGAAAAAAGAAAAACTCTCTAATTAAAAAGAGAGTTTTTCTGTAACTACTCAGTCACTCTATGAAAAAATGCCAGAAAATCATTTTTTTAAATGGTCGAGAGGGACTGGCTATGTATAGGAGGGGGCAGTGCCTGTTCCTGCCACGTGCAAAGTTTTAAAAAGGTCGCGAGGTGCAGGTCCATTTTATCTCCATGGCAGTAATCTATATGCTGAAAAATGAAAATAACTTTCTATAGGTAATAAGGTGCATATTTTCGCTGGAGTAATACTCCTTACCCAACTTCTAAATGAAATGTATAGCTGAGTAGTAACGTTTTTCTTTATGTTACATACTTTCAACTTCAGTTTGTTGAACACTTTCAAGATGCTGAAGAGCATAATAAACATCAGCAGTATGTCTTTTTTGATCGATAGACAATTTCAAATGTAAATAGTGCGAACCATTTTCCAATGTTTTGAGCTTCATGTTCTTAACTTTTATATCCATTTCTTTTATTTCTTCAATTACGGTCGGGATATTGTCCATATTTCGTACAACAAGTTTCACTGCGATATCACGTTGGCGAAATGATCTAGGACCGACGAATTTCATCGTTAATGGGATAAGTTCTACACTAATCATAAGGAAACACATTCCGAAAATAGCCTCGATATAGAAACCAGCTCCAACGGCGATGCCGATACCAGAAGCACCCCAAATCATAGCGGCGGTCGTTAATCCCGCAATACTATCGTTTCCTCTGCGTAAAATTACACCAGCACCTAAAAAACCGATTCCTGATACAATTTGAGCGGCAAGTCGAAGTGGATCCATATTCATATGATCGGTATGTGGTAAGTTGTAAGCTGCTTTAATAGAAACAATCGTCAGGAGGCAACTAATTATAGAAATAACTAAACACGTTTTTAAACCGAGTGGTTTACGTTTTAATTCGCGCTCTAAACCGATGGCGAATCCTAAAATGGCCGAGAGACCTAGTTTTATTAATAAGTCGGTGTAGTCCATGTATATTCCTCCTTGTATGATATGGTATATGAATAAAACGTTTATCCCGAATTAACGGGCAGTAAGACTCCCGCCTCAAAATTCGCCGAGTGCGAGGAAGTTAGGTGGGAGATAACTGCCCGATTATTAGCCTTCACTTTATATAGAAAGAAATGCTTTTTGGCAGAGTGACCTTATATAGAATATATGTAGGAATTACTTAGAAATGAAAGAGATATTTCGTTTAAGTATATGATATAAAAAAAGAAATGTAGTTGGTTTAAAAAAAGTTTTCAAAAGGTGTTGCATTTAGTTTTTTCACATGATATATTAATAACCGTCGCTGATGCGGAAACGCAGAAAACGACAAAAAAGAAATTAAAAAACTCAGTTGACATCGAAAAACGAAGATGTTAACATAAGGAAGTCGCAAATGAGCGACTAAGTAGTTCTTTGAAAACTGAACGAAACAAACAACGTGAACGTCAATTTTTATTTTTAGATGCTAGACAAACTAACTTTATTGGAGAGTTTGATCCTGGCTCAGGATGAACGCTGGCGGCGTGCCTAATACATGCAAGTCGAGCGAATGGATTGAGAGCTTGCTCTCAAGAAGTTAGCGGCGGACGGGTGAGTAACACGTGGGTAACCTGCCCATAAGACTGGGATAACTCCGGGAAACCGGGGCTAATACCGGATAATATTTTGAACTGCATGGTTCGAAATTGAAAGGCGGCTTCGGCTGTCACTTATGGATGGACCCGCGTCGCATTAGCTAGTTGGTGAGGTAACGGCTCACCAAGGCAACGATGCGTAGCCGACCTGAGAGGGTGATCGGCCACACTGGGACTGAGACACGGCCCAGACTCCTACGGGAGGCAGCAGTAGGGAATCTTCCGCAATGGACGAAAGTCTGACGGAGCAACGCCGCGTGAGTGATGAAGGCTTTCGGGTCGTAAAACTCTGTTGTTAGGGAAGAACAAGTGCTAGTTGAATAAGCTGGCACCTTGACGGTACCTAACCAGAAAGCCACGGCTAACTACGTGCCAGCAGCCGCGGTAATACGTAGGTGGCAAGCGTTATCCGGAATTATTGGGCGTAAAGCGCGCGCAGGTGGTTTCTTAAGTCTGATGTGAAAGCCCACGGCTCAACCGTGGAGGGTCATTGGAAACTGGGAGACTTGAGTGCAGAAGAGGAAAGTGGAATTCCATGTGTAGCGGTGAAATGCGTAGAGATATGGAGGAACACCAGTGGCGAAGGCGACTTTCTGGTCTGTAACTGACACTGAGGCGCGAAAGCGTGGGGAGCAAACAGGATTAGA
Source organism: Bacillus sp. NP247 (assembly GCF_018966865.1). NCBI lineage: Bacteria > Bacillati > Bacillota > Bacilli > Caryophanales > Bacillaceae > Bacillus > Bacillus sp. NP247. The sequence continues at coordinate 2,099,311 of NZ_CP076653.1, read as the reverse complement.
TACCCTGGTAGTCCACGCCGTAAACGATGAGTGCTAAGTGTTAGAGGGTTTCCGCCCTTTAGTGCTGAAGTTAACGCATTAAGCACTCCGCCTGGGGAGTACGGCCGCAAGGCTGAAACTCAAAGGAATTGACGGGGGCCCGCACAAGCGGTGGAGCATGTGGTTTAATTCGAAGCAACGCGAAGAACCTTACCAGGTCTTGACATCCTCTGAAAACTCTAGAGATAGAGCTTCTCCTTCGGGAGCAGAGTGACAGGTGGTGCATGGTTGTCGTCAGCTCGTGTCGTGAGATGTTGGGTTAAGTCCCGCAACGAGCGCAACCCTTGATCTTAGTTGCCATCATTAAGTTGGGCACTCTAAGGTGACTGCCGGTGACAAACCGGAGGAAGGTGGGGATGACGTCAAATCATCATGCCCCTTATGACCTGGGCTACACACGTGCTACAATGGACGGTACAAAGAGCTGCAAGACCGCGAGGTGGAGCTAATCTCATAAAACCGTTCTCAGTTCGGATTGTAGGCTGCAACTCGCCTACATGAAGCTGGAATCGCTAGTAATCGCGGATCAGCATGCCGCGGTGAATACGTTCCCGGGCCTTGTACACACCGCCCGTCACACCACGAGAGTTTGTAACACCCGAAGTCGGTGGGGTAACCTTTATGGAGCCAGCCGCCTAAGGTGGGACAGATGATTGGGGTGAAGTCGTAACAAGGTAGCCGTATCGGAAGGTGCGGCTGGATCACCTCCTTTCTATGGAGAATTGATGAACGCAGTTCATCAATAAACGTTGACTTGTTTCGTTTCGTTCAGTTTTGAGAGAACTATCTCTCAAGTTTAAATGTATGTTCTTTGAAAACTAGATAACAGTGTAGCTCATATTTTTTTAATTTTAGTTTGGTTAAGTTAGAAAGGGCGCACGGTGGATGCCTTGACACTAGGAGTCGATGAAGGACGGGACTAACGCCGATATGCTTCGGGGAGCTGTAAGTAAGCTTTGATCCGAAGATTTCCGAATGGGGAAACCCACTATACGTAATGGTATGGTATCCTTACCTGAATACATAGGGTATGGAAGACAGACCCAGGGAACTGAAACATCTAAGTACCTGGAGGAAGAGAAAGCAAATGCGATTTCCTGAGTAGCGGCGAGCGAAACGGAATCTAGCCCAAACCAAGAGGCTTGCCTCTTGGGGTTGTAGGACATTCTATACGGAGTTACAAAGGAACGAGGTAGACGAAGCGACCTGGAAAGGTCCGTCACAGAGGGTAACAACCCCGTAGTCGAAACTTCGTTCTCTCTTGAATGTATCCTGAGTACGGCGGAACACGTGAAATTCCGTCGGAATCTGGGAGGACCATCTCCCAAGGCTAAATACTCCCTAGTGATCGATAGTGAACCAGTACCGTGAGGGAAAGGTGAAAAGCACCCCGGAAGGGGAGTGAAAGAGATCCTGAAACCGTGTGCCTACAAATAGTCAGAGCCCGTTAATGGGTGATGGCGTGCCTTTTGTAGAATGAACCGGCGAGTTACGATCCCGTGCAAGGTTAAGCTGAAGAGGCGGAGCCGCAGCGAAAGCGAGTCTGAATAGGGCGTTTAGTACGTGGTCGTAGACCCGAAACCAGGTGATCTACCCATGTCCAGGGTGAAGTTCAGGTAACACTGAATGGAGGCCCGAACCCACGCACGTTGAAAAGTGCGGGGATGAGGTGTGGGTAGCGGAGAAATTCCAATCGAACCTGGAGATAGCTGGTTCTCCCCGAAATAGCTTTAGGGCTAGCCTTAAGTGTAAGAGTCTTGGAGGTAGAGCACTGATTGAACTAGGGGTCCTCATCGGATTACCGAATTCAGTCAAACTCCGAATGCCAATGACTTATCCTTAGGAGTCAGACTGCGAGTGATAAGATCCGTAGTCAAGAGGGAAACAGCCCAGATCGCCAGCTAAGGTCCCAAAGTGTGTATTAAGTGGAAAAGGATGTGGAGTTGCTTAGACAACTAGGATGTTGGCTCAGAAGCAGCCACCATTTAAAGAGTGCGTAATAGCTCACTAGTCGAGTGACTCTGCGCCGAAAATGTACCGGGGCTAAATACACCACCGAAGCTGCGAATTGATACCAATGGTATCAGTGGTAGGGGAGCGTTCTAAGTGCAGTGAAGTCAGACCGGAAGGACTGGTGGAGCGCTTAGAAGTGAGAATGCCGGTATGAGTAGCGAAAGACGGGTGAGAATCCCGTCCACCGAATGCCTAAGGTTTCCTGAGGAAGGCTCGTCCGCTCAGGGTTAGTCAGGACCTAAGCCGAGGCCGACAGGCGTAGGCGATGGACAACAGGTTGATATTCCTGTACCACCTCTTTATCGTTTGAGCAATGGAGGGACGCAGAAGGATAGAAGAAGCGTGCGATTGGTTGTGCACGTCCAAGCAGTTAGGCTGATAAGTAGGCAAATCCGCTTATCGTGAAGGCTGAGCTGTGATGGGGAAGCTCCTTATGGAGCGAAGTCTTTGATTCCCCGCTGCCAAGAAAAGCTTCTAGCGAGATAAAAGGTGCCTGTACCGCAAACCGACACAGGTAGGCGAGGAGAGAATCCTAAGGTGTGCGAGAGAACTCTGGTTAAGGAACTCGGCAAAATGACCCCGTAACTTCGGGAGAAGGGGTGCTTTCTTAACGGAAAGCCGCAGTGAATAGGCCCAAGCGACTGTTTAGCAAAAACACAGGTCTCTGCGAAGCCGTAAGGCGAAGTATAGGGGCTGACACCTGCCCGGTGCTGGAAGGTTAAGGAGAGGGGTTAGCGTAAGCGAAGCTCTGAACTGAAGCCCCAGTAAACGGCGGCCGTAACTATAACGGTCCTAAGGTAGCGAAATTCCTTGTCGGGTAAGTTCCGACCCGCACGAAAGGTGTAACGATTTGGGCACTGTCTCAACCAGAGACTCGGTGAAATTATAGTACCTGTGAAGATGCAGGTTACCCGCGACAGGACGGAAAGACCCCGTGGAGCTTTACTGTAGCCTGATATTGAATTTTGGTACAGTTTGTACAGGATAGGCGGGAGCCATTGAAACCGGAGCGCTAGCTTCGGTGGAGGCGCTGGTGGGATACCGCCCTGACTGTATTGAAATTCTAACCTACGGGTCTTATCGACCCGGGAGACAGTGTCAGGTGGGCAGTTTGACTGGGGCGGTCGCCTCCTAAAGTGTAACGGAGGCGCCCAAAGGTTCCCTCAGAATGGTTGGAAATCATTCGTAGAGTGCAAAGGCATAAGGGAGCTTGACTGCGAGACCTACAAGTCGAGCAGGGACGAAAGTCGGGCTTAGTGATCCGGTGGTTCCGCATGGAAGGGCCATCGCTCAACGGATAAAAGCTACCCCGGGGATAACAGGCTTATCTCCCCCAAGAGTCCACATCGACGGGGAGGTTTGGCACCTCGATGTCGGCTCATCGCATCCTGGGGCTGTAGTCGGTCCCAAGGGTTGGGCTGTTCGCCCATTAAAGCGGTACGCGAGCTGGGTTCAGAACGTCGTGAGACAGTTCGGTCCCTATCCGTCGTGGGCGTAGGAAATTTGAGAGGAGCTGTCCTTAGTACGAGAGGACCGGGATGGACGCACCGCTGGTGTACCAGTTGTTCTGCCAAGGGCATAGCTGGGTAGCTATGTGCGGAAGGGATAAGTGCTGAAAGCATCTAAGCATGAAGCCCCCCTCAAGATGAGATTTCCCATAGCGTAAGCTAGTAAGATCCCTGAAAGATGATCAGGTTGATAGGTTCGAGGTGGAAGCATGGTGACATGTGGAGCTGACGAATACTAATAGATCGAGGACTTAACCATATAATATGAAGCGATGTTATCTAGTTTTGAAAGAATATAAAAAACTTGTTGACTTTAAATGTCGAATAAGTTATGATAATTCTTGTCTTAAATGAATACAGTCTGGTAATGATGGCAGAGAGGCCACACCCGTTCCCATACCGAACACGGAAGTTAAGCTCTCTAGCGCCGATGGTAGTTGGGACCTTGTCCCTGTGAGAGTAGGACGTTGCCAGGCAATTCGGAGGATTAGCTCAGCTGGGAGAGCACCTGCCTTACAAGCAGGGGGTCGGCGGTTCGATCCCGTCATCCTCCACCATTTAGCCGACTTAGCTCAATTGGTAGAGCAACTGACTTGTAATCAGTAGGTTGGGGGTTCAAGTCCTCTAGTCGGCACCAGAAAATCATGGCGGTTGTGGCGAAGTGGTTAACGCACCGGATTGTGGCTCCGGCATTCGTGGGTTCAATTCCCATCAGTCGCCCCATTTTTTCTTTTAAAATTATAATATGCGGGTGTGGCGGAATTGGCAGACGCACTAGACTTAGGATCTAGCGCCTTTGGCGTGGGGGTTCGACTCCCTTCACCCGCACTTTTAATAAAATAACTCATACATGTCTTGCGGAAGTAGTTCAGTGGTAGAATACAACCTTGCCAAGGTTGGGGTCGCGGGTTCGAATCCCGTCTTCCGCTCCAATTTTCAATATGACATGCCGGGGTGGCGGAACAGGCAGACGCACAGGACTTAAAATCCTGCGGTGGGTGACCACCGTGCGGGTTCGACCCCCGCCCTCGGCACCATATGCGCCCGTAGCTCAATTGGATAGAGCGTTTGACTACGGATCAAGAGGTTAGGGGTTCGACTCCTCTCGGGCGCGTTTTTTATTAACGGGAAGTGGCTCAGCTTGGTAGAGCACCTGGTTTGGGACCAGGGGGTCGCAGGTTCAAATCCTGTCTTCCCGATATTTTCAAAATATGGGGCCTTAGCTCAGCTGGGAGAGCGCCTGCCTTGCACGCAGGAGGTCAGCGGTTCGATCCCGCTAGGCTCCACTTATTTGAATATAACTTATGGCGGTGTAGCTCAGCTGGCTAGAGCGTACGGTTCATACCCGTGAGGTCGGGGGTTCGATCCCCTCCGCCGCTACCATAAAGGACCTTTAGCTCAGCTGGTTAGAGCAGACGGCTCATAACCGTCCGGTCGTAGGTTCGAGTCCTACAAGGTCCACCACTCAAAGTTCATATCTCGGAGGTATACCCAAGTTCGGCTGAAGGGATCGGTCTTGAAAACCGACAGGCGGCGAGAGTCGCGCGGGGGTTCGAATCCCTCTACCTCCTCCATTTTTCTAAATTAAATATTATATCATCGCGGGGTGGAGCAGTACGGTAGCTCGTCGGGCTCATAACCCGAAGGTCGCAGGTTCAAATCCTGTCCCCGCAACCAAATGGTCCCGTGGTGTAGTGGTTAACATGCCTGCCTGTCACGCAGGAGATCGCCGGTTCGACCCCGGTCGGGACCGCCATTTTTTTACATAAAGGCTCGGTAGCTCAGTCGGTAGAGCAGAGGACTGAAAATCCTCGTGTCGGCGGTTCGATTCCGTCCCGAGCCACCATTTTGAAATCGCAAGCCGGCTTAGCTCAATTGGTAGAGCAACTGACTTGTAATCAGTAGGTTGGGGGTTCAAGTCCTCTAGCCGGCACCACTTTCAAAATGAGCCATTAGCTCAGTTGGTAGAGCATCTGACTTTTAATCAGAGGGTCGAAGGTTCGAATCCTTCATGGCTCACCATTTTTAATTTAATGCGGGTGTAGTTTAGTGGTAAAACAAGAGCCTTCCAAGCTCTGGTCGAGAGTTCGATTCTCTTCACCCGCTTTTTATGGGCCTATAGCTCAGCTGGTTAGAGCGCACGCCTGATAAGCGTGAGGTCGATGGTTCGAGTCCATTTAGGCCCACCATAATTATTCCGCAGTAGCTCAGTGGTAGAGCTATCGGCTGTTAACCGATCGGTCGTAGGTTCGAGTCCTACCTGCGGAGCCATATTATAGAGAAGTACCCAAGTGGCTCAAGGGGCTCCCCTGCTAAGGGAGTAGATCGCGAACGCGGTGCGAGGGTTCGAATCCCTTCTTCTCTGCCAGATTTTGGCCCGTTGGTCAAGTGGTTAAGACACCGCCCTTTCACGGCGGTAACACGGGTTCGAATCCCGTACGGGTCATACTAAAAGAGATAGCATAATCTGCTATCTCTTTTTTGTTGTGTAAAAGTGGACTTTGGATAGGCTGCTTTTTTTTATAGATTTTTGTATACTTTTTTCTATTTGAACCGTCTAACTAATAGAAAGGAGAGAGCGATGGAGTATGAAAAGGTCATTATGGAAATATCAAAAAGTATTTATAGATATTTGCTTAAAATTGGAGTAACACCAGCAGAAGCAGAGGATATCGTTCAAGATACGATACAAAAAAGTTATATTAATTTAAATAGGATTACCTCTTCTTATACATAAGAAGAGGTAATCCTATTTTTTGAATATGTTTTAACTCTCTGCTGAATGCCCATCCGGTTTCATAACAGCATGACTATATGCGGAGTGGAGAGTTTTGTATCCTAAAAGTGCAATAGTTAAGGCAAGGCCTCCTGCAATAATAGCCACACTAAATCCTGCGCGAGCTTCAAAGGTATCAATAACTAAACCAGCTACCGCTGATCCTAGAGAGACTCCAATACCAAGTCCTGTAATTGCCCAGGTCATTCCTTCGGTTATTTTTGATTCAGGTACGATTTTTTCCACCAGTCCCATAGTAATAATCATAGTAGGGGCAACAGATAAGCCTGCAAAGAAAACAATAACTACTAGCCAAGCAATAGTGTTTACGAAAACTAGTGGCAGCATTGTTACCATTGATAGTGTGACTGCTATTAAAAATTGATTATATGGTGGAGTACTGAGTTTAAGAGTACCGAAAATAAGACCTGCCAGGCATGAACCGATTGCATAGACGGAAAGCACAAAGCTAGCAGCTACTGTGTTTCCTTGATGCTCAGCAAAAGCCACACTAACTACATCTATTGTGCCAAATATAGTACCTATAGCGATGAGTGTGAATACAAGCACCCGTAATGTACCAATTTTAAATACTGTCCCTTTGTTTGTAATGTCGTGGGGATGTACATGTGGTTCTGTGCTTTTTTGCATGGTGAATAGGCATACCCCGATTGTAAGAAAAACACATGATAAAAGTGGTCCTGCTTCTGGGAAGAACATAACACTTAAACTGACGGATAATACAGGACCAATGATGAAGCAAATTTCATCGACGACCGATTCGAAGGAAAATGCTGTATGCAATTTATGAGATCCACGGTATAGTTTAGTCCAACGTGCACGTACCATGGCCGACATGTTTGGCATACAACCCGCACATAAGGCGGATAGAAATAGCGTCCAATAAGGAGCCTCATATTTCGTACATAGAAGTAAGAGAATCGTAAAGAAAACACTGATACCTGTAGTCGGAAGAAGTATACGAGATTGCCCTAATTGATCAGCCATACGAGAAATATGAGGAGCTAGTAAAGCTGATGATAATGTGAAGGTGGCTGCAACGGCTCCGGCAAGCCAATAGTCACCACGTAACTGAGATAACATTGTAACAATGCCAATCCCCATCATTGATATGGGCATCCGAGCTATAAAGCCTGCTAATGAGAATCCTTTTGTACCAGAAGCACTGAAAATCTCACGGTAGGAATTAAACATAATAATCACCAAAGTATTTGACGTTTACATATACATTCTTCATTCTTGTAACTCCTCCTCTGTGTCGTTAATACCTTCTATAAAAAGGGACAGTGAGTCAATTTAGGGTATAAGTAAGAAGTTATATTATCTTGTAAGCTAGAAAAAATTGACATACGCACCGTATGCCAATATCATATTAACATACGGTGCGTATGTCAATTGAAATGTTTTATCTCTGGATGGAGAGCTAACGTTAAAAGGAGTTATTCTTTTATATAGAGAACGATACTATAATGGGATTCATTTTGAATAAAGGGAATGAATAGAAGTAGGAGGAAAAGATGGTTAAAAAAACAAGAGCAGAAATGATCATTGAAACACGCGCTAAATTGCTGAGTGCAGCAAGAGAGGCTTTCGGTACAGTTGGATATGTAAACACATCTATGGATGATTTTACTGCATCTGTCGGTTTAACGCGTGGTGCAATTTATCATCATTTTGGCGATAAAAAAGGATTGTTAGAAGCAGTTGTAAAAGAAATTGATATGGAAATGGATAATAAATTACGGAAAGTATCAGATGAGGCGGAAGGAAATTGGGAAGGATTTATTGGGCGCTGTCGAGCTTATTTAACGATGGCACTTGATCCAGAAATTCAGAGAATCGTACTTCGGGATGCACCAGCAGTATTAGGAACTAGCTATTATCAATCATCGCAATCACAATGTTTAGCAACAATGGGGAATATGCTTCTGCAATTGATGCAGGAGCATATTATTGAAAAAACAGACTGTGAAGCTTTAGCACGGCTCATAAATGGGGGATTAGTGGACCTCGCTTGTTGGATTGCGAATTCTGAAGATGCCGAGGCACAGTTGTCTAAAGCTTTACATAGCCTATCACTTATATTGAATGGTTTGGTGTCATGATCTTAACGGATATTTTTAAAATTGATATACAGTAATTGTTAAAATGGAGGTGATACAGCAGTGCATGTTAATTTATTTGCTCCTTTTCGCATTAGCGGGCTGTTTATTTATATGGATAGGAAGTAATATATTGAAAAAAGAAAGAACACCTTTCATTGCAGGATATAATACTGTATTCCATCCAAAGAATGAAAGGGTGTTAGCAAGACGAGTAGGTGTAGTAGTTATTCTATTTGGAGTAGAAACAATATTGTTTCCACCAGTTGCATTTTTCTTCAACGTTGAGGGATTTTACTTTGGTATTTTAGCTGGGGTAGATATTGTTGTTGTATTTATTCTTCTCATAGTAGATCAGCTGGAAGTTTAATATGTTACGTTTTGCTTACTTGTATCTTGGAAAATGGTGTATAGAATAGATTCCCATATGCTAGGGCATCAGGGAAGAAATGCCCAGCTTCGTTTATATAGTGTGTTACCGCATGAGGAGTAGTTTGAGGCTACTCTTTTATTTCTTCTATTGATGAAACGATATTATCTGTACGTTGCTAAAAATGGAGAGGGGTAAAAATATTTTTAAAGTGGTAATTAAACTTGTTTATTTCGATTCACAATCTTTATAAAACATCTTCATTGGTATTGATTCCACACTTGATCTAATCATTTTACACTCTATGTGAAAAAGTTCACAAATAGGTCATAATTTGTGAACTTTTTCACAATGATACGTGCTACAATATGTATGTAAAGAAGTTAAACAACATTAAATTAGTATTTTAATTAATTACTTAAACAATAATATAAAATATATGTGAACAATAGAGAGGGGAAATTATCATGAAAAAAGGTATCAATCGTGTAGTATTAGTAGGAACAGGAGCTGTAGGTTGTAGTTATGCTTACTCAATGATCAACCAAGGTGTAGCTGAAGAATTCGTACTTGTAGATGTAAATGAAGCAAAAGCAGAAGGGGAAGCAATGGACTTAAGCCATGCGGTACCATTCTCTCCAGCACCAACAAAAGTTTGGAGCGGTAGCTATGCAGATTGTAAAGATGCAGATCTAGTTGTTATCACTGCTGGATTACCACAAAAGCCAGGCGAAACTCGTTTAGACTTAGTTGAAAAAAATACAAAGATCTTTAAACAAATCGTTCGCGGTATTATGGATAGCGGATTCGATGGAATCTTCTTAATCGCAACTAACCCAGTTGATATTTTAACTTACGTAACTTGGAAAGAATCTGGCCTACCAAAAGAGCGCGTAATTGGTTCTGGTACAACTTTAGACTCTGCTCGTTTCCGTTACATGTTAGGCGACTACTTAGATGTAGATCCACGTAACGTTCACGCTTATATCGTTGGTGAGCACGGTGATACTGAACTTCCAGTATGGAGCCACGCTACTGTAGGTGTACAAAAACTAGAAACAATCTTAGCGAACAACGAACAGTATAGCCAAGAAGATTTAGATAAAATCTTTGAAAATGTACGCGATGCAGCTTACCACATTATCGAGCGTAAAGGCGCAACTTACTACGGAATCGGTATGTCGCTACTTCGTGTAACTAAAGCGATCTTAAGCAACGAGAACAGCGTATTAACTGTATCTGCATACCTTGAAGGTCAATATGGTGAGAAAGATGCTTACGTAGGTGTTCCAGCTGTTATTAACCGCGAAGGTGTACGTGAGATCGTAGAACTTGAATTAAATGAAGAAGAAAAAGCGAAATTCGCTCATTCTGTAAAAGTATTAAAAGAAACAATGGCACCAGTACTATAATAATTGCTAAATGATTCAGAGGCGGGAAACTGCTTCCCACCTCTGAGTTTTTATATAATTTAATATAAATTCCTTTTCCGGTTTCCCTTGTATATCCCCAATATACCCCTTTTGCTGGAGAAGGGTCGTTTATAGAAAAAGCACTCTATTTTTGAATAGAGTGCTTTTGTGCGTTATCCCACTATTTGCGAGCAGAGTTTCACCTTATTCTTTAGGAGTTAACCTTGTGGCGATTTTTCCAAAACGGCATTCATCTCCCGCATACTCATTAGATATTCCTTGGGGTGGGAGTTTTCCGTCGGGAAGTGATAAAATTTGGGACAAAAAATGTTGAGAAACATTTTTAAACAATAGATTATTTCGCTTGTATTTTACGTGAGAAATAGCGTGAAAAATGGAGAGAAACCAATAAGATAAATATTGAGCAACAATGAAGGGTGAGAAATAGTAAGGAAAATGAAGCGTTTGCAATGAATATTCGTCAAAATTCGATATTTTATATGAAAATCCGAAAAAAATTAAACATTTTCAAGGAAAAAACGTATATTTTTAAAAAAACAACAAGGGTATTTCAGTTTTTTGCAGAAATAGTTAAAGTGTTAAAAATTTCTGTCATCTTAGTGAGGTGAACATATTGGATGTAATAAATTGTGAAGAAGTGAAACGAGATGAGTTTCATACAGAAAAGTACTATGACAGTTATAACATCTTTGGGGCACATATTGTGACGGAAGATGGGATGCGAGGTGTACGATTCACAGTATGGGCTCCTCATGCGAAAGCAATGAGTGTTGTTGGGAATTTTAATGAATGGGATTATGAGCAACATGAGATGCTACAAGTGACAGAAGAGGGGATTTGGTCCTTGTTTGTACCGCATATTGAAGAGAATGAGATATACAAGTATGCGATTGAAACGATGGGCGATGACGTTATTTTAAAAGCAGATCCTTACGCTGTATATGCAGAAGTAAGACCAAATACGGCATCTGTAGTTTTTGATATAGAGGGATATGAATGGAATGATAAAAACTGGATTCGTAAGAGAAAGAAAAAATCGATTTATAAAGAAGCGATGACAGTTTATGAATTACATTTCGGTTCTTGGAAAAAGAAAGAAGATGGCGCTCTGTATTCTTACAGAGAAATGGCCGAGGAGCTCATTCCGTATGTGGTGGAACATCAATTTACACATATTGAAATTATGCCGCTTGTTGAGCATCCATATGATCGTTCTTGGGGATATCAAGGAACAGGATATTATGCAGCGACAAGTAGATTCGGCACGCCACATGATTTGATGTATTTTGTCGATGAATGTCATAAATATGGAATCGGTGTCATTTTAGATTGGGTGCCGGGGCATTTTTGTAAAGATGCTCACGGTTTATATTTGTTTGATGGGACACCGACTTATGAATATAAAGATAGAGATGTACAAGAAAACCTTGTATGGGGAACTGTTAATTTTGATTTAGGGAAGAGGGAAGTACGTAATTTCTTAATTTCAAATGCGTTATTTTGGATGAGGCATTTCCATATTGATGGGTTCAGGGTAGATGCAGTTGCGAATATGCTGTACTGGAATAAAGAAGGAAAAGAGCAAAGCAATGAACACGCTGTCTCTTTCTTACGAGAGCTAAATGAAGCTGTGTTTGCAGAAGATGAAGAGTTTCTTATGACAGCGGAAGATTCAACAGCTTGGCCACTTGTAACAGCTCCAACATACGAGGGTGGACTTGGATTCAATTATAAATGGAATATGGGTTGGATGAATGATGTGCTGAAATATATGGAATGTGCGCCAGAGTATCGGAAATACATTCATGAGAAAATGACTTTCTCTTTAATATATGCTCACTCTGAAAACTTCATATTGCCGCTTTCTCATGATGAAGTCGTTCATGGGAAAAAGTCGTTATTAAATAAAATGCCGGGAGATTACTGGGATAAGTTCGCCCAACTTCGTTTATTATATGGATATTTCTTTACTCATCCAGGTAAGAAATTACTCTTTATGGGTGGAGAATTCGGTCAATTTGATGAGTGGAAGGAACTTGAAGATTTAGATTGGAATTTACATGATTTTGAAATGCATCGTTACATGCATGATTACTTTAAAGAGCTCATAGCATTGTATAAGCGCTCAAAACCACTTTGGCAGTTAGATCACTCGCCTGAAGGGTTTCAGTGGATTGATGCTAATAATAATGAGCAAAGTATTTTCTCGTTTATCCGCCAAGGGGATAAGCAGGAAGATGCGTTAGTTATCGTATGTAATTTTACGAAAGCTACATATGAAAACTATAAAGTAGGTGTACCAGATTTCGAGTATTATAACGAAATTTTAAACAGTGACTCGGCGCAATATGGCGGATCGGGGCAAGTTAATAAGAAACGTCTCAAGACGATTCTAGAGCCATATCATAATCAAGCGGCACATATAGAAATTACAATTCCACCATTTGGCGTATCCATATTACGACCAGTGAAGACGAGAAAGGGGAGCAAAAAACAAGATGGCTCAAAAACAAAAGTGCGTAGCAATGTTACTAGCAGGGGGAAAAGGTAGTCGTTTAAGTGCATTAACAAAAAATTTAGCCAAGCCAGCTGTTCCATTTGGTGGTAAATATCGCATTATTGATTTTACATTAAGTAACTGTGCAAACTCCGGTATTGAAACGGTGGGGATTTTGACGCAATATCAACCGTTAGAACTTCATAATTATATTGGAATCGGAAATGCTTGGGATCTTGATCGTGTAAACGGTGGAGTCACTGTGTTACCTCCTTATGCGGAGTCTTCAGGTGTGAAGTGGTATACAGGTACGGCAAGTGCTATTTATCAAAACTTAAACTATTTAAGTCAGTACGAACCAGAATATGTCCTTATTTTATCAGGTGACCATATTTATAAAATGGATTACAGTAAAATGCTAGATTACCATATTGAGAAAGAAGCAGATGTTTCGATTTCTGTTATTGAAGTGCCGTGGGATGAAGCAAGTCGCTTTGGCATCATGAATACAAATGAAGAGATGGAAGTTGTTGAATTTGAGGAGAAACCGCAATTTCCAAGAAGTAATCTTGCATCAATGGGAATTTATATTTTTAACTGGGCCATTTTAAAAGAATATTTAGAGATGGATGCAAGAAATCCTGAATCTAGTAATGATTTCGGAAAAGATGTACTTCCGCTTTTATTAGATGAAGGGAAGAAGTTGATGGCGTATCCGTTTGAAGGATATTGGAAAGATGTTGGAACGGTGAAAAGCTTATGGGAAGCGAATATGGATTTACTTCGCGATGAAACATCGTTGAACTTGAACGATCGTAATTGGCGCATTTATTCTGTGAATCCAAATGAGCCACCTCAATATATTGCAGAACAAGCAAAAGTAGAAGAGTCACTTATTAATGAAGGGTGCGTCATTGAAGGGGACGTGAAGCATTCTGTTTTATTCCAAGGAGTGACGGTGGAAGAAGGTAGTATGGTAATCGATTCTGTCGTTATGCCGGGGGCAAAGATTGGTAAAAACGTTGTGATTGAAAGAGCGATCGTTGGATCGGAAATGGTTATTGAAGATGGGACAATAATTCGTCCAGAAAAAAATGTTGATGATGTAGTACTAATTGCTGAAGGGAAATAGAAAAGGGGGATGAAATGAATGGGAGAAAAAATGTTAGGGATTATTAATGCAACGGGAAGTTTTCCTTCCTTAAAGAAAGTAACAGGGCATCGTTCATTAGCGGCGTTACCGTTTGGGGGCCGTTACCGACTCATTGATTTCATGCTTTCAAATATGGTGAATTCTAACATTCATAGCGTGGCGGTTTTTACAAGTCATAAAAATCGTTCTTTAATGGATCACGTCGGTTCAGGGAAACAGTGGGATTTAGATAGAAAACGAGACGGACTGTTTTTATTCCCACCGAACTGCCAATGTGATCATGACGAATTTGGATCTTTTGCACATTTTAGAAGACATATTGATTATTTTCTAAGAAGCAGAGAAGAGTATGTTGTTATTACGAATAGCCATCTCGTAACGGCATTAGATTTTCAAGCAGTGTTAGAGCGACATATACATACGTCAGCTGATATTACCGAGGTTTGTCATGAAGGCATTTCGCTTCAAACATACGTGTTAAAGAAACAATTGTTGTTAGATTTATTTGAGACATATAAAGATGTGGAGCAATACAGTTTATTTGATGTAGTGAGAGAAAAGCGCGGAAAATCACTACATATTGCTACGTATGAACATACAGGATATGTAGCTATTATTGATTCGATTGAAGGTTACTATAAACATAGTCTAGAAATTTTGCAACCTTCTATTTGGAAGCAATTATTTAAGAAAGAAGCACCAATCTTTACGAAAGTAAAAGATGAGCCGCCAACTCGTTATATGAAGGGCGCAGTAGTGAAAAATACGATGATTGCAAACGGCAGTATTATTGAAGGTGAAGTAGAAAATAGTGTTGTCTCCCGTTCTGTTAAAATTGGAAAAGGTTCAATTGTTCGTAATAGCATTATTATGCAAAAGAGCCAAATTGGAGATAACTGTATAATAGACGGTGTTATTATCGATAAAGACGTAAAAATTGGTGACGGTGTCGTTTTAAAAGGAAACACCGATGAGCCATACGTTGTAGAAAAAGGAAGCGTTCAAAACAGTACGATTAATAGTTATTCCTAAAGAATCAGTGGGGGATCCCCCCACTGATTAAAATTTTAATTTAAATGAAAACTCGAAGGGAGGAAGCTGCAAGAAGAGTAATATATGCTTTTCGTGCAGTGGGACAACAAGTGAATATTTTATTTGCAGTATCAGAATGTGTACCGTTTGTGAAATCTGGAGGTTTAGCTGATGTAGCAGGAGCGCTCCCGAAAGAACTAAAAAAATTAGGAGTGAATGTTCGCATCATACTTCCGAACTATAGTCTTATCCCGAAAGAGCTAAGAGAAGGATGTACGCTTCATAAAGTAATTAACGTTCCTCTTGGATGGAGAAATCAATATTGCGGGATTTTAAAAGGTGAGCAGGATGGGATTACGTATTACTTAATAGATAATGAATATTATTTTAAGAGAGATTCTCTATATGGCCATTATGATGATGGGGAGCGTTTTTCTTATTTTTCAAAAGCAGTTTTAGAGTGTATTCCGCATCTTGATTTCGAAGTAGATGTTCTTCATAGCCATGATTGGCATACAGCTATGGTTAATTTCTTACTTCGTGAAAAGTATCAAGATAACCCGTTATATGAGCATATTAAAACGGTATATACGATTCATAACTTGCAGTTCCAAGGTGTATTTCCTCCTGAAGTGATGTACGACTTACTGGAGCTTGGTCATGAATATTTTCATAGTGAACAGCTTGAGTTTTATGGAAACGTGAACTTTATGAAAGGCGGTATTATCGCATCTGACCAAATTACAGCGGTTAGCCCGACATATAAAGAAGAGATTCAATATGAGTTTTTCGGTGAGAAGTTAGATGGATTGCTACGAAAATATAATGATAAGCTTAGTGGCATTGTAAATGGAATTGATACGAGCGTATATAATCCAGAAACAGATCCATATATTACGGCTCAGTATAGTGCAGAGTCGCTAGATGAGAAGAATGAAAATAAACGCGCATTGCAGCGTTATTTTGGTTTACCAGAAAAAGAAGATACACCAGTTATTTCGATGGTAACACGATTAACGAAGCAAAAGGGGCTTGATCTAGTACGTACTGTATTCCGTGAAATAATGGAAGAAGATGTACAATGTATTATTTTGGGATCAGGCGATTCTGAATACGAGCAGTTCTTTGAATGGATGGCATACGAGTATCCAGAAAAGGTAAAAGTATATATTGGATTTAATGAAGCGTTAGCGCACCAAGTGTACGCGGGAAGCGATTTGTTTTTAATGCCATCGCTGTTTGAACCGTGTGGACTTGGACAACTTATTGCGCTAGCATATGGCACGATTCCAATTGTAAGAGAAACAGGCGGATTAAATGATACTGTACATTCTTACGATGAGGAAACTGGAATTGGGAATGGCTTTAGCTTTACGAATTTTAATGCGCATGACATGTTACATACAATTCTTCGTGCGATTGAGTTTTATCAAGATAAACCGGTATGGGATAGGCTTGTAAAGCAAGCAATGACTGAAGATTATAGCTGGGGGAAATCGGCTCTTGCATACAAGAAATTGTATAAAAGTCTCATGGAATAACATTGAGGTGGTGAATAAATGTTTACTCATGTTGAAAGCTTCAAATCCGCTTTTCTAGAAAAATTAGAAACGATGTATGGGAAAAGTTTCAAAGATTCTACAACTCGTGATCAGTACAATACGCTTGGCCATATGGTACGTGAGTATATGAATAGTCAATGGATTGCAACGAACGAAAGTTATCGTTCTGGAGATCAAAAACAAATGTATTATTTATCCATTGAGTTTTTACTTGGGCGTTTGCTAGGCAGTAACATATTAAATTTAGGCATTCGAGATGTATGTGAAAAAGGACTTTTTGAACTTGGAATTTCTTTGCACGAGTTAGAAGAGATTGAAGCAGATGCTGGCCTTGGTAACGGTGGACTTGGACGTTTAGCAGCCTGTTTCCTCGATTCACTCGCTTCTTTAAACTTACCAGGACATGGCTGTGGTATTCGTTATAAGCATGGTCTGTTTGATCAAAAAATTGTTGATGGCTATCAAGTAGAATTTCCAGAACAGTGGCTTCTTCATGAAAACGTTTGGGAAGTAAGAAGGTATGATCAAGCCGTAGAAGTAAGTTATTTTGGAAACGTTGAACCACAAGAAATTGATGGACGTTTAGAGTTCAGGCATACAAATGCAGAAGTTATTATGGCAGTACCATATGACGTTCCAGTTGTAGGGTATGAAACAAGTACTGTAAATACGCTTCGGCTTTGGAATGCGGAGCCAGTTCCTTTCCCGCAAAATTGTAAAGATATTTTGAAATATAAGCGTGAAACAGAGGCTGTATCGGAGTTTTTATATCCAGATGATACGCATGATGAGGGGAAAATACTTCGTTTAAAACAACAGTATTTCCTCGTATCAGCAAGTTTGCAAAATATCGTTCGTATGCATAGGGAGAGACACGGTAGTCTTCGTCAGTTACATGAAAAAATTGCGATTCATATAAACGATACACATCCGGTTCTAGCAATTCCAGAACTTATGCGTATTTTATTAGACGAAGAAAAATTGACATGGGAAGAAGCTTGGCACATAACAACGCAGACGATTTCCTACACGAATCATACGACGTTATTAGAAGCGCTTGAGAAATGGCCAATTCACATTTTCAAACCGTTATTACCGAGAATTTATATGATTATTGAAGAAATTAATGAACGTTTCTGTCATGAGCTTTGGGACCGTTATTCGTACGATTGGAAGCGTATTGAGGACATGGCCATCATTGCACATGACCTTGTGAAAATGGCTCATTTAGCGATTGTTGGTAGCCATAGCGTTAACGGCGTGGCGAAAATTCATACAGAAATTTTAAAGCAGCGTGAAATGCGATTGTTTTATGAATTTTATCCAGATAAGTTTAATAATAAAACGAATGGAATTGCTCATAGACGCTGGCTGATGAAGGCGAATCCACAGCTGACGAATCTTATTTCGGAAGCAATTGGAGAGGAATGGAAGAAAGAACCAATTAAACTGCAAGCATTGCAAACATTCCAACACGATGCTAGTTTCCAAGAGAAGATTGCTGGAGTAAAACAAGAGCGTAAAGAGATTTTAGCGGAGCGTATTCATAATAAAATGGGGATTACAATTGACCCAAATTCTATTTTTGATGTGCAAGTAAAAAGACTGCATGCATACAAACGACAATTATTAAATGTTCTTCATATTTTGTACTTGTATAACCGTTTAAAAGAGGATACTAGTTTTTCATTTTACCCGCGTACTTTTATTTTTGGAGCGAAAGCATCACCTGGCTATTATTATGCGAAGAAAATTATTAAATTAATAAATGAGCTTGCAAGAAAAGTAAATACCGATCCGTACGTAAGTCAATTTATGAAAGTTATCTTTCTAGAAAACTACCGAGTTTCTTTAGCTGAAGATATATTCCCGGCGGCAGATGTAAGTGAACAAATTTCAACTGCGAGTAAAGAAGCATCGGGAACAGGTAACATGAAATTCATGATGAATGGTGCAATTACACTCGGAACGTTAGACGGAGCTAACATTGAAATAAAAGACCGGGTCGGTGATGATGCCTGCTTTATTTTCGGCTTAACAGCGGATGAGGTTCTTCATTACTACCAAAATGGTGGATATCGTGCAAGTGACTATTATCACCACAATATGCACATTAAAAAAGTAGTAGATCAGCTAACGAATGGTTTCTTTTCACAGTCGGGAGCTGAATTTGAAGCGATTTATGATTCTCTCGTTATTCAAAACGATGAATACTTTGTTCTTCGAGATTTTAGCCCATATGCTGAAAGACAAGAAGCTGTCGGAAGGGCCTATGAAAATAGGAAGAAATGGCTGGAAATGTCGATTTTGAATATTGCACAATCTGGGCATTTCGCAAGTGATCGAACAATTTTGCAGTACAGTAATGAAATTTGGGGTATTGGTAATACTGTTAAGCTTTTTTAGATGAAAGCCTCTTTTGAAGGGGCTTTTATTTATTCACTTTTAAAGCAGGGATACACTTACTTAGAAAAATAAAACGAGCTTAAGGATATTAAGCTCGTTTTACTTATTTTGCTTAAGAAAGAAATGGGATAGTGGTATATATTATACCTGTTCCACTGTATTCTCCTGTCGCAAAGTATGAAAATGTAAAGAAACCTGTAACCGAAAAAATTACAATGAGAAAAAGTGCAAAGATAAATTTTAACATGTAAGGTCCCCTCATCCAAAAGTAAATTCATATATTATTATAGTATACGAATGTTTAATTTCCAATTGTTTACTGGTTAAAAATGAGAGGTCAGACATGTTTTGTATGTTGTAATGGAATGATTATTCGTAATGGATTTTGTGTTTTTCGTAAATGTCATGTTGTGATGGACGTGTGCATATTCCCAGTCATTCTCATTAAAATGGACATTTCTTGGAGGGAGAAGAGGAACGACATCGAATAAATTGACAAAACGAAAGCTACTAGCTACTTGCAGTTTATAATAATTTCGAAAGGCGATATCTCCAACTTTTGGAGAGGCAAATGTATAAAGTCCGTACTGTGCGAAGGCAGTATTTATACGTGCATCTAGTATGTGTAGCGTAGCGAGTGCACCGCCTAAGCTATGGCCTGTTGCAAGAAGTTTCTTATGGGCTGGTAATGATACGAGCATATCCATAATAGAATCCCGGCAAGATTCATAAATTGAAAGAAAGCCGTTATGAACATTTCCGCTATTTAAAGCGTATGGGTATGGTCTTTGGTTGACGAGTGAATCGATAATCCAATCTGTATCTGTTTGTGTACCCCTAAAAGCCACAATAATCGTATCTTCAGATTCTAATATGAACCCAAACCATTCCATCGTTTGAATCGCTTTTCCTTGAAAGCCTTGTACATATTGGAATCCATCAGGTATTTCAAAAATCCCATTTTGTTTATATTGTTCATACGTTAGATCGCAGCAAGATGCTAATAATATGGCAGTATCTTTATCAAACGATAAAGGAGTACGCATCAAGAAAGCCCTCCTTAAGAAAAGGTATAGTTCAATATATGCAGTGAGGGACTTGATTCATTCTTTTGGAAAAAATGCTTGAACCTACAGTTACGTGAGGGAGTATGATTTTTGTAAACCTATTGTTAGGAGGAGTGTAGGATGAGCAAAAAGAAAGGCTATCCAATTGGTGAGTTTTCAAAGAGAACAGGCACATCAATACGGACACTACAATATTACGATGAAATTGGATTGCTTAAACCTGAAAAAAATATGAGTTCAGGACACCGTGTATATAAAGATAGAGATATATTAGCATTCCAAAAAATAGTGAGTCTTAAAGTATTAGGATATAGTTTAGAAGAAATTCGTGTCATGCTCAATATGAAAAGTTTGAATATAAGCTTAAAAGAAACATTACAAAATCAAAGGGTAGCTTTTGAAGAAAAGAAAAAACAACTTGAAGTTTCGATAAAGGCAATTGAACGAACAATGGTATGCCTTAAGGAAGATGAAGAGGTAGATAGTAACATATTAATGAGCTTAATTAATAGTATCCAAAAAGAAAACGAACAACGTTTATTGCTTGAAGAATATGTATCAAAAGAAGTGGCTGATGGATTATATAATAAGCCGGAAGAAGAGGGCATAGCACTTGATAAAGAGTTTGTGCGTTTAGCGAAAGAAGTGAAAAGGTTATTTGGAAGACAAATTGAGGATTCAGAAGTGCAAAAATTGGTTGATGAACATATGAAAGCGACTCTTAAGTATGTCGGCGAAGAGACAATGTATTCTCTAGGTAAATTAGAGAATGTAGAAGAACAATATAATAAGATGATGCCTTCTCCTTATACAGAGGAAGAAGAGTTATGGCTTAATGAAGCGATGGAATGTTATATGGTTAAAAATGGTTTGTATAGTCCACCTAAATAAAAAAGCCGATTTCTATCTCAAGGAATCGACTTTTTTAGGTCATTAAGTAAGAGGTTTGAAAAAATAGCCTGTATATATTTGAACGATGAATAACTTACCTATTTTCTTGTGTTTGTTTGCACCATATACAGAAAATTAGGGAAAACGTAACATATTATTTATCTGTTTGTTTTTGCTTCTTTTTCAAATACTCCGCACGTAATTTTTCAAGTTGCTGCTTTTTATCAAATTTGGCAGGCGTCTGTTTTTCATGAAACTTTGCCACAGCTACCTGACTTTTGTAATCCAATTGATATTTTCCCACTTTGTTCACCTACTTTTCTTGTCTTTAAAGAGAATCTATTCAACAAGTATAATATACCTTATTTTACTGAAGTAAACCTTATTAATTTATTTGTTGCAAAGTTTTTTTACTACTTGTTTAAAAAAATCTACATCCCCAATATTTTTCTCCAAAAAATCACCGTATTAAACTACCCTGCCCCATTAGTTTAAGGCAGGTTTTATCTAAATAATGCGGGGTGAACCAAAATGGAGAAAAAACGAGGGCAGCATTATGTCTGGACATATTATCTAACCTCATGGACTGATGATTCGGAAAAATTATTTCGGAATTCTTCACCTAGTATGCGTAACTTCTCAACCAACGTGTTGTTGTTTGTAGACGTAAATTAAAATACCCTTTCATGAGTACTATGAAAGGGTATTTTAATTTTATTCATTCTCTTAAGTTGATGGCTATGGCCCCAGAAGGACACTATTTACTCTTTCCCATCTAAAAGGCGACCAAGTCCGCCTAATACACTGCCTTCACCGGTGCTTTGAGCTGCTGGGCTTGTAAGACGTGCTGCTAAGCGGCTAAGTGTTAAGGACTGAATCCAAACTGTTCCAGGGCCTTCTAGCGTTGCGAAGAATAAACCTTCACCGCCAAATAGAGCTGTTTTTACTTTTCCAACGAATTGAATATCGTAGTTAACATCTTTTGTCATTGCAACGAGACAACCTGTATCAATGCGAAGTTTCTCGCCAGGTTTTAATTCGCGCTTATATACAGTTCCGCCTGCATGCATGAAAGCTAGACCATCACCTTCAAGTTTCTGCATGATGAAACCTTCACCACCAAAGAAGCCAGTTCCTATTTTTTTAGTAAACTCAATTCCGATAGAAACACCTTTTGCGGCACAAAGAAATGCATCTTTTTGGCAGACTACTTTTCCTTGATATTCTGTTAAATCAACAGGAATAATTTTTCCAGGATAAGGAGCGGCGAATGATACGTGTCGTTTGCCATGACCTGTATTTGTAAATACAGTCATAAACATACTTTCACCTGTAACGAGACGTTTACCTGCGCCCATTAATTTACCGAATAGACCACTAGATGGTCCAGAACCATCACCGAAAATCGTTTCCATTTCGATATGATCTTCCATCATCATCATTGCGCCAGCCTCTGCGACAACGCTTTCTTCTGGATCCAATTCAATTTCAACAAACTGCATATCATCGCCATATAATTTATACTCGATTTCATGTGCTTGCATTTTTTCACCTCATCATATGTAGTAATTATATTGTACAGAAATCAAAGGAATTAGAATACTGTAGTTTTGTTAATTTTGAATAAAAATAGAATGAAAATTTAAGGTTATACTAGGATTATAAAAAACGATGGGACGAAAGTGTTCTTATTTGACGTTTTTGATATAGCATGATATAGTGAAAACACTATTGAGCTACATAATGTGGTACGGAAATAAAGCACGTTGTATTAAAGGCTGTAAGCTTGTTATACATTCATGTCCTTTATATCCACCTTTTCATGTGGATTCATAGTTTCATTTTTATTTAGGAGGTACATGACATGCAAACAGGTAAAGTTAAATGGTTTAACGGCGAAAAAGGTTTTGGCTTCATCGAAGTTGAAGGCGGAGAAGACGTATTCGTACATTTCTCAGCTATTCAAGGCGACGGCTTCAAAACTTTAGAAGAAGGTCAAGAAGTTTCTTTCGAAATCGTTGATGGAAACCGCGGACCACAAGCAGCTAACGTTACAAAAAACTAATTAGCTAGCGAAAAAAAGCATTCCGAACTTCGGAATGCTTTTTTTATGCTTTAGAGCCAGACTCATCTGAAGATAATTCGCCTTTAAAGGTGCGTTCTTCAAAGTCATCAAGCAATTGTTCATATTCTTCATGTTCTTCTGTTGCGAAAACTTGTGGGTTTTTTCCATACATATCTGTTCCAATAAAATTTTCGAAATCCTCTACATACCCAACATTTTCTTCACTATTTACGTACATGCCATTATAGTTTTTTGAATCCTGTCTTTCTAAATCGGATGGTGTTTCTGATGTTCCGTAATTTGCGACGTCTTGCCAAGCATCTTCAGCATCGTACTCTACAGAATGATCTTCGTCGTGCTTGTGAAACGAAGGAGACAACACCTCTTCTTCAACTGGGCGCGTCTTCATATCTAATTTATTTGTAGTGTGCTGAATACACGTTGTAGCAGTTGGCATTGCTTCTAATCTTTCAAATGGAATTTCCTCACCAGACACTTCGCAAATTCCGTACGTACCTGCTTCAATTTTTTGTAGGGCATGTTTCGTATCTTCTAGCTGTTTATGCCAGAATTCGATGAGTCCGAAATCTTTCTCACGTTCGTACAATTCTGTTGCCATATCACCTGGGTGGTTGTCATAGCTAGATAATTCTCCTACTGAATCACGTTCAGATGCACGGTTTTCATTTTCATGAGTTTGTATCGTTTGTTCAACTTCTTGCTGTTGTTTTTCTAAAATAGATTTAAATTGATTTATTTGTTGTGGAGTTAACATAGTCGTCCACCTTCCTACAATTCAGTTTCTTTACATAGTATGAGCGTTGAGAGTAGGAATTATGAGATGAATTTCAGCCGGGAAGTCGGTGTATGGAAAAAGGAGCTGCGTAAGCAGCTCCTTTCTATAGGAAGTATCCAAGTAATAATCCGATTCCCATTAGGAAACCGAAAATTGTATTTGTTTTTGCTGTTGAAATCATCGCAGGTACCATTTCCATTGGAATGCTTTTGCCGATAAAGCCTTTCGTCGCTTTAAATGCTTTCGGTGCACTTAAGAATACGATAAGCATCCATGGTGATACGATGTTAACGATGATTAAAGCGATTGTCCAAATGTAGGAAACGATGAACATAGAAGCAAGTACACCAACTGCTCTTTCGTGTCCAACGAGAATCGCCAATGTTTTACGGCCATTTTCTTTATCACCGTCTAAATCACGAATGTTGTTAGATAGTAAAATCGCACCAATTAAAATGGAGCTTGGGATAGATAGTAAAATCACTTCTGATGTTACTGCTCCTGTTTGGATAAAGAATGAAATACCGATAATAATGACACCCATAAATAATCCTGCTGTTAGCTCTCCAAATGGTGTGTACGCAATTGGAATGGGGCCACCAGTGTAAAGGTAAGCAACGGTCATACAAACAAGACCGATTGCGGCAAGCCACCAGCTAGAGTTCATACAAATATAAACACCTAATAGCGTTGCGATGCCTAAAAATCCGAATGCTAAGTTAAGCACGGTTTTTGGTTTAATGCCATCGCGGACGATAGCACCGCCAATTCCAACCGAACCTTCATGATCGAGTCCTCTTTTATAATCAAAGTATTCATTAAACATGTTCGTTGCTGCTTGAATGAGAAGGCAAGCAAGAAGCATCATAAGGAAAAGAGGAAGATGTATTTGATTTATACCTCCGACCTGTATTGCATAAGCTGTTCCGATGAAAACAGGAACGAAAGCTGCTGTTAATGTATGGGGACGTAATAAACTCCACCAAATGCGCCAGCCGGTTTGTTTACTTGGCTTTTGCGCTGTAGGAGAGGAATTCGTTTCGACGTTCATTTCCATGTTGAACCCTCCTTGGTCACATATTGTACACAATTAAGTGTAGAAAAAGCATCATTTAGTGTCAACGTTTATTTTCTAGGAAGAGAAGGTGAATTTCTCAGAAATGCTAAACGTTGACAGGCCTTTCCTTTGAGGTGTATCTTAAAATCAAGCGTAATTATGACTATTTTTCGCCCATAGGGGGGAGACAATTGTGATTCAAACGAAACAAAAAGGCTTACAAGAAGTTCTTGTTACAGCTATTAAGCGTGCGACTGATGAAAAAACATTAGTTAGTTTTGTAAAACAAATAGATTGGGTGGATCCACTTCTGTTTTATGCAGCAGGAAAAAGGGTCTCATTCGAAAATAGATGTTATTTTGCAGACCCAGCTCAGCATGTAATATTTGCTGGAATTGGCTCTGTTTTCACTATAGCAAATTCTTCTCATAAACGCTTTCAAACTGCTCGTGACGAGTGGGATAAAGTAAAAGAGAAAGCATTCGTACAAAGAGAAGGATACGAATTTGGAACAGGTCCTCTTTTATTTGGTGGATTTTCATTTGACCAAGAAAAAGAAAAAACGGATCTTTGGAAAGAATTTGATGATACCACATTTTCACTACCAGCATTTTTATTAACGGTAAAAAATGAAAAAGCGTGGTTAACCATTAATCAGTTCGTTTCAGCTGAAGATTGTGCAGAAACTCTTTATAACGAAATTATTTCTGTAGAAGAGAGAATTTTACAAGAGAGTAAATGTGCACTAGAAGGATCAAAATTAACAGTTACTTCTAAAGTAGAAGTTGATCCGAAGGGCTGGATGAATGCGATCGGAAAAGTACAGGATGAAATGAAGCAAGGGAACGTGCAGAAGGTTGTATTAGCAAGGGAGCTAAAATTAACGATGGATCAGTATATTGATTCCGTTCTTGTTTTAGAAGCGCTTCGCATTGGGCAACCGGATTGTTACGTATTTTCTTTTGATTATAAAGGAGCATGCTTCTTAGGGGCGACACCTGAGCGATTGATTCGAAAAGAAGGCGAGAAGTTTACATCGATGTGCCTTGCTGGTTCAATTGGTCATGGCAATTCTATAGAAGAAAGTAAACAAAATGGTGAGACGCTTCTTCATGATGAAAAGAATTTGGCTGAACACGGTTATGTAGTTAACATGATTCGAGGTGTGCTAAGTGAGCATTGTGAATCTGTTAATATTCCGGAGAGCCCAGGCTTATTAACGACGAAAAATTTAATCCATTTATATACACCTGTGGAGGCAAAAGGTGATGCAAGTCTTTTAACGATGGTAGAAGAATTACATCCAACGCCAGCTCTTGGTGGTACACCTCGTCATGAGGCGTTGAAATTAATTCGTGATGTAGAGCTTTTAGATAGAGGATTATATGGTGCACCAATTGGCTTTATAGATGATGAAGGAAATGGTGAATTTGCGGTTGCACTTCGCTGCGGATTATTAAATGGCGAGAGGGCATCCTTATTTGCCGGCTGTGGTATCGTAATTGATTCAGTAGCGCAGCTTGAATATGAAGAAACAAGTTTGAAGTTTAGACCGATGCTTGGTGCTTTGGAGGAATTAATGAAATGAACAATCATATAGAAGCATTATCATATTATTTAGGCGCGTTCGTGGACGAACTGACGCGTCTAAATGTATGTGATGTTGTCATTAGTCCTGGCTCACGGTCAACGCCGATTGCCTTACTAATGGAACAACATGAAGGAATGAAAACATATTTACATGTAGACGAAAGGTCAGCAGGATTCTTTGCGCTCGGTATTGCGAAAGCAAAAAAACGTCCTGTTGCGCTATTATGTACGTCAGGGACGGCAGCAGCGAACTATTATCCAGCTGTATGTGAAGCGTTTCATTCACGAGTGCCGCTTATCGTATTAACAGCGGATAGACCGCATGAATTAAGAGATGTGGGTGCACCACAGGCGATGAATCAATTTAATTTATACGGTACTTTTGTAAAGCAATTTACAGAGATGGCACTTCCTGAAGCGAGTGAAGCAATGTATCATTACGCTCGAATGACAACTCAGCGTACGATAGCAAGTGCCTGTTTAGCGCCGCAAGGACCCGTTCATCTTAATTTTCCAGTTCGCGAGCCGCTTATACCGGATTTCTCATTAGAAAGTTTATGGGATAAAGGGCGTGGTGAATATACAGGAGTAGTTCAGCAAGGGAACGTGACGATGCCGAGTGAATATGTAGATTCTCTTGTAGGGCGCCTTTCACATATGGAAAAGGGGCTTATTATTTGTGGAGACGGCAGCCATCCAGAAATAACAGAAGCTGTTATGAAAGTAGCTGAGAAAACAGGATATCCAATTTTAGCAGATCCACTTTCTAACCTCCGTAGTGGTAATCATGATAAAACGATGGTTATAGATTGTTACGATACATTTTTACGAAATGAATTGTTAAAAGAAACGTGGAAGCCGAATGTTTTAATTCGTTTCGGCGGAATGCCTGTCTCTAAAGCATTAACGCAGTTCATCAAAAAACAAACGAAAGCTGTTCATATCGTTGTTGATGAATCTGGACAATGGAGAGATCCAGCTCTAGTTGCGACAGAAGTTGTACAAGCTAGTGACATTGAATTTTGCAGAGCATTACTAGAGCAAATACCAGTTATGAAAAAGAATGATTGGTTTGGAATGTGGAAACATATAAACGAGAAAACGAAGGAAGCGCTTCGTGAGATGGAAACATATGAAACGTCGTTTGAAGGAAGAGTAATTACAGATATTGTACGCGTATTACCAGAAGGGGCAACGTTATTTGCGAGTAATAGTATGCCAATTCGCGATACCGATTCATTTTTCTTCACGTCGAATAAGAACATTCAAGTAATGGCGAACCGCGGTGTAAATGGTATTGATGGAATCATTTCAACAGCTTTAGGAGCGAGCGTTATTTGTGATCCGCTCGTATTAGTAATCGGTGATTTATCATTTTATCACGATTTAAACGGATTATTAGCTGCAAAATTACATGAATTAAATATAACGATTGTTGTTGTGAATAATGATGGTGGAGGTATTTTCTCATTCTTACCACAATATGAGAAAAAGGAACATTTCGAATCATTATTTGGGACACCAATTGGGCTTGATTATGAACATGTTGTCAAAATGTATGGTGGTTCATTTAGCCGTGTGAATGGATGGGAAAACTTCCGCAAAGAAGTACAAACTGGAACGAAAACGAATGGATTACACGTTGTGGAAATTTGTACGAATCGCGAAGAAAACTTGAAATTACATCGTGAACTATGGGCAAAAACAATGGATGTTATTACTACATCTTTGCAAGGTGAATCAAAATGAGAGTAACATTGCAAGGTGTATCGTATGAATATGAAGTAGTCGGAAGCGGGGAACCGCTTCTACTTCTTCATGGTTTTACGGGAAGCATGGAAACATGGCGTTCTTTTATCCCTTCATGGAGCGCGCAGTTTCAAGTAATTGTAGTGGATCTTGTTGGGCACGGAAAGACAGAGAGCCCTGAAGATGTCACGCACTATGATATCCGAAATGCGGCGCTGCAAATGAAAGAACTACTAGATCATCTTCATATTGAAAAAGCACATATACTTGGCTATTCAATGGGAGGTAGACTGGCGATTACGATGGCTTGTTTATATCCAGAATATGTACGTTCTCTTTTATTAGAAAATTGTACAGCTGGACTTGAAAGTGAAGAGGCTAGAAAAGAACGCCGGGAGAAAGATGAACGACTTGCTGATAAAATTGAGCGAGAAGGCACCCGAAGTTTTGTATCGATGTGGGAAAATATTTCGCTTTTTGAAACGCAAAAACGTTTAGCAAAAAACGTGCAAGAAGCGGTGCGAAAAGAACGACTTGCTAACAATCCAAAAGGACTTGCAAATAGTCTTCGCGGCATGGGAACAGGGGCTCAGCCTTCATGGTGGGAAGAATTGCACAACTTACAAATGCCGGTTCTTTTAATGAATGGGGAATATGATGAAAAGTTCTTTCGCATATTAAAAAACATCGAAAAATGCGTCTCTGACGCGAATTTTGTCAAAATTGATGGTGCTGGCCATGCAATTCATGTGGAACAACCGGAAAAGTTTGATACAATAGTAAAGGGATTTCTAAAAACTATGCAGTGATGCTTTTTTCCTTGTGAAGGAAGTTGAGCTTATAGAGAAATTAATGAGAGATCATTAAGAGTATAAAAAGGAGGTAATAGTAATGACTATTGAATGGGTAAAAGAAGGCAATTACGAAGATATTATTTATTCAACATACAATGGTATCGCAAAGATTTCGATTAACCGTCCTGAAGTACATAACGCATTCCGTCCTAAAACGGTAATGGAATTAATCAATGCTTTTGCACACGCTCGTGATGATGCAAATGTTGGCGTTATCATTTTAACAGGTGAAGGTGGACGTGCATTCTGTTCTGGCGGCGATCAAAAAGTTCGCGGTCATGGTGGATATGTGGGTGACGACCAAATCCCACGTCTAAACGTATTAGACTTACAACGTCTAATTCGCGCAATTCCTAAACCGGTTATCGCAATGGTAGCAGGTTATGCAATCGGTGGTGGACACGTACTTCATATCGTATGTGACTTAACAATCGCTGCAGACAACGCTGTATTCGGACAAACAGGTCCTAAAGTAGGAAGCTTTGACGGTGGGTACGGAGCTGGTTACTTAGCTCGTATGGTAGGCCACAAGAAAGCTCGTGAAATTTGGTACCTATGCCGTCAATACAAAGCACAAGAGGCGCTTGATATGGGCTTAGTAAACACAGTAGTACCATTAGAAGAGCTTGAAGCAGAAACAGTACAATGGGCACAAGAAATTTTAGCAAACAGCCCAATGGCACTTCGTTTCCTAAAAGCTGCATTCAACGCAGACACAGACGGTCTAGCTGGTATTCAACAACTAGCTGGAGACGCAACGTTATTGTACTACACAACTGACGAAGCAAAAGAAGGCCGCGACGCGTTCAAAGAAAAACGTACTCCGGACTTCGGTCAATTCCCTCGTTTCCCTTGATCAAAAGCGGAGCCGACTGTTTAGCCCCGTAGGCTAAGGTTCTTTCGCACAGAAAGTGTTTTTTACTTTCTCGTGCGGAAGGTTCTTAGACGGAAGGGGCTAGGAGGCGCAGCTGGATGAAATAAAAAGCGGAAGCAGCTCGCTTAGAACAAGAGGGCGTTGGAACTTCTGACGTAGAGGCGCTTTTTGCCTCATAGGAAGGCGTGAAGCGACCGACTGTTCTAGCTGCTGCAGCTAGATGAAACCAAAAGCGGAAGCGGCTCGTTCAGAATGTGAGGGGGATGGAGCTTCTGACAGAGAGGCGCTTTTTGCCTCGTAGGAAGAAGTGAAGCCACCGAACATTCTAGCCGCAGTAACTAGATGAGATCAAACCGGAAACAAAACAACTAAGAGACTTGATGTCATATCAAGTCTCTTTCTTTCATGAAAGGAGAATGAATGATGGAGACGATGCCTAACTGGTTAAAGCAACGTGCGTTTTTAACACCAGAGCGCACTGCAATTGAAATAGAGGACGAAAAGGTTACTTTTATGCAGTTGCATGAAAAAGTAATATCTGTTTGTGAACATCTTTCACATGTAGGAGTGAAGCGGGTGCAAAAGGTGGCTGTTCTGATGAAAAATGGTATGGAGATGATTACAGTTATTCACGCCCTATCTTACATAGGTGCAGTAGCTGTGCTTTTAAATACGCGTCTTTCAAGAGAAGAGCTACTTTGGCAAATGGATGATGCTGAAGTTGTTTGTTTAGTGACGGATCAAGATTTTGAGGCTAAAGATGTTCCTGTATATTCATTCGCTGAAGTGATGAATGGACCGAAGGCGGAAGCATCTATACAAGAAGAATTCTCTTTAGAAGAAGCGATGACAATTATTTATACGTCTGGGACGACAGGGAAGCCGAAAGGCGTTATTTTAACGTACGGTAATCATTGGGCAAGCGCAGTCGGTTCTTCGCTTAATTTAGGGCTTCGTGATGATGATTGCTGGTTAGCTTGTATGCCGATGTTCCACGTTGGCGGGCTATCTCTTTTAATGAAAAATATTATGTACGGTATGCGCATTCTACTCGTTCCGAAATATGATGCTAATTTTATTCATAAAGCACTTCAAACGAGAGGCGTTACGATTATTTCTGTCGTTTCTAAAATGCTAACAGATTTATTAGAACGACTTGGAGAAGGAACATATCCATCTTCTTTACGATGCATGTTACTTGGCGGAGGACCAGCGCCGAAACCGTTATTAGAAAAGTGTGTGGAAAAAGGAATTCCTGTGTATCAAACGTACGGTATGACAGAAACGTCGTCGCAAATTTGTACGTTATCAGCAGATTACATGTTAACGAAAGTAGGCTCGGCTGGAAAACCACTATTCCAGTGTCAACTTCGTATTGAAAAAGATGGTGTAGTAGTGCCGCCACGTGCGGAAGGCGAAATTGTAGTAAAAGGACCGAACGTAACAGGTGGCTATTTTAATCGTGAAGATGCGACGCGAGAGACGATTCAAAATGGCTGGCTTCATACGGGTGACCTCGGTTATTTAGATGAAGAAGGATTTTTATACGTGTTAGATCGCCGCAGTGATTTAATTATTTCTGGCGGAGAAAATATATATCCAGCTCAAATTGAAGAAGTATTACTTTCTCATCCGGCGGTAGTGGAAGTGGGTGTTGTCGGTATGAAGGATGAAAGTTGGGGACAAGTGCCAGCTGCTTTTGTTGTAAAAAGCGGAGATGTAACAGAAGAAGAAATTCTTCATTTTTGCGAGGAGAAATTAGCGAAATATAAAGTGCCGAAGAAAGTATATTTCTTAGAGGAATTACCACGAAACGCTTCGAAAAAATTGTTAAGACGAGAGTTAAGACAATTAGTGGAGGAGATGTAGGTGGAGATAAAAAAAGCGACACTTTATATAACAGAAATGCCACTCGTCATTCCGTTTGCTGCAAGCTACGGAACTTACGAAAGGCGTGAGAGTATCGTCATTGAATTAGAAGATACGGATGGATACGTTGGTTTTGGAGAAGTCGTTGCATTTTCTGAACCGTGGTATACGGAAGAAACGGTGAAGACAGCACTGCATGTACTACAAGATTTTTTATTACCTGACTTATTAAGGACTGAAATTTCTCATCCGAATGAAGCACCATCTTTGTTCCAAAATATAAAGAGAAACCGAATGGCAAAGGCGGGAATAGAAGGGGCTGTTTGGGATTTATATGCGAAGCGACAAAAGAAGTCATTAGGGACATTACTTGGTGGAACTAGGACTGAAATTGAAGTTGGTGTTGTGATTGGGATAAATACGATTCCGGTTATGTTAAAACAAATTGAGAAGTATGCGGAAGAGGGATACGAGCGCTTTAAAGTGAAAATAAAGCCAGAACACGATTACGAGTTATTGAAAGAAATTCGTAAAGAGTTTCCGCATATTCCGTTAATGGCTGATGCAAATTCAGCGTACACGTTAGCTGATGTAGAGAAGTTAAAACGGTTAGATGAATTTCAATTGATGATGATTGAACAACCGTTAGCGGATTACGATTTTCTTGATCATGCACAGTTGCAAAAGAAAATTGAAACACCGATTTGTTTAGATGAAAGCATCCATAGTTTAGAAGATGCGCGCGTTGCAATTACACTTGGTAGTTGCCAAATTGTTAACATTAAACCAGGGCGAGTCGGCGGATTAACAGAATCGGTGCAAATTCATAATTATTGCATGGAACATAACATACCAGTTTGGTGTGGCGGTATGGTAGAGATGGGGATTTCACGAGTACAAAATGTTGCGCTTGCTTCATTACCGAATTTTACGATTCCAGGAGATATATCCGCTTCTAGTAGACATTGGGAGAAGGATATTATTTCGCCGGAAGTGATGCTTGAGGGCGGGAAAGTGATTGTACCGCAAAGTATTGAACGTGAGTATGAAGTTGACCGCGGAAGATTGGAAGAAATAACGAAGCAGCGGATTGTGTTTGAAAGATGAAATAACAAAGGTTACTCTTATGAGTAGCCTTTTCTTATTGTACAAATTGGATAGACTAGTTTAAAATCGAGCGTATGAAAACGGAATGAAGTAGGGGGAGTAAAATGAAGCGAATTTCAATTTTAATAGCGGATGATGAGGCAGAAATTGCTGATTTAATTGAGATACATTTAGAAAAAGAAGGCTACCACGTCGTGAAAGCAGCCGATGGGGAAGAAGCGGTGCATATTATTAAAACGCAGCCAATTGACTTAGTGGTTTTAGATATTATGATGCCGAAAATGGATGGATATGAAGTGACGAGACAGATTCGCGCCAAATATCATATGCCGATTATTTTCTTAAGCGCGAAAACATCTGACTTCGATAAGGTGACAGGTCTTGTACTGGGTGCAGATGATTACATGACAAAACCTTTCACGCCGATTGAATTAGTCGCGCGCGTAAATGCACAGCTGCGTAGGTTTCTTACGTTAAATCAGCCGAAAGTAGAAGAGAGTAAATCTGCTTTAGAGATTGGCGGAGTTGCTATTGATCCTGAGCGCCGAACGGTAAATGTATATGGAGAGCAAATTGAGTTAACACCGAAAGAGTTTGACATTTTATATTTATTAGCGAGTCATCCGAAGAAAGTGTACAATGTGGAAAATATTTTTCAGCAAGTATGGGCAGATGATTATTATGAAGGTGGAAATACAGTAATGGTACATATTCGTACGTTACGGAAAAAGCTTGGGGAAGATAAACGAAAGGATAAGTTGATAAAAACAGTATGGGGAGTAGGGTATACTTTCAATGGCTAAAAAGATGAGAAGTTTTCGTTCGAAGATGGTTATGCTATTTGCGTTAAGTATGATATTAGCTGGTGGGGTAACGTATTTGATGTATGAGGGATTACGGATTTATTATAAATTAGTAGTTCGTTATGAGGACCCTTTAGCTCAATTTCGTTCAATGGTAAGACAAATTGGGGATATTAACTTCTTTTTAATTATTTTTATTCCTCTATCCATTATGTTTTTCTTCTTCCTTACTAGACCGTATTTAAAATACTTTGATGAGATTTCGAATGGGATTCATCATTTGGCGAACGGTGATTTTACAAATCAAGTTCGCGTTTCATCAAATGACGAGTTTGGATATATTGCTCGTGAAATAAATGTAGCGAGTGAGAAATTAAAAGAAGCAGTTGAACGAGGAGACTTTGCGGAAAGTAGTAAGGATCAGCTCATTGTTAACTTAGCTCATGATTTAAGAACACCATTAACTTCTGTTTTAGGTTATTTAGATTTAATTCTTAAAGATGAGAATTTGACGAAGGAACAAATTAAACATTTTTCCACAATTGCTTTTACGAAATCGGAAAGGCTTGAAAGCTTAATTGATGAATTATTTGAAATAACGAGAATGAATTATGGCATGTTGCAGCTGGAGAAAAGACCAATTGATATAAGTGAATTACTCATACAGTTAGAGGAAGAATTGTATCCGTCATTAGAAAAAAAGGATTTAGAAGCGAGATTGAATATTGCACCCCACTTACATATTAATGGTGATGGGAAATTATTAGCTCGAGTCTTTGAAAATCTTTTAACGAATGCGATTCGTTACGGATATGATGGGAATTTTGTTGATATGAACGGATATATTGATCATGAAGAGGTAGTTGTACAAATTATTAATTACGGAGATAGCATTCCAGAAGAGGATTTACCATATTTATTTGATATGTTTTATACAGGTGATAAGGCAAGATCAGAGCAGCAAGGTAGTACAGGCCTTGGGTTATTTATTGCGAAAAATATTGTCGAGCAGCATAACGGTACCATTTCTGCTGAAAGTAATGTAATTAGAACGATATTTGAAGTGAGATTACCAAAAGAAGAGAATCAGGCGATTTAATAAAAATTTAAACTTTACCCCACTTTTTATTTTAATAGTTTTTTCTATTCTATACGTAAGTTACGTTAAGGAGGAACTAGAAATGAAAAAGTGGGTATTTATTTCTCTTTTTATATTATGTACAGTCTGTGTAGGCTTTTATATATCACCATTATTTCAAAAGGATATCGATGTTAAAATTGCAGAAAAAGATAATAAGGTAAAATCGGCGAATATTGAAAAGGTAGAGGTTACAAAAGAAGAGATTTATAAGGGAAATCTATTATTAGTTAATAAAGATTACCCAGTTAAAAAAGATAGCATTAGGTCCGACATTATAAATGTAAATCACAATAGTGAATTAGTAAGAGGTTATGTGGTATTTGATAGAAATCTTCGTTTATCAAAGGATATTGTAAAAAAGTTTTTAAACGTTGTCGATGCAGCTGGCAAAGATGGAGTACAGCATTTCTTAATGAGTAGCGGTTACCGAGATTTTCAAGAACAAAGTAAATTATATAAAGAAATGGGATCCGATTATGCACTTCCAGCAGGATACAGTGAACATAATTTAGGGTTATCACTCGACGTTGGGTCTACTCAAAAGAAAATGGAGAAGGCTCCTGAAGGAAAATGGATTGAAGAGAACGTCTGGAAATATGGATTTGTTTTACGTTATCCGAAAAATAAAAGTAATATTACGGGTATTCAATATGAGCCATGGCATATACGCTATGTAGGCTTACCTCATAGTGCGATTATGCAAAAAGAGAAAATTACATTAGAGGAATACTTGGACTTTCTAAAAGAGAAAAAAGAGATCTCAACGGATGTGGAAGGTAAGAAATATACGGTTTCTTATTATAAAGTTTCAGATCGTATGAACGTGAATGTTCCGGTGAATAAGCAGTATGAAATTTCGGGGAACAATATGGACGGGGTTATTGTGACGGTTCAAGAATAGAGAAAAAGGCTGGTCCGTTTTGGGTCAGTCTTTTGGCATATAAGAAATAGATTGCCGTTTTTTGTCGGTAAATCGATATTCCTTGTCGAATCATTGATATAATTTCCTGTACTATCAACATTTTGTGGATTGTTTTTTTATTTACCATTAAACATTATAACGTTATATTTACTTTTCTTTTTTTTCATGATACTCTAAATATGTGAAAGAGATATAAAATGAAACTTTAATGTAAGCGTATTCTTATGGCTTCTTATAGAAAAGGGTGGAAATACAATGACAGAACGATTCGTGCTACGTAATGTGAAGCGTGTGAACGGGGAAGAGATTGACATTGTAGTTGAAAATAATAAAATCGCACAGGTGACGAAAGCTGGTGCTGGCGAGGGTGGAAAGGTTCTTGATTACTCAGGTACTTACGTATCGAGTGGATGGATTGATTTGCACGTTCATGCTTTTCCAGAGTTTGATCCGTATGGCGATGAGGTAGATGAAATTGGCGTTAAGCAAGGGGTAACGACAATTGTTGATGCGGGAAGCTGCGGAGCTGATCGTATCGCAGATTTAGTACAAAGTAGAGAACAGGCAAAAACGAATTTATTTGCCTTTTTAAATATTTCTCGCATCGGTTTGAAACGAATTGATGAATTATCCAATATGGAATGGATAGATAAAGAGAAAGTAATAGATGCAGTAGAAAAGTATAAAGATGTAATCGTTGGATTAAAAGCGAGAATGAGTAAAAGTGTCGTTTGTGATAGCGGAATTGAACCGCTGCACGTAGCGCGCTCTTTATCTCGTGAAACATCATTGCCGATTATGGTACATATCGGTTCAGCGCCTCCACATATAGAGGAAGTTGTACCTCTTTTAGAAAAAGATGATGTCATTACACATTACTTAAACGGGAAAGAAAATAATTTATTTGATGAAGAAGGAAAACCGATATCTGTGTTATTAGATGCAGTGAAACGCGGTGTGCATTTAGATGTTGGTCACGGTAATGCTAGTTTTTCTTTTAAAGTAGCAGAGGCGGCGAAGCGTCACGGTATTGCCTTTAATACAATTAGTACAGATATTTACCGGAAGAATCGTATACATGGTCCAGTTTACAGTATGGCTAACGTTCTTTCGAAATTCCTTTACTTAGGTTATCCGCTAGAAGAAGTAATTGATGCGGTTACGAAAAATGCAGCAGAGTGGCTTAAGAAACCAGAGCTTGGCCGCATTCAAGAAGGGGATATTGCAAACTTAACTTTATTTACGGTGAAAGATGAACCGATTACGTTAATTGATTCAGAAGGGGATCAGCGCACTGCTGAAAGAAGAATTGATACGAAAGGGGTTGTAATCAATGGGTCATTCATTGAATGCTAAGTACGGATTAAAAAGAGTTATTAATGCGAGCGGTAGAATGAGTATTTTAGGTGTATCCGCTCCGACAAATACAGTGATGGATGCGATGAAGCATGGTGGACAAAATTATGTGGAAATTGCTGATTTAGTAGATAAAGCGGGAGACCATATTGCGAGAATTTTAGATTCAGAGGCAGCGGTCGTTGTGAACTCAGCATCGAGTGGAATTTCGCTTTCTATCGCTGGTATCGTTACAGAAGGAAATCGCCGTAAAAGTGAACGACTTCATCAAGAAGTAATCGCGAAAAACGAAGTGATTATGTTAAAAGGTCATAACGTTCAATACGGTGCTCCTGTTGAAACGATGATTTATTTAGGCGGAGGTAAGTTAGTTGAAGTCGGTTACGCAAATGAAGGGAAAGCGGAGCATATTGAAGATGCGATTGGTGAAAATACAGCAGCGATTCTATATGTGAAATCCCATCATGCAGTACAAAAAAATATGATTTCTGTTGAAGAAGCATGGGAAGTTGCGCAGCGAAATAACGTACCACTTATCGTCGATGCGGCAGCTGAAGAAGATATTCAAAAGTATGTGAAGTATTCAGACCTTGCAATTTATAGCGGTTCAAAGGCAATTGAAGGACCTACTTCTGGTATTGTCGGAGGTAAACGAAAATATATTGAATGGCTAAAAGTACAATTACATTGCATCGGAAGAAGTATGAAAGTTGGGAAAGAGACGACTTTCGGCTTACTTCAAGCGCTTGATGAGTACGGAGTGAAAGAAGATAAGAGTGAGCAAGAAAAAGAGTTGTTACAAGTACTTATGCCGCTGAAAGAGTTAAACGGTGTAAATGTAACAATCGTTCAAGATGAAGCTGGAAGAGCAATTTTTAGAGCGCGTATTCATATTAACGAGAACGAATTAAATAAAACTGCAAAAGATGTTGTGACCGCGTTACGCGAAGGGGAAATCGCAATTTACACACGTGATTACGGAGTAAGACAAGGGTTCTTTGATATTGATCCACGTCCACTTCAAGGCGATGACATACATGTGATTGAAGAAAAAATGAGAGAAATTGTAGGGGGAAACTAAGATGACAAACATTCAAAAACGTTTTTATAAAGGCCGCGTAGCATTAAATGTATTAGCGAACAATATCCGAAATGCGAAAGACATTTTTGAAGCAGCAGAAGGTTATGTAGTAGTCGGTGTGTTATCAAAAGACTATCCGACAGTAGAAGAAGCAGTAACTGCGATGAAAGCATACGGAAAAGAAATTGATGACGCTGTATCAATCGGACTAGGAGCAGGAGATAATCGTCAAGCGGCAGTTGTGGCTGAAATTGCGAAACATTATCCAGGTAGTCATATTAACCAAGTGTTCCCTTCAGTTGGAGCAACGCGCGCAAATCTTGGCGGAAAAGATAGCTGGATTAATAGTTTAGTATCACCTACAGGAAAAGTAGGGTACGTAAATATTTCTACTGGTCCAATTAGTGCAGCTGGAGAAGAAAAAGCAATCGTTCCAATTAAAACAGCGATCGCACTTGTACGTGATATGGGCGGGAATTCATTGAAATACTTCCCAATGAAAGGTTTAGCGCATGAAGAAGAATATCGCGCTGTTGCGAAAGCATGTGCGGAAGAAGGATTTGCATTAGAGCCAACGGGCGGAATTGATAAAGAAAACTTTGAAACAATTGTACGTATTGCATTAGAAGCAAACGTAGAGCAAGTTATCCCGCACGTGTACTCTTCTATTATTGATAAAGAAACTGGCAATACGAAAACAGAAGATGTTCGTGAATTACTAGCGGTCGTGAAGAAGTTAGTTGATCAATATGCGTAAGAAAATTGCAGCATTCGGTGAAGTTATGATGCGCCTGCAAGTGCCAGGGTATGAATTGCTATCGCAAGCAAACTCCTTAAATTACTCATTTTCTGGTACAGGTGTGAACGTTGCAGCAGCACTTTCTCATCTAGGGCATGAAGGTTTTCTTATTTCAACTTTACCGGAAAACTCTGTCGGGGATGCTGCGGTATCACATATTCAAAAGTTAGGCATTCAGGCACCGTTTGTTTCAAGAGGCGGTAAATATGTTGGTATGTACTTTTTAGAAAATGGATTTGGAGCACGCGCAAGCCGCGTTACATATTCGAACCGATTAGAAAGTAGTTTCAATACGGCATGTGAAGAGATGTACCAATTTGAAGAAATCGCAAAAGAAATTGATATCGTTCATTTTTGCGGGATTACCCTTGCGATGAATGATACTGTGCGCCATCATATGAAATCTTTGGCGAAGGCAGTTAAAGAAAATGGAGGCACTGTCGTTTTCGATTGCAACTATCGTCCATCGCTTTGGGGAGAAGATGGGTATGAACAGGCGAAACCTCATTATGAAGAAATGCTAGGCCTTGCCGATATTGTAATGATGAATGAAAAAGATGCGATGTTTGTTCTCGGAATGAAAACGGAAGAGACGGAGCGAGAAGCACAGCTTGTTGATCTTATTCCAAAAGTCGCTGAAATATATAATATCGCTACAATTGCTGGGACACATCGTTCTATTAATAGCGATAATACACACTCACTTCGCGGATTCATATGTAAAGATGGGACGTTCACTTTTGCCAAAACACTTACGTTTTCTGTATATGATAGAATAGGTGCTGGAGATGCTTATACGAGCGGAATTATTCATGGCGAGATAGAAGAGTTTGCACCAGAGAAAGCTGTTTCATTCGCGTCAGCAGCTGGAATGCTTGCACATACAATCGTCGGTGATACGCCAATGTCATCAGAGAAAGATATACTTCGGGCAATGACGGCATCAGTAGGTGATGTAGAAAGGTAGTGGGTGTAACGGTGAACGTAACGAGAAAAAGAGGTCCATTATATTTACAAATTAAAAATATTATTCGTGATCGAATATTACATGGTGTTTATGCCATTCATACAAATATTCCTTCTGAACCACAATTAGAAGAAGAGTTCAAAGTGAGTAAAATTACAGTGCGAAACGCAATTAAAGAACTCGTTCAAGAAGGATATTTGGAAAAGAAAAGTGGTAAAGGAACGAAAGTCATTCGAAATACTTCTGCGACAAAGCTTTCAAAGGGAAAGAAATTTACAGAAGTGTTAGTGGAAGAAGGCTATAAAGTACAAAAGAAATTGCTAAAGGCAGAAGTGGTTCATAATGAAGAAGGAACAGTACCATTTCGTTTGTTTGGTAAAGAGAGTTTTCGTATTGAGCGCCTATATGCTTTAAATGATACTCCGTACATTCATTATACGCACTATTTCTCAGCACAAATGGCAAGTACAGACTTAGCGGACTTTGACTTACAATCGCTTTATGATCTAGTCGAGGACCGTGGTATACATTTAGAAAACTTCAGAGATGAATTCGCTGTTGGATTTGCGCCTAATTTCGTTGCAGAAGCGTTAGGAGAAAAAGAGGGAACAGCGTTATTAAAACGTATGCGCTATTCTTACGATGAAGTTGGAGAAGTAATTGAATATAGTGAAGGCTACTACAATACGGAAATGCAGCATTACGTTGTAAATTATGATGTGTAAAAAATGAAGAGGGACTAATTCCCTCTTTTTTTGTAAAAAATTTTCATATCGAAGGGGAATGGGATATGGATATATACTTATTAATCGTCACGTTAATTGCAATCGCAATTGTTATTTTAGGAGTATCGTGGTGGAAATGGCATGCGTTTATTAGTTTAACGGTTGCTAGTCTATTTTTAGCTATCATGTCTGGATTGAACTTGACTAAAATTGTTACTGCCTATGAAGCTGGTGTTGGAAGTGTACTAGGGCATTTAGTCGGTATTTTAGCTCTCGGTACGATTCTGGGTAAAATGATGTCTGATTCAGGAGCTGGCATGCAAGTAGCAGATTTCTTCATTCGATTCTTCGGGGTGAAAAAATTACCTTGGGCAATGTTATTTGCTGGATTTGTAATCGGGATTCCAGTGTTTTTTGAAGTAGGGATCGTCATCTTATTACCGCTCGTTATTTCTATTCGAAAAACAACAAAGCAAAATATATTGTTAATTGCGTTACCTGTTATTGCGGGATTATCGATTGTACATGGGCTAGTGCCTCCGCATCCAGGTGCGATGACAGCAATTGGTATTTATAATGCGAACTTAGGAAAGGTACTATTGTATTCATTAATTATCGCATTACCAACAGCAATTATTGCAGGTCCTGTATTTGCAAAGTGGGTACATAAGCGAGTTATACCTGAAAATGAACCAGAACTTGTTCGTGTTACAACAGTATCTACTGATTTGCCAAGTCGTAAAGTTTCATTCTTTATCATTTTATTACCAGTAGTCTTAATGATTTTATCGGTAGTCGCACCATATATTTCATTACCGAAAGAAATAACGGAATTTTTAATCTTTATTGGAAGCCCCGTGATTGCTTTACTTATTTCATGTTTCGCAGCATTTTATTTATTAGGTATACGACAAGGTATCGATAAAAAGATGATTAAAAAATTAACAGATGAAAGTTTATTACCGGTCGGTTCAATTATTTTAATTATCGGTGCAGGCGGTGGATTTAAACAAATATTAATTGAAAGCGGTGTTGGAACAGCCATCGCTCAAATGGCAGAGCATATTTCATTATCACCAATTGTATTAGCTTTTATGGTAGCTGGATTAATTAGAATTGCAACAGGATCAGCTACAGTAGCATTAACGACAGCGGCAGGAATTGTATCACCGGTTATTCAGCACATGTCTGGTGTAAATTTAGAATTACTCGTTATAGCAACAGGGGCAGGATCATTAATGTTTTCTCATGTAAATGATGCGGGATTTTGGCTTGTAAAAGAGTATTTAGGTTTGACAGTAAAAGAAACGTTTAAAACGTGGACGGTACTTGAGACATTATTATCATTTATTGCATTCGGCTTTGCTCTTTTATTAAATATGTTTCTTTAGAAGATACCTTAACAGGTATCTTTTTTTGCAGCCTTTTCACGAAACAAGCCCGTTTTTAGGAAAGCCAAGCTTCCGATTCGCCCTGAAAACAT
The DNA here is from genome assembly GCF_018966865.1 of Bacillus sp. NP247. Classification (NCBI taxonomy): domain Bacteria; kingdom Bacillati; phylum Bacillota; class Bacilli; order Caryophanales; family Bacillaceae; genus Bacillus; species Bacillus sp. NP247. Next base: position 2,057,203 of record NZ_CP076653.1, on the reverse strand, counting down.
AATATAAATGGAATCCCCTCATTTAGAACAAGAAGAACTTGTTATGAATGATACTAAAGGAGGAATAGAATAATGGGCGAACATTGTGAACACAGACATGATGATTGTGACCGCAGACGTGGTTGCGGAGGCGGTTTTGCGCTTCTAATCGTATTGTTTATTTTATTAATTATCATCGGTGCTAGCTGCTTCGGCGGAGGCGGTGGTTGTGGTTACGGCGGTTATGGTGGTTATGGCGGCGGCTATGGTGGATACTGCTGCTAATTATTAAAAACTATTGGAAATGGCCTTGTGCGTATTGCACAAGGCCATTTTATTCCGCATTAACGGGCAGTAAGACTCTCACCTTAAAAATTGGGTGTAAAGCACAGAAGTTAGGTGAGAGACCCAACTGCCCGTAAAAGCCCAATTGGTTCAACTAATAATCAGTGGGGAGGGACAAAACCCCCCACTGATTAAAGTTTCACTTTATTCACGTTCTAATATGCTGTGATAATTTATTGATGTAAAGAGAACGGATTAAGAAGAAGAAAATAATCTCGATAATCCCGAACAAAGTAAGTATAATCACTAATTCTTTTAATAAAGAGAAAGAAAACATGCTTTGTAAAAACTTAATCGCAAATATTGTATGAATACCAGCAACTATATAAGGAATGAAAAATAAAATTCCTAACTGAATCGTTGCAGAACGAAACATTTCTGATTCTGTTAAACCGAGTTTTGTAATCGTAATATATTTTTGTTTTTCACTTGTTAAGTCATTATACATACGGAAATATAAAACGCTAGCTGCTCCGATAAAGAAAATAAAGCCGAGAAATGCCCAAATAAAGAAATTAGCAATTGCATCTTCTTTACCGTGAACTAGTTCATCAGTAGCCGTATATATGTAGAAAGGAACTTGCGCTTTCTCTTCTTTATGTTTTTCGTAGAACTCACGTGCATCATCACCAATAGCACGTAACATATTTTTTGTTGGAACCATTGCATTTTCCCAGTTTTCTACGAAGTAGTTATAGATTACGGTCGTTTCAATATGAGGAATCATATTGTCAAAAACATAATCTTGTACAACAATTAAATGGGGGAATGCAAAGGATGGTTCTATCCCTTTATTAATAAATCCTTTAATATGAAATTCTTTTTTATTAGATCCGATTGCAATTGTATCTTGTTTTGCAAATGGATTTGATACAAGATTTAAGAGCGCTGGTGAATGACGAGAAATAATATAAACTTGTGTAGAATCAAGAGCTATTTCTGGTCTCTGTAATTGCTTAGCAATCGAGTTATAATCACTCATTTTCATAAGCGCAATCTCTTTTTTTAAAGCTGTATCTTTTAAAACTGTAAACTTATACTTATTGTATTGAAAATTAGCATTTGTAAGCTCAGTTTCAATTGTAGTAATGTGCTTTTGTTCTAGGGAATTTTCACCTTCTGATGTATACGTAAAGGGGACAGGATATCGCTCTAATACCGATGCCTTTGTATTGTTATTAGCAGCAAACAGCCCAATAATAATTGTAAATGCAAGTGCAGACAACATAGAAACGATAAAAAGTACATTAATATTACTACGAGTACGAGCAACTAAATCTGAAATCCATAACATATTTATTTGTTTCATATAAAACTTTCTTCTTTTTTTTAAAATGAAGATGAAGAGAAGAAATGTTTGTGAAAAGAAAAAATATGTCCCGATTACTACGAGTGGCAAAATAGATAATATGATAAAGAATACAGATCCATTTTGTACATTTTTTTCCGTTACATAGCCTTGCGGATAACCAGCAATATAATAGCATAGTCCTAAACAAGTTAAGGCAAACAACGAGATTATTATTGATGGTCTTTTTTCTTCCGTTTCTTTTTTAGTAACTTTAATTAGTCGAATTGTTTTACGAGTACGAATGAACATCGGTGTAAATGTAGAAACGATGAAAAACAAAATAATAAAAGTTACTGTTGTAACGATAATTGCCTTTGTGGGCCAATATAAGTAGAGGCCTTTCGCACCTGTTAATTTAGAAGTAACGAGTAAGAAAAAGTTAGAAAACACAAGCCCGCCTTGTATACCAACAAAAATAGCTAGTATTCCAATTATCATATTTTCAGTAAATAAAAGTCGCTTTAATTGTTTTTTTGATATACCAAGAACGGTTAATACCCCGAATTGTTGCTTCCTTACATTTAAAAATGTTCCAAGTGAATAAAGCAGGAAGAAGAATGAGAACAAGACAATGACAAACTGTGCTGAACCAGCTAAGTTCATCAGGGTATCTCGTTCTTGATAGCTCTGAACATGTTGTAGGCGCGGATGATACGTATAAACAGCAAATGAAAAGAAAACCATGATAGAAAAAGCGCTACTTACAAAGTAGGCGAAATATGCTTTAGAATTACGAGAGACATTTTTAAATGCGAATTGCCAAAATGTCATCCACGTCTTCCTCCTAGTAATGCTAGGACATCTAATATTTCTTGATAAAATTTCTCGCGATATAATCCGCGGTGTAGTTCATTGTAAAGCCCACCATCTTTAATGAAAATAACACGGTTACAATAACTAGCTGCAAACGGATCGTGCGTAACCATTAAAATTGTGGCATCTTCCTCTTTATTTAACTTCGTAAATAACTCCATTACATCAATTGCTGCTTTAGAATCTAAGTTCCCTGTCGGTTCATCCGCGAGTAAAAGTGACGGATGATGAATAACGGCACGTGCTACTGCAGTACGCTGTGCTTGTCCGCCAGAAACTTCAAAAATACGTTTATCCAAAATATGATCAATTCCAAGCTTTTTTGAAATGTTATCAAGCTTTTCATCCATTTCTTTTAATGGAACATTATCTAATGTTAAAGGTAGTACGATATTTTCACCGATTGTTAGTGTATCTAGTAGGTTAAAGTTTTGGAAAACAAACCCTAACTCTTGTCGGCGGAAAATAGCTAACTTCTCTCTACGAAATGTATGCGGTTTTTTTCCGTTAATAACGACATCACCAGAAGTAGGAGAATCAATTGTGGAAATAACGTTTAAAAACGTAGATTTCCCGCTCCCAGACGGCCCCATGATCGCAACGAATTCACCTTTATCTACGTGTAAATTTATATTTTTTAAAGCAGTATGAGGGACTTTTCCCTCATACACTTTTGAGACGTTTTTAATGTGTAATACTTCTTCCATAATAATCACCTTTCTATTCTTTAAAACTTAATATGTTGTGATAATTTTTGCATATAAAAGGAACGAATTAAAAGGAAAAAGAGAATTTCAACCGTTCCAAAAATCATAAGCACGACTGTAATTTCAGCGAAGAACGAGAGATTTAATACATCTTGTAGCATCTTTGTCGCAAACATCGTATGGATGGATGCCATAATGTAAGGGACGAAGAATAAAATAGCAAGTTGGATTGTAGCAGATTGCTTCATCTCAGTTTCTGTTAAACCAATTTTTGTAATCGTTATATACTTTTCTTGCTCATTTGTTAAATCTGTATACATTCGGAAGTAAAGAACACTGCCAGCACCAATAAAGAAAATAACGCCAAGGAAAGTTCCGATTAAGAAAAAGGAAGCAACATTTAGTTTCTTGTTGTATAAAGAGTTACTTGCTTCACTTGCGTGGAACGGTGGATGTTCTGCTTGAATCGCCGCATTGTCGCTAGCGATTTTTATTATAAATGCTGAACCAATACTATATGCTTTTTCCCAATCTGGAACTTTGAAGCTATATACACTCATTTGTTTCGAAATAGATGATAATGCTTCTACATTTTCATCAGATAGTACGATTAATTGAGGTACTAAACCAATTGGGAACGGGCTATAACTTGTATAGTCTTTCACCTGCAATGGTAAAGAGTTTTGAGTAAGTGTAAGAGTGTTTTTCTTTTCCTTATTATGAAGCGTTCCAATGACTTGAGCATCTAAATCTTTAATTAATATATAAGACTCGTCTTTATTCACTGTGAGAGTTGCCCAATTTAACGCCTTAGCCAGTATATTATAGTCACTTTGTTTAATGGCATAATAGAGCTGCGTGCTATCTTCAGCTGAAGATACTTCATATATATCCGTTTTATATTTTTTATAAGTAAAGTGCTCTTCATTAAATTTTTGCTCTAACCAGTTTAAATGCTCATCAGCTAACGTATTTTCAGTATGTGATAAATAAGTAAACGGGAAAGGGTTTTGCCTAATTTCATCAAACTTTGTAAATTTCCCAAATCCATATAAGAATGTAATCATTGTAAAAGCAAGCGTCGATAGCATCGCTACAATAAAGAGCATGTTAATATTCGTTCGAATACGAGTTGCTAAATCAGAAATCCAAAGCATATTAATCCGTTTCATATAAAACTTTCTTCGTGTTTTCAATATACGAATGAGCAAGAAGCTAATTTGTGAGAAGAAGAAGTATGTTCCGGCTGCAATGAGAGACGGAATGACAAGTATACTAGAGATGATATATAAAGGCCCAATGATGTTACCTAGCGACATAAAATATAGCGGATTTGCTGCTAATACGTATCCGGATATTAAACATGTCGCACCAAATAGAGAGATGAGTACGGATGCTTTTCTTTCTTTTTGTTTTGTTCCTTCTTTTAAAAGGCGTACAGCTTTTCTCGTACGGATTAGCATCGGTGTAAAAGATGATACGAGAATGAAGAGTCCAAGAAAGATAATTATAGTTAAAATGATAGCACCTGTAGGCCACCAATATAAATATAAACCAGGCACATGCGTAATTTTGGCGGTAACTAGTAAAAAGAACTGTGAAAAGACAAGTCCAAGTTGAATGCCGAAAAATATGGATAGGCCACCAATTAACATGTTTTCTAGAAATACAAGCCTCTTTAACTGCTTTGGAGATATGCCAAGTACTGTTAAAATCCCGAACTGTTTTTTTCGTACTTTTAAGAAAGTACCGATTGAATATAGTAAAAAGAAAAATGAAAAGAATACAATGACAACTTCTGAGATTGTCATTAATATGTTCAGAGCAGCATTCACGCCTGTCATATGCAATTTAGGATGAAATAAATAAACTGCAAACGAGAAGAAAATTGCAATGGAAAACGCACTGCTTACAAAATAGGCGAAATAAGCTCTGGCGTTCCTTGTTACGTTTTTAAAGGCAAACTGCCAAAATGTCATTCACCTAAACCTCCTATTATAACGAGCATGAAAAAGGAGGAGTGAGACCCCACCTTCTCATATAATAACTTTTTAATATGTTAATCGTTCGTATATTGTGATAATTTTTGCATATAAAGCGAACGGATGAAGAAGAAAAAGATGATTTCAATTACACCAAAAATAATAAGAACAGCTGAAACTTCAGTGAACAACGATAAATCAATTACATCTTGTAGCATTTTTGTCGCAAACATTGTATGAATGGATGCCATAATGTATGGAACGAAAAATAAAATACTAAGTTGAATTGTTGCAGAGCGTTTCATTTCTGATTCTGTTAAGCCAATCTTTGTAATCGTTACATACTTTTCTTGTTCGGTTGTTAAATCTGTATACATACGGAAGTATAGTACACTGCCAGCACCAATAAAGAAAATAATCCCAAGGAATGTCCCAATGAGGAAGTAGGAAGCACTTCCAGATTTGATTCTGTATAGGGAATTGCCCGCTTCGAAAACACGAACGAGCACTCCTTCGTGCTCAACACTCGCACGGTCTTTATCAACTCGTTTTACAAACTCATCAGCAATTGCATATGTATTTTCCCAGTTCTCTACGTTGTAATTATAGGCTGTTATATGTTTTGTGTTATTTGGTAAATTGTTAACGACAGCATCAGATAATACTAACGTTTCATACGCGAAAGAAGCAGGGAGCGGATTATTTATTTCGAATCCTTTTACTTGTAGCTTATAATTTGTGCTAGCGAGTGTAATATGTGTTTTAGTGTAATTTTGATCGAATGCACTAAACAATGGGAAATATGCGGCTCCAGATAATATATATGTTTCATTATCATTTATAAATAGTTGTTTTAATTGTACGGACGTAGCAAGTTTATTATAGTCACTTTGTTTTATGGCGTATGTGCCATAATAAATTTCCGTACCGCTTTCCGCTTTTACAGGTGTATCATATAAATCTACTTTTGTTTTTTTATAAGAAAATTTCCCATCTTTTAATTGCTCTTCCAGCCAATTTAAGTGCTGGGAAGTAAACGGGTTCTCAGCATATGAGAAATAAGAAAATGCGAATGATGAATTTCGTTCAACATCAAGTTTTGCAAATTTCCCGAAGCTATATAAAAATGTGATCATCGTAAAAGCAAGCGTAGATAACATCGCTACAATGAAAAGCATATTAATATTTGACCGAATGCGGCTAGCCAAGTCTGAAATCCAAAGCATATTAATACGCTTCATATAAAACTTTCGTCTCTTTTTCAAAAGATGAATGAGCAAGAAACTAATTTGTGAAAAGAAGAAATATGTTCCAATTGAAACGAGTACCGGAATGACAAAAATACTCGAAATCATATAGATTATCCCTATTTGCGGGTTTAATGATATGAAATATGTGGGGTTACCAGCTAAAGCGTAGCCACCTATTAAACATATAGCACCAAATAGAGAAATGAGTATGGATGGCTTTCGTTCTTTTTGATTCCCGCCATTTGCTTTTAAAAGATGTACCGATTTTTTTGTTCGAATGAGCATTGGTGTAAATGCAGATACAACGATAAAAAGACCAAGAAAAACAATTGTTGTTAAAAGGATAGCGTTAGTAGGCCACCAGTACAAATATATCCCTGGTACGTGCGCAATTTTCGCGGTCACTAATAAGAAAAATTGTGAAAAAACGAGTCCAAATTGCATGCCGAAAAAGATGGATAAAATACCGATTAACATATTTTCTATGAAAACGAGACGGTGTAATTGTTTTCTCGATATTCCTAAAACGGTTAAAACCCCGAATTGTTTTTTTCGAACTTTTAAAAAGGTACCGATAGAATATAGTAAAAAGAAGAAAGAGAAGAATACAATTACTACTTCTGAAAATATCATTAATCCTGAAACTTCAGAGATCATAGTGAAGTTTTGTAATTTCGGATGGAATAAATAAACGGCAAACGAAAAGAAAACAGCAATGGAAAAGGCACTGCTTAAAAAATAGGCAAAATAAGCTCTCGAGTTGCGCGTTATGTTTTTAAATGCAAATTGCCAAAATGTCATAATACATACCTCCCGTTACAAGGGTAATATGTAGTCTTATTGCAAAAAATGTATGAGAGTAAATTCTCATACATTTTGCTAGCATATGTTACGATCATGCTTCGGCCACCTTCTCCGTATTTTCTGCTTGATTGTTTGCAGCGTTGTGGAAGATGATTTTAATCGTCGTTCCTTTACCAACTTCAGAGTCTAGTTTTACAGAATGACCTAAATAATCACAAATTTTACTTACGATATAAAGTCCCATACCAGTAGATTCTCCGAATGTACGACCATTTTTCCCAGTGTAAAATGGTTCAAATACTCTTCGAACATCTTCTTGCGGAATACCAACGCCCTCATCACGAACTTCCAAAATGATATCTTTTCCATTTCGATAAGCTGATAAGAAAACTTTCTTTCCGCGTTCACCAGAATAACGAACAGCATTTGTCATCAACTGATAAATGATGAAATTTAGCCATTTCGCATCAGAAGCAACTTTTAAATCTGAATGAACTTCTAAAACAGGGAAGACCCCGTTTCGAATGAATAGCTCTTTTAATCCGTTAATATTTTTTGTTACAGCATCTTTTAATGAAACAGTCTCAACATGGAAGTCTTCATGGAAGTTGTTCAATCTTGCCATGTATAAAGCCATATCGAGTCCTTGATTTAGTCGCTCTAACTCTTTTTTAAATTGCGGGATTAAATGTTCATCTTCCATTTCAAGCACCATAAGTTGCATAACAGAAACGGGCGTTTTCATTTGATGTACCCAGTGGTTAATAAATAATTGGTGTTCTTGTTGTTTTACTTCAAATGTTTGTAGGTCTTTTTGGAATAGACGATATTGCGTACGAACGAGCTCATTTACACCGTGGGGCATAGGCGCAGTCGCTCTTTCAATAAATGCATCTTCCATTTTCTCTGGTGGTTCACTTAATCTGTGATACATTCTACGGTTACGAACGTAACGATAAGCGAGGAAACAGATGAATAAGTATAAGCTTAAAACGATGAAGTAAAACTTATTATTTTGAAATCCGTCTACTGCATCATAAAGAACGAAAATGATTCCGAAGTTTAATACATATAGTAGGAAAAATGCAAAATGATCACGTAAAAATAACTTCATGCTTATTCACTCCAAGTTGCGTTAAAACGATACCCAAGTCCACGTACTGTTTCAATAGCATTTTCAATACCAAGCTCATTGAACTTTTTACGAAGACGCGTGATGTTTACGTTTAATGTATTTTCCTCAACGAAGCTTTCGTCATCCCAAAGAGCGGCTAGTAAATCTTCACGGCTCGCTGTACGTGGGAATTTAGATAATAGCATTTCTGCTAAAATAGCTTCTTTCTTTGTTAAAAGAACTTGCTCAGCTCCAAAATGAATTTCTGGACGCTCAGGGAATAGTTTTAGTCCTTCAACCTCAACGATACGTTCAGAAATATTTGGTGCATAATCACCGTAAATACGGCGTAATTGCCCTTTAATTTTTGCCATTACAACGTCATAGTGGAACGGTTTCGTAATGTAATCATCCGCACCGCTTTCAATCGCCATAATTTGTTCCATTTCACCAGCACGAGCCGAAATGAAAATAATTGGACAAGTAGATTCATGACGAATTTGACGGCACCAGTAGAATCCATCAAATTTCGGTAAGTTTACATCAAGTAAAACAAGATGTGGTTTCACGGCATTAAACGATTCCATAATATCATCGAAGTTCTCTGCAACAACAGCATCATAGCCGTATTTTTGAATGTGAGATTGCAGTAATGATGAAATATTTGGATCGTCTTCAACGATTAAAATTTTATACATATGTATATTCCTCCTCAAGAAAACAATTGTAGCTATAGTGTACCATGTGTTTCACGTCTTTTCATTATGTTGAAATATAAGCTAGTAAACAGTATAGGTCAAAAGTGGAAAAAGTAAAAAGGGCCGTATATATAATTGACAATTAACTGAAATTATTTTAACATTTAGATAAATATCTAAATGTCTAATTATCGAAAGGAAGAAAGACATTGAACCAAGCATTCAAAGCATTAGCAGACCCAACAAGGCGAAAAATTTTAGATTTATTAAAAGAAGGCGATTTAACTGCTGGTGAGATTGCTGAACAGTTCAATATGACAAAGCCAAGTATTTCACATCATTTAAGTGCGCTTAAAAATGCTGAACTTATTCAAGATGAAAAGAAAGGGCAATTCGTTGTGTATTCTTTGAACACAACTGTATTTCAGGATTTATTGACTTGGGTGTTTACGTTTACGAATAAGGGGGAAGAGGGGAAATGAGGAAGCATCTTATCGCAATTATATTAATTCTTATAACTTGTATTGCATGGGCGTTTGCTTGGCCACATTTGCCAGAAGAAGTTCCGAGTCATTGGAACATTGCTGATGAAGTAGATGGATATATGTCAAAAATGGGAATGATGATTTTTGATGTAGCAATTATGGTTTTTATATATGTATTAGTGACTGTATTACCTAAGATCGATCCGAAGTACGATAACTATAAAAAATTTCCTAAAGCACTTGGAAGGATAAATGGAGCAATTTTATTTTTCTTATTTACTATTAATATGATGACACTAGCAAATGGTTTAGGATATAACGTTCCAATTGGAATTGTTGTGAACATAATGGTCGGTATCCTTTTCGTTGTACTCGGCAATTATATGCAGCAATGTAAACCAAATTTCTTCATAGGTATTAAGACACCATGGACTTTAAGTAGTGAAAATGTATGGAGAAAAACGCATAGGATAGGATCAAAGATTATGATGATTGGTGGTATTGTAATCATATTTTCCTCGTTTCTTCCGGGAATGTGGAAGATGATTTGTTTGTTAAGCGTTGTCGTTGTACTGGTTGTTGGTACAATGGTTTATTCCTATGTTGTTTATAAGAAAGAGATAGGGGCTTAATATAAAATTTATGGGGGAGAGAGGATGAAAAGACACGTATTACCATGGAGTTTAATTATTGCAATTGCAATTGGCTGGTACATTGTATGGCCTTATTTACCGAAACAAATTCCACGTCATTATAATGCTGCAGGAATGGTAGATGGATATTTTTCTAAAGTAGAAGCGAGTTCAGTTTCAATAGGTAGTATGGTGTTGCTGTATTTGATATGGCTAGCTATGGGGTATATTGATGTAACGAAAGATAAGTATAAACAGCATGCTAAAGTCCTTTCTGCAATCCATTATGCCATTCTTTTGATAGGGTTCGGCTGTAATATATTTGCGCTATTAGCAGTGTCTAATTATATTGCATCGGGCTCCATTGCATTTAATTTCGGACTTGGAACATTGTTTTTAGTACTCGGCAATTATATGCAACAAACGAAGCCAAATGGCTTAGTAGGAATCCGGATGGACTGGACATTAGAAAATCCTGTAGTTTGGAGAAAAACACACAGATTTGCTTCGAAGGTATTTGTAATAGGTGCACTTTGTATATATGCTGGGGCGGTACTTCCAGATCCATTCAATATTTTTATGGCAATTGGAATAATATTAGTATGCATCTTCATATCAACGATAAAGTCATATGTTATTTATAAAAAAGAAATGCAATTGTGAGCAATAAGCGATTGAACTACACTAATCAAATTTAATATTTATAGTTTTTATGTGTTAACAGGTTCTAATACTCAGTGAGGATAAAAAACTTACTGAGTAAAATTAAAGGCTTTTCAGTCTGAATATTTCGTTTTTAATCCAAGGGATAGTTTGGGGGAAATCACATGTTAGAAATTATAAATTTTAGTAAGACATACAAAGGTGGAAAAAAAGCAGTAGATCAGTTAAATATTACTGTTCAAGCAGGAGATATCTTTGGATTTATTGGACATAACGGTGCGGGGAAAAGTACAACGATAAAGTCATTAGTAGGAGTTATAGATTTTGAAGAGGGCGAAATTTTTGTTGATGGCCATTCAGTAAAAAAGGATCCGATTGCATGTAAAAGAGTAATGGCGTATATTCCAGATAATCCAGATTTATATGAGCAATTAACAGGAATTCAATATTTAAACTTTGTTGCGGATGTTTTTAAGGTGTCTGCAAAAGAGCGGGAAAAGGAGATACAAAAGTATGGAGATGCTTTTGAGATTACACCGTACCTAGGTGATTTAATATCTTCTTATTCACATGGTATGAAACAAAAAGTGGCGATTATATCAGCGGTTTTGCATAAACCGAAATTATTAGTTTTAGATGAACCTTTCGTTGGTCTTGATCCAAAGGCTGCTGTAGTGTTGAAAGGTATTATGAAGGAGCTTTGTGAAAAGGGAAGTGCGATTTTCTTTTCTACTCATGTTTTAGATGTAGCGGAGAAGTTATGTAATAAAATAGCGATGATTAATAGAGGGAAATTAGCACTTTCAGGGGAAGTGAATTCTTTAATAAAGGAAGGTTCATTGGAAGAGCTCTTTATGAAGGAGCTTGCTAATGAATATTAGTAGTCTAGATCTTTTAAAAATCCGCTTGATAACACAGCTTGGTTTAAATACTTTTAAATACGAAAAAGATAAAAAGAAGAAGCAGAATAAGATTTTGTTGTCAGTGTCTATTGCCTTGGTGGGTGTCATGTTAATGCTATATTGTGGTGCCTCAGCATATGGGTTGGTGAGCTTGGGAATAAGTGGAATTATCCCAGTTTATGCATTAGTTATTAGCAGTGTATTGACGTTGTTTTTCACTATATTTAAGGCAAACGGAGAGATTTTTGCTTTTAAGGACTACGACCTTTTAATGTCATTACCGATTCGTGTAAGTACTGTTATTACAAGTAGGTTTTTGTATTTATATTTGCTGAATACGATCTTTTCAATCATAATCATGCTACCAATGGGAGTTGTTTATGGCATACATGAGAAGCCATCAGTTTCTTTTTACTTTATGTGGTTCATCAGTATGTTTATAGCATCTTTAATTCCAACAACAATCGCAGCGGTCTTTGGAGCTGCGATTACGGCAATCGCTTCTAAATTTAAAAATACGAATAAAATAACTACGATTTTAAGTTTCATAGTAATTATTACATTCGGTTTCTTTATGCTAAAAAACGGAAATGCTCAATATAGCCTTAATGATATGAACGGGATTGGTGCAATTGTTTCGGAGCAATTAACTAAAGTGTATCCACTAGCTAACATGTTTCAAAAAGCAATTGTTCATGCTGATATTGTAGCTTTCATCCTATTCGTTGGGATATCAGTTATTTGGTATTATCTTTTTGTAAAAATACTTTCGTTAAAATATAAGCAAATAAATACAGAGATTACCACTTATCATATGCTTTCAAATTATGAGATTCATGGCATGAGAAAAGAAAGTGTATTGGTCGCATTGTATAAAAAAGAGCTGAAACGTTTCTTCTCTTCTACAGTGTATGTCATAAATAGTGGAATGGGAGTCGTGATGGCGATAGCTTTCTCGCTAGCTATAGTTGTAGTAGGACCAAGTCAATTAATAGCGTACCCTGGAATTGAGACCCTGTTGCAAAAGGTTGCGCCATTTGCTATTGCAGCAGCGATTTCGATGACGTGTACAACATGTGTGTCATTGTCATTAGAAGGAAAAAATGTATGGATTATTAAGTCGTTACCTATTACGCCAAAGATGATTTATGACAGTAAAATACTTATGAATCTTTCATTAAGTATACCTGCATCACTTATTAGTGCCGTATTACTGATAATAGGGTTAAAACTAGATGTTTGGAGTTCTCTTTTCATCGTAATAACACCGATAACATATTCATTCTTTTCGGCAGTATGGGGGATTTTTATTAATAATCGATTTGGTTATTATGATTGGGTATCAGAAACTCAAATAGTAAAACAAAGTGTAGGATCGTTTGTCGGTATGTTTGGTGGCTTAATTATGGCTGTTATACCTGCTTTGTTAATCGGTACTGAGGCTATCTCGAACTACAGGGTATTTACTTTTGGAGTTATTATAGTGCTTGCGATTATTACTATTTTCTTGTATAAGAACGAGTCGAGAAGAAGTATAAAATAAGAAGCTGCTTTTCCTTTAAAGAGGAAGAGCAGCTTCTTTATTTTGAAAAATTTTAGACCTTTATATTACTTTTTTAAAACAGGTACCCATATCTCGCTTCTGAAATTCGGCGATGATACGTCTTTACTTTCATTCCACAATATTTCCGGTCCTTCCGCTAGTTCATAGTTCGAAGAAGGGAACCATTCGGAATAAATACGTCCCCACACATTTTGTAATGCATCAGGAAATGGACCGACAGCTTCAAATATAGCCCATGTTGAATTTGCGACTTCAAGTTGTTTGAATTGCTTTGGACAATCTTTCGTTGTGGCTACTCCAATATAGTGATCGAGTTCGCCTTTTTCCTCCATTCTTCCTTCAGAAAAATTCGTAGAAGCACTAATAATTCCGGTAGGTTCAATATTTGAAAGGGACTTTAATGTTTCGATTGATTGGCTGTCTAAACTTTTCCACATAGAAGCAATTTCTTCGTTTACACCGTTAAAAACAATCGGTACTCGTTTTTGTATACCAATGATTTGAAATGGCCCTTTTTCTTCAATTCGATAGTTCATTTCATTTCCTCCTTGAATGGATAGTTGGAAGGTCATTGGTGAATAAGCTTTCAAAGAACGACTAGTACTTCGAGCTTCTGAAGGCGTTATTCCGTGCAAATTTTGAAATGCACGTGTAAATGAATCTGGTGAGTTGTAGCCATATTTTATAGCGACATCAATGACTTTTGCATTGCTATCTTTTAGTTCAAAGACAGCAAGCGTAAGACGTCTACAGCGAATATATTCTGATAGTGGTATGCCAGCTAAAAAAGAAAACATTCTTTTGAAATGATATTCGGAGCAGAGAGCTATTTTTGCGACTTCTTTAAAATCAAGTTCATGTGTAAGGTTTTCCTCAATATACCGCATTGCCGCATTCATATTTTTAAGTGAATCCATTATATGACCTCCTTTGTATATAGAATAGCAAGAACGAAATAGCTCCATCCGACATTTCGTGCACAGCTTTGTAGGGTGCATTTTTAACCTTACAAAATTGTAATGTTCCTGTAAGGAGAATGAATGGATGGCATGATATCCCAATGTTATAGTAACAAAGTACTTTAGCTCATTAGGTTAAATTTTGATTTCTCCGCTTATGTGCCTTACATAACTGTCATGTTTGTGTAAGAAACATCGATAGTGGCAAGAGTAGAGAGTGTATATAGTTGAAAATAGAGAATAGAAGAAATGAGGGATGTCGAGATGAAAACAGTGTTAGAAGCAAAAAATATTGAAAAAGTATATGACACAGGTGGGAATAAATTTGCAGCTTTAAAAGGTATTAACTTACAAGTAAAAGAAGGGGAGTTCGTTGGAATTATGGGGCCTTCTGGTTCTGGGAAGACGACTCTTTTAAATGTCCTTTCTACAATTGATAATGCGACGGACGGTGAGATTTTAATTGATGGAAAAGATATCATGAAGATGAATGATGATAAGCTGGCGTTGTTCCGCCGTGATCATTTAGGTTTCATCTTCCAAGATTATAACTTATTAGATACGTTAACGGTAAAAGAAAACATTGCGTTACCTCTTGCGTTATCGAAGGTGAAAGCGAATGAGATTGATCGCCGCGTTCTTGAAATCTCAAAGAAATTCGGTATTGATCATATTTTAAGTCAGTTCCCATATCAAGTATCTGGTGGGCAGAAGCAGCGCTGCGCAGCATCGCGTGCGATCGTTACAAGTCCGAGTATGATATTTGGGGACGAGCCGACTGGAGCACTTGATTCTAAATCAGCGACAGATTTATTAGAAAGTATGAAGTCGTTAAATGAATATGATAACTCTACAATTTTAATGGTAACGCATGATGCATTTGCGGCGAGTTATTGTAAACGAGTTATTTTCATTAAAGATGGTGAGTTATATAAAGAATTGCACCGCGGTGAATCAACACGTAAACAGTTCTTCCAAAAAGTCGTTGACGTAATGTCTTCCATTTCTGGAGGTATGGCTGATGACCTTATCTAGCATTGCCCTCCGCAACATACAGCGGAATTTTAAAGACTACTTTGTATATTTTGCATCTATGATTTTTAGTATCGTCATTTACTTTACATTTAAAGCACTGCAATATAATTCACAAATGGAAAAAGCAGCGGAAGCCTCTAAAAAGATTAGCGGTGCGTTTCAAGTTTCCAGTGTGATGCTTATCATTTTCGTAGCAGTGTTCATTATATATTCGAACGGATTCTTTACACGTAAACGTAAAAAAGAAGTTGGCTTATATTCTTTATTAGGTATTCGTAAAAGACAAATTGGTAAAATGCTCTTTTATGAAAATATGTTAATGGGATTAATGTCATTAGTAATCGGGATTGCGATTGGTAGTGTCCTTTCAAAATTATTCCTTGAGTTATTAGTAAGTATGATGGGATTAAACTTAAACGTTCATTTTGAAGTACCGATGGCTGCCATTATTGATACAGCAATTATTTTCTTTGTGATTATTTTATATACATCACTCCAAGGGTATCGTTTAATTTATCGCTTTAAGTTAATTGAACTTTTCCGCGCAGAACGTGAAGGAGAAGCAATGCCAAAAGGATCTGTCATTATGGCATTAATTTCAGTTTTCTTAATCGGTTCAGGTTATTTCTTAGCGTTAATGTTTATGAAGGCAATTATGTATGCAAACTTTATGGCAGTTGCACTTTATATTTTACTTGCGACAGTATTAGGTACGTACTTACTATTTATGTTCTTTACTGTATTCGTATTGAAACGTGCAAGAAATAATAAATCATCGTTTTATAACGGTATGAATATGGTAACGACGTCACAGCTACTATATCGTATTAAAGGGAATGCAAAGTCACTTGCGACAATTTCTATTTTAAGTGCGGTAACATTAACAGCGGTTGGTACGTCAGTTACGATGTATTACAATACATTTACACAATCAAAAGCAGTTGCACCATACAGCTACTCTTATGAGAAGAAAGATGCAGAACTAGATAAGAAAGTAAATGCGATTTTTGCTGAGGAAAAAGAGAATCATCCTGTAAAAGATCAATTTGAAGCTGAGATGGTTCCTGTAAAAGGAAAGTTTGAAGGAGTTAAAGTCGATTTCATCTTTAATATGAACTACAGTATCTCAGAGAAATATCAATTTATATCTCAATCTGAATTTAATAAACTTGCTAAAAAAATCGATGTAGAAACAGTGAATATAGCTGCCGGTGAAGCCTTTATATATGATAGTTCTTATATTGAAGGGTATGAGTTTAGCCCTGAATATAAAGGAAATAAAGCGGTATTCCAAATTGGAAATGAAACGAAGACATTGACGATCCAAGGTGCAAATAATAATGCAATTACGAACTTAGGTGAATTAGTTGTTGTCGTTCCAGATGAAATGTATGAACAAGCGAAGCAAGCATTTGGAACACGTGTTGTGAAAAATATTGATGTAAAAGATGAAAGAAACAGTAAAGTATTAACAGAAAAATTAACAAAAGTGATGCCAGCTGGTGAATCAGAAATGGCACCACCATTTAGAGACTTCTATACTGGTTTCCATATGGGACTTGAAGCAACTGGACTAATGATGTTCATCGGAATGTTCTTAGGACTTGTATTCTTACTAGCAACAGGTTCTATCATTTACTTTAAACAATTAACAGAAGCAAATGCTGATCGTGAGCGTTATGTTGTACTTCGTAAAGTCGGGGTAACGAAACAGGAAATGAAAAAAGCTATCGCAAAACAAGTAAGCTTTATCTTTGCGATTCCGTTAGTAATCGGAATTCTACACAGCTTGTTTGCATTAAAAGGTTTAGGGAACATACTACCGTTTGAAATTATGATTCCGCTCCTAATTAGTATCGGAGTATACGGTGTCATTTATATCGGATATTACTTCTTAACAGTTCGTTCTTATTATAAGATTGTGAGCGCGAAGTAATAAAGGGGCAGCTATCGCTATAAGCGGTAGCTGTTTTTTGATTTCTTCATAAAATCTTAAGAAATCTCCTCAATTTTTATTAAGAAACGATAGTTATACTTAAACACAAGTTAAAAACTATTGAACGAATGGGGAGAGATTTACATGCAACTCATAACATTCTTACATGAATTTATTAAACACCCGAAACATACTGGTGCGATTGCGCCAAGTTCAAAAATATTAGCAAAGAAAATGGTAGATGTAATTGATTTTAATAGAGCGAAGTGCATTGTGGAATCAGGTCCTGGTACAGGAGTCTTTACGAAAGAAATTATGAAGCGAAAGAAGAAGGAGACAATGTTTCTTCTTATCGAAATTAATGAAGTGTTTTTCAAAGAGCTAAAGAGAAAATTTAAAGATGAGCAGAATGTCATTGTTGTACATGGTTCAGCTGAAAATATAAAGACGTATATGGAAGAGCTCAATATAGAATGCATTGATTACGTCTTATCAGGATTGCCTTTCACATCTTTACCAGAAGAGGTTTCAAAACGCATTTTAAACAACGCAATGGAAGCGATACATGAGAGTGGTGAATTCATTACATTTCAATATTCACTTGTGAAAAAAGGATTTATACAGCATTTCTTCCCTGAAATTACACTAGAAAAAGTTTGGTTTAATTTCCCGCCAGCCTACGTCTTTAGCTGTAAAAAAGTGCTAAGGGGAGCATATGCATAATGGAGCTACATGAATTAATATCATACATTGAGCAGTATGGTTATTGGGCACTATTTTTTTGTTTATGGCTTGGTATTATCGGTATGCCGATTCCAGATGAAATGATTGTAATGAGTGGTGGATTTGTATCTTCATTAGGCGTATTAAGTGTCATTCCTGCGTTTTTATTAACATATTTAGGCGTTGTATCTGGGCTTTCTTTAGGTTACATACTAGGGAAAATATTTGGCATAAGAGTGCTTGAAAAATTGATGAAAAAGAAGAAGGCGAAGTACCTTTTAAAATCACAAGAGATAGTAGGGAAATATGGTCATTATGCATTAGTAATAAGTTATTTTATCCCCGTTGTGAGACATATCGTACCGTATTTAGTAGGAATGAATAACATGTCATTTAAAACGTATGCGATTTATTCATATGTAACAGGATTTGTTTGGACGTTAGTTTACTTTGTGCTAGGCTCTATATTTGGAAAGCATATAGAAATGATAGTAACCCTTGTGACCGAGTATGGTATATATTTTGGTGGCATCGTTATCATAGTTTCTAGTATTTCTTATGTGTATATGCATAAGAAGAATGCGGTAGTGAGTGAAATAAAGCAACATTCATAGTTTGGTAAATGATGCTGGAGGAGATTTTATGAGTAAAGGAACGATACTTATCGTGGACGATGAGAAGGAAATTAGAAAACTTATCGCCATCTATTTGAAGAATGAAGGTTACGAAGTATTACAAGCTAGAGATGGTGAAGAGGGGTTAGAAATAGTAAGGAAAAGAGACGTGCATCTAATTGTACTTGATATTATGATGCCGAAAATAGATGGTATTCATATGTGTATGAAAGTGAGAGAAATAGCGGAAATGCCCATTATTATGCTGTCGGCAAAAACGCAAGATATGGACAAGATTCTAGGGTTAACAACTGGAGCAGACGATTACGTAGCAAAACCATTTAATCCACTTGAACTCATTGCTCGTATTAAATCACAACTTCGGAGATATATGAAAATGAGCGGGGCAAGTGTAAAAGATGAAAATGTATTTGAAGTTGGAGATATAAAGATAAATATAGCAACGCGGCAGGTCATTATTGCAAATGAAGAGGTGAAATTGACACCGAGAGAGTTTGAGGTATTAGAATTGCTTGCACGAAATCAAGGAATGGTATTAAATGCAGAGCAAATTTATGAAAGAGTATGGAAAGAGCAAGCTTTCCAATCCGATAATACTGTGATGGTACATATTCGGAAAATACGTGAAAAGATAGAGGCAATTCCAAGGAAGCCTCGTTACATTAAAACAGTATGGGGAGTTGGCTACAAGATTGAGAAAGATATTTGAACCGATAATATGGATGAATCAAGTTTTAAAAAAAATGATAGGTAAAACAGTTAGTTATTTGCAAAAGAGCATACGGGTACAGCTAATTACTACATTTACTTTCTGTACATTACTTGGTGTATTAGTAGGGTGGTCTTCATCTTCCTTTTTCGAGGATGCGAATAAAATTTCTATCATTGATTATGCATCAGGTATGGAAGCCATTGATGGACAGACACAAAGGCTTGTTGAAAGTATGACAGAAGAGGGTAAGGAAATTAATATACAAGAACTGCTTGATCAATTAAATCATCAAAATCAATTGAAGGTTTTAATAATAGATGAGAATGGGAAAGTCGTTTATAAAACAAAGGGAGCACCGGAAGAACAGATTAATCTTCATGAGACGATGCGTAATGTAATGGATTTTAAAATGGATCAAGTACGCTATGTAGAGGCACAGAATTTAATTCAAGATAGAGCTGAACAAAAGCGTAAGGAGTTTACAACCTTTTATCCAGTTACTGTTAATACGAAAAATATGTATATCATTGCAAGTGGTATACCACAAGGAAATGTAAAGTATGTAGTGAACGGTAGTAGTCCATTCCCATCTGTACTAGGTTTTATTACTTTTCTACTTTCTTTCTTTTATATAACGAAAAGGAAAATGAATCAGATTGAAGCAATGGCAGAAGGAGTAAGAGAGTTTTCGAAAGGGAACTTACAATATAAAATCAAACAGGCAGGTCAAGATGAAATAGGTGTGTTAACTTCAAATATTAATCAAATGGCAGAAAAGCTTTTGGCTAATATAGAAAAAGAAAAACAAATAGAGAAACAAAAAAGTGAATTGATTACAAATGTATCACATGATTTAAGAACACCACTTACTTCTATTATGGGGTATTTACGCTTACTAGGTGATGCGAAATATGAAAATAAAGAACAGCATGATGAGTATATAAAAATTGCTTTCTCAAAATCAGAGCAGTTGAAGATGTTAATAGAGGATTTGTTTGAGTATACAAAACTAACAGATGAAAATATGGTATTAGATTCGCAAGAAGTGTGTATGAATGAACTACTTGATCAGTTAATAGAAGAGCTAGTACCACAAGCGGAGGAACATAATCTCTCATTCGTGAAAAAATTTCAGGAAGATCGTATATATGCCGTTGTGGATTCAGAAAAAATGGTACGTGTGTTTGAAAATCTCTTAATAAATGCAATTAAATACAGTATAGATAAAGTGGAAATTCAAGTTTCACTTCAAAGAGAAGAACAGCATATCAAAATTTCTATAGCGAATCATAGTGAAGAATTTACAAAAAAAGAGTTAGAGAACTTATTTGAGCGTTTTTATAAAAAAGATCAATCTAGAAGTAGAGCTGTAGAAGGTTCAGGCTTGGGGCTTGCAATTGCAAAAAGCATTGTTGAATTGCACAAAGGAGAAATTCGAGCGGAATATGAAAATGGGGTTATTCAATTTATTATCTTATTGCCAATTTAATTAGAAGGGCATTAGAAATATCGGTTACCTTCTAATTAGGGAAGAATGAGTGATAGTGTTGCTATTGATTTAGAGGGAGTCTTATTCCATCATTCAGGGGGACATTGACTAATAAAACAGAGAAGTGGAGAATCGAAAGTTATATGAAAAAATTAAGTGCGTTTATGATATTGGTTATAGTTGGAGTTACATTACTTATAGTGAAAGGTGGACCGATTGTAGATCAACTCAATCCGTTTATTAAAGAAGATATTTATTATGCTGTTGTCGACAGTGATGGGGAGTATGAAGCCAAAAGTAATGGTTTTGGTAGATGGAATTATAAATTTAAAGGATATGATGAATCTGGTAAAGAACAAAAAATTATGATGACTTCTTCAAAACATTTACGAATAGGGGCATATTTAAAGATTAAATCTAAAGGGACCTATGGTATGAAATGGGAAGAAATACAAGGTGACGAAATACCAGCTAAAGCAAAAGAAAAAGTAACAATAAAACATAATTAGTTATAGAAATTATAAGTTGAATTCAATAGATAAAGTAACGATCAAGCTTCAAATGTAATGGCAGTATATGATAATTTCTAAAATTTTTATAAAGAAGATAAAGATTATCTGAACTTTATCTAAACTGCATTTCTTCTGTATACAACTACTAGTATTCTATATTGTGTAGATAAAAAATGGTAAGGAGTAACAGGATGATTATGCAGGTTTCTAAGAGGAAAATATTATTATTTCTTTCAATTATTCTTTTTGTTTTATTGATGATGTATGTATGTACGAATAATAGGCATGTACAAAATATTGTTAACAATATAGAAGACATTTATAAAGTATATAAAGAGAATCAATTATTGCAAGAAAAAATCGAGAACCAAGAATCGTTAAAGAGTAAAGTGCAAATGTTAAGTGAGGAGAAAGAAAACCTTACTAAGCTTATCAACAAGACGAGAGAATTAAAGGAACAAGGAAAATATAATTTAATTCAAGCTACAGTAGTAAGGCGTGTAGCAGAAGATTGGTATGGAAAAATCGCTCTTAATAGAGGGGTACAACATGGTGTAAAGGTTGATATGGCTGTTATGACGGTGAGTGGTCTTATTGGAAAGGTAGAGAGTGTAGATCAATTTACATCTATTGTGAAATTAATTACGAAAGATGAAAGAACAAATCGTTTAGCAATCACCTTCCAAAATAACTCATCCATTTTAGGATTTGTTACAGGGTATGATAAGGAAAAACAAGCTCTTCGAATTGATAATATTCCATCAGATAAAGCGAAAGAAATAAAAATAGGTGATAGCATTATTACCTCTGAATTGAGCCGGAAAATACCACCTGGTCTTGAAGTAGCGGAGGTAATAGATCAAGAGCCGGATAAATATGGCCTTGCACATATTATTTATGCAAAACCAAAGGCGAATTTATATGATTTAGAAGATGTCATTTTAGTAGAACCTAAAGGGTAGCAAAGTATAGATGAATATCATTTTTTTTAGGTAGAGTAAGATTAAGAGGAGAAATAAAGTCTTTATTTCTTACTCAAAAATAGAATATAGAAATCAAAAGTCCCAAGCTACTAGCTTTGGGGCTTTTTCATATTCTTAAAGAAATGTTAAGAATATCCGCTGCTATTTATTAAGAAATGCTATCTATACTTAGAAATGGGTTAAGAAATGCTCGGAAAATATGTAAGGGAAATAAAAATAGGAAAAAGAAGTGTAGGAGGATATATATGAAAGCAACAGTTGTGGAGGTAAAGAATGTACAAAAGGTATACGGTAAAAAAGGTGAGAGCCAATCGCATGTACTAAAGAATGTATCGTTCTCGATTCAAGAGGGTGAATTCGTTGGGATTATGGGACCATCTGGTTCAGGGAAAACAACATTATTGAATGTAATTTCTACATTAGATAAAGCGACAGGTGGAATTGTTGAAATTGCTGGAACAGATATTACGAAAATGAAGCAAGGGGAATTATCTGATTTTCGCTCAAAGAAACTAGGGTTTATCTTTCAAGATTTTAACTTGCTTGAAAATTTATCAATCTATGAAAACATTGCATTACCGCTTTCTCTACAAGGTACTCAATCGAAAAGAATTGGATCAAAGGTGAAAAAGGTAGCAGAAATGTTAGGGATTTCAGAGATTCTTCAAAAATATCCGTCCGAAGTATCTGGTGGACAAAAACAACGTTCGGCAGCGGCTCGTGCACTTGTACATGAGCCAGCAATTATTTTAGGAGATGAGCCAACAGGAGCGCTTGATTCTAAAAATGCGAAAAGTTTATTAGAGGCGATGACCAACTTAAATGAAGAGCAGGATGTTTCAATTATGATGGTTACACATGATCCATTTAGTGCGAGTTACTGCCGACGTATTTTATTTATCCAAGACGGAGAACTGTATAAAGAAATTTATCGCAGAGGTATTTGTGAAGAGTTTTATAAAGAAATTTTAGATGTGCTTGCAGATTTAGGCACACCAAAAGCATAAGAAAGAAGGTTCAACATGTTATTTAAACTTTCCATGTCAGGACTAAAAAGTAAACGAAAAGACTATATGATCTTATTAGTTGGGCTTATTATGTCTATTTCAATTTTTTATATGTTTCAAACGTTAGCGTTAAATAAAACATTTATCGAAGGGAATTCTATGGATGGGATTTTTTCAGTCTTCCAAACGGGCTCATTTTTATTAGGGTTTATTACATTGTTTTATATTTTATACGCCAACTCATTTTTATTATCACTTCGGCAAAAAGAATTTGGTATGTATATGGTATTAGGGGCAAAAAAGCATAAAATTACATTGCTCATGTTTATTGAAACAATTGTATTAGGAATAGTATCTCTTATAGTAGGTGTGATAGTCGGTATAATCTTGGCGCAAGGCGTGGGACATTTACTGATGAAGGAACTAGAATTTACTGGCGGTGGTTATCATGCATTTTATGTACCATCAATTATTGTTACTTTCATCTTTTTCATTGCATTATTTATGTTGTCCGCAATTATGAATGGTATGAAACTAGTGCGTAATTCGCTATTACAACTCGTTCACTCCAATAGTCAAAAAGAGCGTACACCTACTAAAGGAAAACTAACGAATATAGTAGCACTTTTATCAATTATTTTATTAGCAGTTGGTTATGCTTCGATGATTTATATGAAAGAGTTAAAGGAATCAGGATTTATCATTGCTACAATTACAGTAACATTAGGAACTTACATGCTATTTGCATCATTCCTTCCCATTATTATTAACAAACTAAAAGCGAATAAAAATCGTAGTGAAAAAGGAATCAATGCGTTTACGTTTGCACAGTTAAGTTTTTCTATTAATAGTTTAACGAAAGTATTAGCGACAGTTGCTATGTTAGTGGCTCTCGGTGCGGGTGCAATCTCCAGTGGTATGGCGTTAAAAAATAATGTCACAAATATGGTGGAGAGTGCAGAATACTATGATGTCGAAATTAAAAATCCCACAGCAGAAGAAAAGAAAATATTAGATAGTATTACATTTAAAGAAAAGAACGAATATCGATACAAAGTAGATGAGCAGTTTATTTACCAATTGAAAGAAGATTTAGAAAGGAATCGTCCGCTAACACCTACTGGAAAAGACGGGAATAGTAGCCGATTCGTTCCTGTTTCGAGGGAGCTAATTGTCGGAGCCGTTTTAAGCCATAGCCAAGAAAAAAACGAGGATAATACCAATGTAGTTCCAGAAGAGTGGGCAAATGTTTTAAGGTCTCTTCAAAAGACATATATGAATCCTAGTCAAAAGATACAAATTGTAGATCAAAAGATGTATGACGGGATACAAGGTAAAGAAGAAATTATAATACTGGGGAAAACGGACAATTTTATAACGTATAAAGAAGAATGGGAAAAAATCGATGAATTAGAGCTAGCTAAATATAAAGATATGAAAGAAGTACATCTTTTAAGTAAATATATGCTGTATGAAGGATATTACAGTACTTACAGTGGAACAGTATTTATGGGATTTTTTTTAGGCATAGCTTTCTTAGCAATGTTGGCAAGTTGTTTAATGTTTAAAATTCTTTCTGGTGCTTCAAAAGATATTATTCGCTATCAAATGCTTCGTAAAATTGGTGTACGTTATGAGCTATTAACGAAATCAATTTATAAAGAGTTACTTTTAGTTTTCTTGTTCCCAGCGATTGTAGGTATAATGCACGTATTAGTTGGAATGAACATATTCTCGTTCTTAATAGATAATCCATATTTCCGTATTTGGCTGCCGATTATTATTTTCTTATTCATTTACGTGGTTTATTATTTCATTACAGTTCAACTGTATAAAAAAATTGTTCTTCCGAAAGAAGTGTAGTACGTAGTGAGTAAGGGGGACAATGAATAGAAACAAATTTCGGGAAATATTATATGGAATTTATAGCGATGAAGAAGTTATAAATTCAAAAAAGCAGCTATTCTACGTAATAGCTGCTTCTTTCATTATTTGTAATTAGGAAGCAACTTGTACTGTAGATAGGGAGAAACAAAATCCTCTATTTTTTCAGTATATAAAAGATAAAGAGGGAGAGGTATTATAACTTCTGTAGTAATCGTTCACCGCTTTTCATGTCACCTTTACACAATGGGCATTGCGGCTTATCTTCTAAAGAAAAATTTTTACGCATCCATCCAAGACAGTCGCTTGCTTCGCATTCCCATACAGCAATTCCTTCTGGTTCTTCCACAGGTTTATCATTTTTTCTCCAATACATGTGATTGCTCCTTTAAATTGAAAAGTTTTTTAGAAAAAACAAAAAAGGTTGTTAACGATTTTTGTTAACAACCTTTTATTTATTCATCATACTATATTTTTTTGAAAAATGCGAAGTTTAGTAATTATTAAAGTTATAGCGAAATAGTGATTACACAAACACAGGATTATAAATCATCGTAAAGTGCCCTTGTAACAACTCAATATGACAAGGTGTATGAAGCGAACTTTCTCCATCTGTATCTACTTCTTTTTCTTCTTCTGTTTCAATATGAATGGACTTTGCTTTTACGTGGAAGATGTCATTTTCATTTGTGTCTTCAAATAATTTCTTTCCGATATAATCTTTAAAGGCTTGAATGCCTGTTGATTTGACTACGAAAATATCAAGTGTTCCGTCATCACATTTTACGTTAGGAATAAAGGAAGGAATACCGCCAAGATATTCGCCGTTTCCAACCATAACAAGGACAGCTTCGTCTTCATATACTTGTCCATCGTAAGTTATTTTTACTGGGAATGTTTCAGCGTTTTTAACAGTTCGAATGGTGCTTAAATAGTAACCAATTTTACCAAGCTTTGCTTTCTCTTCTGCATCAATATTGTTTGATACTTCAGAGACAAGTCCAATACCCCAGAAGTTTAAGAAGTGTTGTCCATTTGCTTTTGCGACATCGATTGGTTTTACATGTCCTTTTGTAATGAGTTTCGCTGCTTCTGCAATATTTTGCGGAACACCAAGTGTGCGAGAGAAGTCGTTGCAAGTTCCGCCTGGAATGATTGCAAGTGTAGGTCTAGTTTCAAGAGGGGCTAAGCCGTTTGTGCATTCAAATACAGTTCCGTCACCACCAAAGACGATAATTAAATCTACTTTACTAGCAAACTCTTGACAATATTTTGTTGCATCACCTTGCTTTTTCGTATGAAGGATATGTAAGTCAGGAAAAGCTGCGGCAAGTGGTGGTACGATTTTCGTTAAGTTTGTATGTAAATCGCCTTGCCCAGCTTTTGGATTTACGATGAGGAGTAATTTTTCAAATTTTGTCTTTGTCATTTTTATTCTCTCCCTTTGTCTTTTACGAATTGTGATAGAAAATAAACTTCCATCAGTAATTGATGGAAGTTTACCCTGCTTAACGGGCAGTAAGACTCCCACCTCAAATTTCGCCGAATACGAGGAAGTCAGGTGGGAGATTAACTGCCCGTAAAAGCCCGATTGGTGAAGGCTAATAATCAGTGGGAGAAAAAAACCACTGATCAAAGTTTCACTTTATTTTATTATTCCGTTACAACTGAAGCGATAAATGGTAAGTTACGATATTTTTCTGCGCAGTCGATACCGTAGCCAACGATAAATTCGTCTGGAATTTGGAAGCCAACATATTCAGCTTTTAAGTCCACTTTACGGCGCTCTGGTTTATCAAGTAACGTACAGAATTTCAATGCTTTTGGTTTATGCATGAAGAAGTGATCTTTTAAGAAGTGAAGTGTTAAACCAGAATCGATAATGTCTTCTACGACAATTACGTTTTTTCCAGTAATGTTTACATCGATATCTTTTAATAGTTTCACTTTTCCAGTTGTTTCTGTTTGATTTCCGTAGCTAGATGCAGAGATAAAGTCGATTGTTACTTCGTTTTTAATGTGACGAATTAAATCAGCAGCGAATACGAAAGATCCTTTTAATACAGCGATTACAACGATTTCTTCTCCTTCAAAATCACGTTCGATTTGGAGCGCTAGTTCTTTTACTTTTTCTTGTAATTGTTCTTCAGAAATTAAAGTGTCTTTTATTTCAATTTTCATTTGAATCCTCCTACAGTGTAAAACTTGTGAACATTTCGACTGTAAAGGATAGAATAGAAAAAGTCAAAGAAGGTAGTTATTTTTTACAAAAACAACGGCAAAATCATCTGATGATATGATATACTAAATATATTAAGAGAACGCTTCCATAAAGGGTGATTATGATGAAAAAGAAACAGTATACAAGTGCAACATTTATAAAAGCATTACTATTAACAATTGTTCTTGGCCTGTTGGCTTACATAATTGATGTACCTGCAATTCGCATTTCACTAATTGGAATGACTTTAGTATTAGGTGCAATTTCCCATGGCATGATATCACAGCTACAAGAAGCTGGAGTTGATAATATGAAAGATCATACAGATAAAAATTGAGAAACCTTCATGTATATACAATGAAGGTTTTTTCTTTTCTTACAAAAATGTAAGGTAGTTGTAAGGCAAATCGATAGTTGCGTAATAGCGTTTTGGATAAACTATAAGTGTAAGGTAAAAGGCAAGCATATTTTAGGTGAATTAAGTTTTAGGCACTCTATATGTGAAGAAGGAGTAGGAGGGCATGGAGAAACGTTGGACAACCTTTTCTTTTTTAGCGACTAGTAACACCGTAATGCTAGCTGGAGAAATGGATTTTTTGCACTTGTTTGATCGAGAAGACGATCATTCTTCTTCTAAATTTACAATGAAATGGCGTAAATGGAGCGAAAGTTGTAGATTGGAAGAAGAGGCCCCTAACGAAGAGCAAAGAGTTATTTTAACAAATCCTATTAAAGCATGGGTTGTTCAACGTCGTAAGTGTAACGTCAAAAATCACTTCAAGAAAACTGAGCCGAGACAATTAGTTATCACTCCGGCCTATTCTACTTCTAAATCACGCGAAAGTAACAAATAAATATCGAGACACACACCCAAAAAAACATCGTATATATTGCGATGTTTTTTTATTTTTCTACAATGAAATCTTTAAATGAAATATATTTCATCTGCATCTTATATTTATATCTATTGTTTATTCTAGTGATACATCCGATGCGACGTGATGTAAAACGTATAAGAGGAGAGAGATAAAATGAAAAAGAAGCTATTACCAATCTGTGCAATGGCACTTTTAACAGTAGGATACTCTTCAGTAGCAAGTGCGGATACTGGAACAGTAACAAAGGAAGAAGCAGCGCAAGTGCAACAAGATAAAGCTAAAAAAGAAGAAGCAATTAAGATACAGCAAAAAAATGATGCAGAGAAAAAGCAAGCAGCACAAGTACAAGAAAAAGGTGATATGGCTAAAAAAGAGGAAGCAATAAAAGCTGGGCAAACGAATGATACAGCGAAAAAAGAAGTAACACCACAAGTACAAGAAAAGGAAGCTCTTGCAAAAAAAGAAGCAGCAATTAAGGCCGGGCAAAAGAATGATGCGGCAAAAAAAGAAGTAGCGAAGCCAGTTGTACAAGGTGAAAAATTACCAAATACAGCATCAAATAATGTAGCAATGATGGCGCTAAGTGCATGTCTTGTAGGGATAGGGACATTATTTGGTTTGAATCGTCGTAATAAAGTTAAGGCATAAATAAAATATTTTCCTATAAAGAGTGGGATAATTTCACATATTAAAAATGGTAGGTTATCCCTACCATTTTTTGCATGGAGGGATGAAATATGAAGTTACTCAATTATATCGGTATCATATTGATGGTCATAGGGCTATTCATGGGATCCTATTACGCTGTGGAATGGTATAAAGGAAAAAGCTCTGCTCAAGAATTAACGAAAGAAGAAATAAAGAGCCTTAAAAATATACAAGATACTCAACTTTCTCATGAAACACCTGTAACTTCTCAAGTGCCTTCTTCTCAAACAGAACATAAAGAAGGAGAAAAGGTAGCAATGTTAAATATACCGAAAATAAAGAAGAAGTTTTCTATATATTGGGGAGCAAATGATGCAACGCTGAAAAAAGGAGTTGGTATGTTCGTTAGCGATTTAACGACAACGCCATCTGGAGGGGGGCATACTGTACTGAGTGGACATCGAGATACTGTATTTACAGATTTAGGAGAGTTAAAAGAAAAGGATACTCTTATTTTAGAGTATGATAATAAAACTTACACATATGAAATTCAAAAGACATGGATTACCCATGCGGATGATCGTACTGTTATTATAAAAAAAGAAGAACCAATATTAACACTGACAACTTGCTATCCATTTGATTATATAGGCGATGCACCAGATAGATATATTATTGAGGCGAAGTTAACTGCTAGTTATTCAAAGTGAAATTGTAGTTTTTGAAAGCGGGAGGGGGATACATAAATTATGTCAAAAAACATTTTAATTGTTGAAGATGAAGATATTTTGCGTGAAATATTAAAAGATTATTTTTTGAGTGAACAATATATAGTGTTTGAAGCAAGAGATGGGAAAGAAGCCTTAGTTGTATTTGAAGAAGAAGAGGTTGATTTAGTTATTCTAGATATTATGTTGCCAGAACTCGATGGATGGTCTGTTTGCCGAAGAATCCGTAAGACGTCCGAGGTTCCTATTATTATGTTGACGGCGCGTGTAGATGAAGATGATACGTTACTTGGCTTTGAACTTGGGGCAGATGACTATGTGACGAAGCCGTATAGTCCGCCAATTTTATTAGCAAGGGCGAAACGATTATTAGAAAGTAGAAAAGCATCGAAGAAACCTTTAGAGAATGAAGATGATACGTTATCAATTCATGGCATTCATGTCCATTTTCCGTCACGTACTGTTACTGTTGATGAGGCAGACATTAGTTTAACACATACAGAATTTGAAATATTAGTGTATTTCATGAAAAACCAAGGAATTGTACTAACAAGGGAACAGTTAATTTCAAGAATTTGGGGATACGAATTTGCTGGTGATGATCGAACGGTTAATAGCCATATTCGTAATTTGCGAAATAAATTAGGAGAGAAAGCAAAGTACATTACAACTGTAGTGCGAACTGGATATAAGTTTGAGGGGAATGTATGAGAAAAGGGATTGTACTAAAATTATTTACTCTCACAACAGCATTATGTATGTTAATTTTAGCGACGATTTTTATTGGACAAACGATATTTTTCAAGCAATATTATGCAAATAGAAAAGTGGAAGATATTAAAGTGAATTTAAATTCCTTTGCAAAGAACTATTTAAATTATGCAGGAAGTGCAGAAGGAATTCAGAAACTGGAGCAAGACTTTTTTAGAGAAAATAATACGTGGATTACGACATTAGATCAGAATGGAAATTTAAAACATGTGGATGATTTTTATTTTGAGATAACGATAGACCGTAGGCAACAGAAGAGCTTTGGACAACAAGTATTCAAGATGCCCTTATACAACCTCATCAATATAGAGGAGATTGATAATAAAGCAGTAGATCAGTTTTTAGGACAAGAAATTTATTTTTCTGGAGTAAAAAAAGAAGATAGTTTTATTCCATTCTCTTTCTCGTTAGTTAAGCAGAATTTAAGTGGATCTAATAAACCGTTAGAAAAAGCGTTTCAGGAGAAAAAGAAATTAGATGAGGAGAAAAAGAGAGCAGCTCAAGAGCAACTTGTTAAGGAAAAGAAACCAGCTGTTCAGGAAGAAGGTGCTCAGGAATTAGGTGCTTACATAGCAGGACGTGTTACGAAAGTACAGTTCCCCGATGTAAAAGGTCCTGTGAATCCAATTTATAAAAATAGTTTATTCTTAGATAACATAAAGGAATTTCAAACTGATTTATTATTAAAAGAGAGTAATCATATACAGTATTCAACACAAATAATGGACCATGAAAAAAATGATATAAAATATAAATTATTAATTAAACCAATAAAAGAAAAAGACGGATCAGTAGCATATATATATGCGATGGCTTCTTTACAACCAGTAGATGAGGCTGTACAAATGGTACAAGATTATTACATATACATCATTGCATTTGTAGTCGTTCTTATTTTTCTAGCTTCGTTCTATTATTCAAAACAAATTGCAAAACCGTTACTAAAAATAAATGATACAACGAAAAAAATAGCTCATTTAGACTTTACAGAAAAAATCCCGATTACTTCAAAAGATGAAATTGGTGATTTATCGCAAAATATTAATACACTATCTAATAAACTACATTCACATATTGGACAGCTAGAACAAGATATTGAAAAGGAAAGAAAGTTAGAAAAGACGCGGAAAGAATTCATTTCTGGTGTTTCACATGAATTAAAAACACCGTTAAGTATTATGAAAAGCTGTATTTCTATTTTAAAAGATGGGGTAGCTGAACATAAAAAAGACTACTATTTTCAAGCAATGGAACGAGAAGTAGACAAAATGGATACGTTAATTTTGGATATGCTTGAATTAGCTAAATTTGAATCTGGTACATATAAAATGAAAAAAGATTCATTTTATATTGATACAGCAATTGAAGATATATGCGAATACCTTTCTGTGGAGATAGAGAAAAAAGAACTTCGTGTTCATAAAAATATACGTTCATTTGAAGTGATTGCAAACCAAAGTCGGATTGAACAAGTTATCGTGAACTTCATTACGAATGCCATACGTTATACACCAAATAAAGAGGATATCATTATTTCTACAGTAGATGAGAAGGATCGTATAAAAGTGTGTATTGAAAATAAAGGTACTCACATTGAAGAAGAGCAATTAGATAAAATTTGGGATCGTTTTTATCGCGTGGATGCAGCGCGTCATCGTTCACAAGGTGGAACGGGGCTTGGGCTTGCCATTTCAAAGAATATTTTAGAACTACACGATGTTGAATATGGAGTAAAGAATACAGAAGATGGGGTGTTATTTTACTTCTACTTGCCGAAAAAAGCGTAGATCATACATGCTACGCTTTTTTTTAAGTTATTTTCATATTATCTTTACCTAATCTTTATTTTTAAGAGATATAATCTGGTTAGAAAAAGAGGTTATGTAAGGAGTAGATTAGCCGTGAATAGCAATTTACTAGGTGTGATGGTATTTATTTTTCTTTGTGCATTTATTGTATTTATTATTGATATTACTCATTGAGAATTTTGATATAAAAAAAGAGCGCTAAGTTAAGCGCCCTTTTTTTGTGAATTCATTTGATAAGCACTGATGCTTTTGAATAAGCGTGGTGAAGTTGTAAATAAAAGAATTAGTAATACAGTACATAGTATGAAAGAACCAATCATAGTACTACCGTTTACAATTAAGGAATATAAGGCAGCTGATTGTCCTTTAGGTGCATATTGACCAAAGAAAATAATACCAGCAATAAAGTGACAGAAATAGCGCGCAAAGCTGCCGACAAATGTGGCAAGGATAATGTAAACAAGTGCTTTTTTTCCTTTGTTTTGTTTAGGTTTATCTTTGCGACTACCCAAACTTGAATGCTCTGCATTATTGTTGTCTGAGGTAAGAGCTTTTTGAATTGGACGATGGAATAATCCAGCAAATCCAATGAATGCAAAAGCAACGAAGTACTCAATGAATGCTTGAATAGGTGTTAAAATGTAAGCATCTCCAACGACAATTTGTAATAATCCCCAAATTAAGCCTCCTAAGAAAGCCATTTTGAAGCCCCAGCGGTATGCGATAATAAAAATAGGAATCATAGCAAATGAAATGGAACCACCTGTTGGAAGTTTAAGTGATAGTGGTAAAATGTCGATAACCAAGGCGAAGGCTGCAAGAATTGCAGATTCGATCATCGCTTGTAAATTAGTGTTACGCATGTTGTCTCCCCCTAAATCCAAGTGACGCAAAAAAGAACATTATCATAGGAGGATACGAAATACGTAAATAAAAAAGAGGTATGTATTTCGGACGTTTGCACAATCCCTGCGATAGCATTAACTAACAGGTTCTAAGGGTCGGAACGAAGTGTTCCCTCTCAGCGGTAAGGCTCCCCCTGTGATAACGAGATTCTTTATTTGCTATTGTTTATTGTAAGTGAAATGGATGAGAATGGCAAATAAACTTTGTATGACAATTATTGAAATATAATTGTATTGAAATGTTAATAAATATGAAGCAAAAAGATATAGTCCAAGTGAAATAGAGTATGATATAATTTTTTTGAAAATAATTATCATTCTCTTCTGAGGGGGAAGGTTATGAGCTTAGTAGATATTAAAATTGGCGAGAAAGTGTTAGTAAAAAGTATTCAGTCGTTAGATCAGTTATTAAAGCGTAGACTGGCTGCTTTCGGTCTCGCGGAAGGAAGCGAACTTCGCCTGAAACAGAAAGCGATGTTTAAAGGTCCTTGTACATTGGAGTGTCGTGGACAATTAATTAGTATTCGTCATTGTGACGCGAAAATGATAAAGGTGGAATTAGCGTGAATAAGGTTGCTTTGCTAGGGAATCCGAATACAGGGAAAACATCATTATTTAATGCACTCACTGGTTCTTATGAATATGTAGGAAATTGGAGCGGTGTAACAGTAGAAAAGAAGGTTGGTAAATTAAAAGATAAGCAAGGAACACTAATTGATTTACCAGGCGTTTATGGTTTAAATCCAGTTTCACGTGATGAAGGTGTCGTTACAAACTTTCTACTAACAGACGAATTTCATCATATGTTAAATATAGTGGATTCTTCGCAATTTGAGCGAAATATGCATTTAACATTACAATTACTTGAATTTGGTAAGCCAGTTTCAATTGGTTTAAATATGATTGATGTGGCGAAGCAAAGAGGAATTGTTATTAATGTAAAACGATTATCAGAAATATTAGGTGTAACAGTCGTTCCTGTCGTTGCAAGAAGCGGAAAAGGCTGTGAAGAATTACTTGCTACTCTTCATGAAGAGAAACAAAAAGAGAAAAAGCCATTCATTATTTCATATGGTGTACAAATGGATGAAGGGATTGGAGAGGTAATCGCTCTTTTAGAGAAAGCGAATTATGAGCATCCAAGATGGTTAGCCTTACAATTTTTAAGCAATAACGAAGTAGTAGAAAAAGAAATGAAAGCATTACCAATTTATAAGGAACTTATAGCCATTCGATCTCGTTTAGATGGAAAACTTGATTGTACGTTAGAGGAGCACATTTACAAGACTCGTGAAGCGTATATTGAAAAGTTAAAAACAAATGTTATGAAGCATGAGAAAGAAGGAAATATTCCTTTTTCGGAAAAAATTGATAGGTTAATTACACATAAAATTTTGGGACTTCCAATCTTTTTAGCAGTTATGTTTTTCATTTTTCAGGTTACGTTTACGTGGATTGGTACACCTTTATCGGATATGCTTGATGGATTTTTTGGCGGACAACTTACTGATTGGGTTACAGCTGGGCTCACAAGTGTTGGCGCTTCTGACTTTATTCAAGCACTCGTTACAGAAGGTATTATTGCTGGCGTTGGTGCGGTATTAGTATTCGTTCCGCAAATCTTTGCACTATTCTTCTTCATTTCATTATTGGAAGACTCAGGATATATGGCACGAATTGCAGTTGTTATGGATAGAATTATGGAGTTTTTCGGTTTAAACGGAAAAGCATTCATTCCGATGATTATCGGCTTTGGGTGTAACGTTCCAGGTATTATGGCAGCGAGAACGATTGAACAGGAAAAAGAACGTTTACTTACAGTTTTAGTAACTCCATTTATGTCTTGTTCAGCACGTTTACCTGTATATGCATTATTTGCGGGAGTGTTCTTCCCTCATAGTCAGGCGACTGTTGTATTTTCTTTATATGTTGCAGGTATTGTTCTTGCGTTACTTGTTACAAAAATTATGTCTCTTACTATTTTAAAAGCAGAAAAATCTATTTTTGTAATTGAACTACCACCTTACCGTGTGCCGCAAGCGAAAACGTTATGGCTCAGCACGTGGGAGAAAGGTAAAGGATTTGTTCGTAAAGCGGGTACATTCATCTTCGGTGGTTCTGTTGTCATTTGGTTATTAAACTATGCAGGTCCATCAGGATTTGGTGTTGATATGGGAGACAGTTTCTTAGCGATGATTGGTGGATTTATCGCTCCACTATTCGCACCGCTCGGCTTTGGAACTTGGCAAGCTGGGGCATCTCTTTTAACAGGATTTTTGGCAAAAGAAGTTGTCGTTTCAACAATGGCGATTATTTATGCGGTTAAAGAAGATGTGCTAGGAAATGTAATGGGAGCACATTATACTGCTTTATCAGCGTATGCATTTATGTTCTTTGTTTTATTATATGTTCCGTGCTTAGCGACAGTAGCTGTTATTAAGCGTGAAACAGGATCGATGAAATGGACAGTTTTCTCTGTAGTTTATCCATTAGTTGTTGCTTATGTATTAACGCTCATTATATACCAAGTTGGGTCCTTACTCGGATTCTAGAAGGAGATGTATTAGGGTGATGGTCAATATTATAATTGGAGCTATCATTTTTGGTTATGCAGCATATACGTTAGTTAATTTTGTAAAGAGAAGTAAAAAAGGCAAATGTGCAGCATGCTCTTTAAATAAGTCATGTCAGTCGCAAACTTGTAGTCCAGATATGGAGCAAATTGCTCATAAATAGAAAAAAGCTTTGCGAATTTCGCAAAGCTTTTTTATTATTTCTTAATTTTTACAAGTTGTGCTCCTTCTACACCATTTTTTCCAGGGAATTCTTTACTAGGGTCTTTATCAAATTTTAATACACCCACAGATTTTTCTTCACCTTTTACATTGCTGTAAGTTGCATCATCAACAATCGCGAACATATCTGCATATGCACGGCCACTACCGATAATTGTGTTACCTTCATATTTTAATTTCGCGCCATCAATTGTAGCATTCTCTATTTTATTTTTTGCGAATAACACGCCTTGTTCTGCTGTTACAGCTGGTAATTTATCAAGTGATTTCGTGTCGTCTTTTTCATCAACTTTTTGTAGTAATTCTTTCTTAACAAGTTCTTCACCAGTTTTCTTATCCATTACAAGAACTTTTTTATCTTCTAGCGTTGTAAGCTTCATTTTGTATACATCTTTTTCTTTTACTTCTTTTTTATTTTTATCTGCAATTTGCTGAACTTGCTCTTCTGTTCCGTATAATACAAAGCCGTTCGCTTTTTCTCCTAATAAAGAACAACCTGATAATGCTCCGAATGAAATTGCTGCTGCTAACCCGATTCCTACTAATTTTTTCATGATGATTTCTCCTTTTATATGTTTTATAGTAAATACAGTTTCTGTATTAGTCATTACAGTATGAGAAGCTTTTTTGTTATTCTGTTGCTTCTGGTATTAGTGTATAAGAAATCTGGAGATGCAACTATCGAGTTAGCTTACAGTAACATTACAATTATGTAATTTAGTGAAAGTACGTAAAAATGAGTTAATTTTGGAGGCAGAAATAATAAGGATATAGTAGGAATACAATATTCTATCTAGAATGTCATATTATATTGGATGTATTTTGGAAATAACATGTAAGGACATCTTAGTTTTGTTATAATGAACACATAGGTTATAAAAATGAATATTCTTACTGTAAAGGGAGATTTTTAAATTTCCAAGTAGTGAATTTGAAATATGAGGTATATCATAGGAGGAATTTGGATGTCTGTATTTAAACGATTAAGAGATTTAACAATGTCGAATGTGTATTCATTAATTGAAAAAGCTGAAGATCCGGTTAAGATGACGGATCAATATTTACGCGATATGCAAGCGGATGTACAAGAAGCTGAGAAAAGTGTAGCGGCTCAAATCGCACTTGAGAAAAAGTTCAAATTATTATTTGAAGAGCAAGAAGCACTTGTGAAAAAGCGTGAAGAACAAGCTCATATGGCTGTTCAAGCTAGTAACTTAGATCTTGCGCGCCGTGCGTTAGAAGAAAAACAGAATGCAGAGCAAAAGATGAATGAATATAAAGTGAGCTATGAGCAAAATAAAGCTGCTGCTGATAACCTTCGTGCGAAGTTAGAAGAAATGCGTAAGCAATTAACAGAGCTGAAAAACAAACGTGAAACACTTGTAGCACGTGTAAATGCAGCGAAAGCACAAAAGAATATTAATCAGGCGATGTCTGGATTTGACTCAAATACAGCAAAAGCTGGTTTAAGCCGTATGGAAGAGAAAGCTCTTCAATTAGAGGCTGAAGCAGAAGCAAGCGGTGAAATTTACAAGAAAGAAAAATCATTAGACGATGAATTCGCAAGCTTAAACAAAAATTCTGCTGTTGACGATGAATTAGCTCGTATTATGAAGCAGTATGAGAAATAATATAGAATAGACAAAGAAGCCGACATGTCTGAAGAGAATTCATGTCGGTTTTCTATTACCTTTTAGAGGAGGTTTTGCAATGACGTGGACGAATGTTTTAGCCATGCTTGTATGGACTGGAGCAAGTGCGGTACTTTTATTTGCAATTATGTGGGTTGATTCGATTTTTACAAAATACAATGATTTAAAAGAAATAAAAAACGGGAATACAGCTGTAACAACTCGTTTCGTTATGAAATTATTTGCGCAAGGTTATATTTTATCCCAATCGATTACGAAAGCGAATGATTTATGGCAGGCACTTCTTGCTTCAGCAGTTTCTTTCGTTATTTTATTAGTTGTAGAAATGTTTATTGAATTTGTTTTAAGAAAAATGGCAGGTCTTGATTTAGAAGAAGGAACGAAAGAAGGCAGCGTAGCACATGCGATGTTAGCTGGTTCATTACATATTGTTGGTGCACTTATTTTAGGTGCTTGTTTATAAAGAGAGAAGGAGGGGTAGATTGTGAGCTTATTTAAACGTATTAAAAATATAATGAAAAGCCCGGAACCGCCGAAACCAGAAAAAAGTCTTTTAACGTTAGCTCCTGGCGATATGATCGAAGTTTCGTTAGTAATGTACGAATTAACTGGGAAAACGAGTATGCATTCTCGTAAGGAGATTGTTTTAACCCTGCAGGACGGGAAAGATATTCGCTATTTAAAAATTGAAGACCGTGAAAATACGTATTACAAATTATATACACCGATTGATGGTCGTTTAGATTCAATTGATGAAATTCCGACGACAATTGAAATGGATGATACAGAGTACCATATGGAAGAGCAATATAATGGACGTGTTGTTGTCATGGGGAAAACACCATTCGCTGCTTCAGAAGAACAGCACGTATGGGAATTCCAATCTGATAACCGAAAATTATTACGTATTGAATGGCAGAATGGTCGCACAATGATGTATGAGGGAGAAACAATTATTCCTGCTGATGTACAAATTATAAGAGCAACATAAGGGGGGCGTAATCATGTCAAACCGATTGTTTACCATGATTAAATCGTTCGTAATCCCTATACTTGCTATCGTTACATTACTTGTTATTGCTGGTTATGCTTTATCAGGCTGTCAAAGTGGTCAAGCGAAGTCAATTCAAGACCGTTATCCGCTTGAGTCTGTCGCAAAAGAAGGTAAACAAGAATCTTACGTGTATAGGGCCGCCAATCGGTCAGTTCCTGAAGTCGCAAAGGAACTTATAGCCGAAAGGAAACCGAAGCAAGCATCTAAAGAAGACGAAAATCAAATGTTCCTCGTTTATTCTGATAAAATGTATAATCTTCAAAAGGATAAAGAGAAACCATCTGATACGCTAATTGAAATAAGTAATGAAGAATTTGTTCGTCAAAATTACCAACCATCCTTCTTACAAGGATATATTATGGGGAGTATATTAAACGATATATTCGGTTCACGGAAATCATCATACGGTGATTATCGCGGATATAACGATAGACAAAATCATAAACCGGTTATCCCGGAAAGACCACCTACGAAAGAAGAAAAGAAAACCCCGCCTCCAATTACGAAGGAAGGGAAAGGATCTATCATTAAGCGAGGAGATAATGTAGATCCGAAATCATCAGTAGGTGATAAGGGAAGTATTACTGAAAAAGGAAGTAATACGACGCCTCCACCTTCTACCGGAAGCAAAGGGAAAATTACGAAAACGCCAGATGGATCGAGCGGATCTGATGTGAAGCCGAAATCATCCATTAAAACTCCGCCAAAGAATACGTCTCCCCCGAAAACGAGGGTTGGCGGTTCAGGGAAAATTTCGAAAAGAAGATAGTAGAGAGACCGAGAAGTGGAATTTTCTTTTCGGTCTTTTTTTTATGGTAATTAATTCCTTGTAACTGGTACACTTAATCCATAAGGAGGGATTAGTATGACTATGTATAAAAGATTTAGTTTGATTATGTTCCTCGTCTTATTCCTCGGTTTGTTTATTAGTACAACGATGAAATTTCACTTTGTAGTAGGTATTCTATGGATACTATGTGCATGTACTCTATTTCTATATATTCCGCTTCGCTTTCAAGATGAAGTGACGGCCTTTCAAAAATACGTAGCATGGATTAAAAGCGGAGGAAGATGGGGTGAGTAAAATTATATCAGCGATTATTGGAATATATCGACTTACCGACAAAAACTGACAACGGTAGTAACTTAATAATAAAAAGAGGCTGTGCCAAAATTTTGGCACAGCCTCTTTTTTCATAATGATTAATGAATATCACGTTTCTTAAAGTTACCGCCTTTTACTTCTGCTACGTCATAAACTGTAATAAAGGCATTTGGATCGATTTCATTAATAAGTTCTTTCATTTTACTTTCTTCTAAACGATTAATTACACAAGAGATTTCTTTGAATTGCTCTCTTGAATAACCACCATATACTTCGTTATACGTTGCGCTTCGGCCTAAACGATCGCGAATTGTTTCTACCATTAATTCAGGCTCTTTTGTGATGATTTTAAATGCTTTCGAGCCACTTAAGCCAACTTCAACGATATGAATCACTTTCGAAGCGATAAAGTAAGCAATTGCCGAAAGGATAGCTCCTTGAAGACCGAATACTGTTGATACGAAAATAAATACGAACATGTTTAAGAATAAAATAAGATCACTCGTTCCAAATGGTAACTTACGAGAAAGTAATACAGCTAGCATATCGATTCCATCTAATGCTCCGCCGTTACGTAATGCTAGTCCCATACCAAAACCGATAATAATACCACCAACAACTGTAACTAATAATGTATCTCCTTCAATAATAGCTGGTATTCCGTGCATGACAACGGTACCTATTGCTAGTGAAGCAATCCCGATAATGGAATAAATCGCAAAGCTTTTACCGATTTGCTTATATCCTAACCAAACGAAAGGAATGTTAATAACTGCGATTAGAGCTCCTAATGGTAACCCGAATAATCTTGAACTAACGATACTTAAACCAGTTACACCACCGTCTGATACGTTATTTGGAATTAATACGGCTTCTAATCCGTACGCTGTGATAAATGCCCCAATAATAATCATCAAAGCTTTTGAAGCAATTTTTAGCTTATTGGGCTTGTTTTTCATAATTTTCTCCATGTAATTTCCTCGTTTCAAACTAGTTTCTTGTTTGCTACATCATTCACACCTAAATTTTATTTTAACATTTAATCTGAAAAAATTCTCCTTTAATGGATGTATGCAGGGAATATTATCACCATATTATCTTTAAAATATTTTTGAAATGGGTATAGGAAATCCCATCCTTATGAAAGGATGGGAGAATGTTAAGAAACAATAAAACTAAGGACCGTTAGGAATAAAGCGAAACCTAAAATAGTTCCGCACACTTTCATATGTCGTTTACGTCCCATAACGACGATTGCAACATATTCGCGAATCATTGCATTAGGCCAGTAATAAAATGCAGTTTTTGATCCAATTCCTTGGCTATTAAGACCCGCTTGTCTTGCATATATACCAGCGCGGAAAAGATGGAAGTTGTTCGTTGTAAAGATACTTCTATACTTACCTTCAGGTTTTAAAGAATCCATAATTTCTTTAGAGAACGACATATTTTGATATGTGTTTACAGAGCGATTTTCTTGCACTGTATGTTCAGGTGGAATTCCTTTTTCAACAGCATACTTTTGCATCGCTTCTGCTTCAGGAAGGCCCTCATCTGGACCTTGTCCACCAGAGAAAATAATTGTTGGTGGTGTATTCACAGCTGCTTGTTTCCAGTAAAAGTCGATTGCTTTATTAATACGACTTGCAAGTAAAGGTGGTACTTTATCATTAATTAAGCCGCTACCAAGAACGATAATGAAATCTTGATTACGTCTCGGTCTATTGAATTGGTATAAAAAATACGCGCTTAAGAAGTTAGATAAATGCACAAAGAAATACATAGTTATAAGAGATATAGCAGCAAAAATAAATTGAAAATGCTCTGAGAATAAGTTTGTTGGATTTAAAATAGCGAATAATATAAAGAATAAAATCCCTAAAGCAGCAATTAAAGTTAAAGAGTTTGTGAAACGTCTTCCTTCACGTTGCATTAAAATTTTTGCATTAAGAAATAGTCCAAACATTAAAGCGACTATAGCAAAAGGTATCATTACAATTAGCGCTAACATCGGAATAATAACGATAAAATGTAAAGAATTACTACCAGACTCATAAGAGGCTATAGCGCAAAATAATAGAAATGAACAGAAAAAGGCATTAAATAAAAAGCCGTTTATTATTTTTCGTGGATCTTTTAAATAGGAGATAAGAGAAATAATAAACAATATAAGAGGAATAATTCCAAAATACATAAATATAATACACCTCAATTTTTATAATGTTTTATTGCATCCTTAATATTACATGATTTTGAAGATGTTGATAAAAAAATAACGATTTTGAATTTTCTCAACAACTGATATAGTTAAATATGGTAAAATATATTCAAAATGATATATTAAAAGTAAAATGGTTGAAGAGGCACTCTGAGAGTGTCTTTTTTCTTTTTGGTATGTAATTATGCATATTATGTTTATTTTCAAGGGAAGAGGATTAAAATATAAGTTGTGGATACACGCTATAAAGCAGAATTTTATATTAATATTTACCTCTACTCTTTTTGTACCTAACAATCTTGTAACAATTCATGATTCTGTTTTCTAGTGTGTGTTTACGAAAAGCGGATGGGGTTTATATAAACAGGGGAAAGGGCGTCTTTTTAAAAGGCGCCTTTTTGTTGTTTAGTGTAGATAGTTATCACTGTTGATATAGTGGAAAATATCTATACTAAACATTAGCAATCTTCCGTATAAACATTATCAATTTACTATATATTCCAGCGATGTTAAGCTACATATGAAAGGCTTTCTTTTTCAAAATATTACCCCTAATAAAATTTTGAAGAAGTCAACTGTCTCCAAAATTGCCATTCATGCTTAGCAAAAAAGAATCCTGCTGGATTCTTTTTTGTGTTCGACATGATATGACAAATTGTATTCTTATAATTTGTTATTATGTTAAATGGTTATTAAGAATAGAAAAGGGGACCTTAGAATGAATTTAAAGAAAATATTTTTAACAGGTGCGATTGTCGTAACAACTGCATTTACATCTATTGGAACGGCACAAGCAAGTATTATCTTCAAAGATGTTCCAACAGGGCATTGGTCTTATAAAGCAATTTTAGATTT
The DNA here is from genome assembly GCF_018966865.1 of Bacillus sp. NP247. NCBI lineage: Bacteria > Bacillati > Bacillota > Bacilli > Caryophanales > Bacillaceae > Bacillus > Bacillus sp. NP247. Next base: position 2,014,401 of record NZ_CP076653.1, on the reverse strand, counting down.
AACAAGTAAGAATATTGTTAGTGGGTACGGAAATGGAATTTTTGGGTTTGGTGATGATGTGACTCGTGAGCAAGTTGCTAGACTTATGTATCTTCAGCTAAAGCCGGAATCGAAAGAGAATTACAATAATCCGTATAATGATATTAATGATCATTCAACAAATTTTAAAAAGGAAATTTTAGCATTAACAGAAATGGGGATTTTTGCAGGGGATGAAAAAGGAAACTTTAGACCAAAAGCTTCTTTGACTCGTGAAGAAATGGCTCAAGTATTAACAAATGCATATAAATTAGTGGCAAAATCAGAGCATACATTTGTAGATGTAGATAGAAAATCATGGTCGAATAAAGCGATTAGCGCTGTACAATCTAATAAAATTGCTGCTGGAACAGGCGATAATATGTTTTCACCTAAGATGAATGTAACTCGTGAACAATATGTACAGTTCTTATATAATGCGACATTACCATATGAGGAAAGACCAGGCGCAAATCAAGAGCCAAAGCGCTTTGCTAATTGTAAAGAAGCAAACGATGCTGGATTTTATGATATTACAAGAGATAGTCCGTACTACGGAAAGCATTTAGATCGTGATGGCGATGGGATTGCTTGTGAGAGAGAGAAGAGCGGTAAATAAGAAAAAGCACTCAATCTGAGTGCTTTTTTCTTATTGAAACATGCTATTTTTGTAGGCGATGTTCATAAAATAAAAGTAACGAAATGAAAGTAGGTGATAAAATGCCAGCTATTGTTGAAGGGGTTATTATTGAGAACTGCAACGGGACAATTAACTTAGGTGATAAATATAACGTACATCCGATTGAAAAAACGAAAGCTTATAATGGATCGGGATCTTCAAATACCGGATTAAATGTGAGGACATTCAGTGGTATTAGTACGGCAGATGTAACGGATAACGATGTGTATGACCAAGTAATTCAATCTACGTTATAATTTTCATATGTAAAATTGCATAAATTGATGTGTTTGCTCTGTGATACAATTTAGTTGTGAGCTGTTAGTGATTCTTCTTTATCATAGTTGTTAGATTAGAAATGTAACATCTTATCGAAAATCATACGTATAAGAAAAAAGACACTTCGCTTGAAGTGTCTTTTTCATTTTAGTGATACCCTTTAGCAGAGTCTTTATGAATTTTATTTTTAAAAATACTGTAGCTCCAAAGCTGATATCCAATAACGATTGGTACCATAACTATTGCAACGAAGAACATAATTTTTAAGTTTAATTCACTACCGGCTGCGTTATATAACGTTGTACTGTATGCGTCATTAATACGTGATGGTAACATTCTTGGGAACATACCTGCAAAACCAGTTGTCATAAATATTGCGATTGTTAAGCAAACGAATGTGAATGCAAGGCCGATTTTATGTTTATACACCATAATAAGTGCTAGTACACTCATTAACATTGCAAGTACTGGAAGAATGAATAGTACAGGATATTCCGTGAAGTTTTGGAATAAATTTGTACGATTTGCAGTTGCGACATAGAAGATAGCTAAAATGATTGCAGCTGCCATTGAAAATGGTCTTGCGATTTTATAAGCACGATCAGATACTTCACCAGTTGTTTTAATCATAATCCAAAGGGCACCAGATACGACGAATATAGCAGTGAAGAAAAGACCACCTAAAATACCATAATGGTTTAGTAAGCTAAGTAAAGTTCCTTCATAGCCATCTTTTCCGATTTGCAGTCCGTAATACAAGTTAGCGAATGTAACACCGAATAAAAAGGCAATTAGGAAACTACCAATTGTAAATGCCCATTTGCAAGTTTTTTGCCAAATTGGTGAATCATCTTTATGCATAAATTCAAGTCCAGCAGCACGAGCAAATAGTGCAAGTAAGACTAAAAATAGTGGTGTATACAGGTAACTAAACATATTTGCATATGTGATTGGGAAGGCAGCAAATGTTGCGCCACCAGCTGTAATTAACCATACTTCATTACCACCCCAGAACGGGCCAATAGCTTCTTGTAATTGATTTCGTTCTTGTCGGTCTTTCGCAACGAATGGGAAAATCATCCCGTTACCGAGTGCGTAGCCATCAAGAATGAAGTAAACTGTCCAAATTACGCCCCATAAACCGAACCAGATGATTGCAAGCATATCATGAGACATGAGCCGCGCCTCCTTCAGTAGCAGGTTCTTCTAATGCAGCTGGTCCTTTTTTCGCGAACTTCAGCATTAAGTATACGTCTGCAATTAAAAGTAAAGTGTAGAACAATATTAAACTAATTAATGAGAACCAAATTTGTGGAACTGATATAGGTGATACAGATTCTGCTGTACGCATTAGTTTATATACTGTCCATGGTTGACGGCCTACTTCAGCAACAATCCAGCCAGCATTAATTGCAATGTATGGAAGTAAGACAGACCACATTGTAATTTTTAAATAGCGTTTTGAGTTTTCTAGTTTTCCTTTTCGGTTTAAATAGAAACCGAACCAAGTTAATGCCATAAAGAACATGCCCAGTGCAACCATTAAGCGGAAGCTATAGTACACGAGGTTAACATTTGGACGATCTTCTTTCGGAATATCTTTTAAACCAACAATTTCTCCATCAAATGAGTTTGTATAGAAGAAACTTCCGAGTTTTGGAATAGTAAGGAATTCAAAGTTCTTTTCATTTTTCACATCAGGAATTTGAATGATTGAGAAGCCTTGTCCTTTTCCCGTTTCCCAAACAGCTTCCATTGCAGCTCCTTTTGCTGGTTGATACTTAGCCGCTGATACACCGGATTGATGTCCCATAAAAGGTGTAATAGTTGCTGCGAATAATCCTAACATTAAGCCAAACTTAAATGATTTTTTGAAAAATTCCACTTCATTTTTACGTAATAAGTGATAGGCACTAATTGCCATAACGAAGAAAGCACCAACGATATAACAACTAATTACAGTATGGAAGAACATGTTCCAAGCGTATGGATTTGTAACAAGTGCCCAGAAATCATTTAATTCAGCGCGGCCGTTACGTACTACATAGCCAACAGGATTTTGCATAAAGCCGTTTGCTGTAATAATCCAAAGGGCGGAAATATTTGTTCCAAGTGCAACCATCCACATACAGAAAGCACGGAATTTTGGTGAGATTTTGTCTTTACCGAATAACCATATTCCCATGAAAGTAGATTCTAAGAAGAATGCAACGAGTGCTTCGATTGCGAGAGGTGATCCGAAAATATCCCCCATATATTTGGAGTACTCAGACCAGTTTGTTCCAAATTGGAATTCCATCGTAATCCCGGTTATAATCCCCATTACGAAGTTAATTGTAAATAATTTACCCCAGAAATTTGCCATTTTGCGGTATGTTGGATTCAATGTGCGGGCGTATTGAGTTTCCATACATGCTACTAAAATAACAAGTCCGATTGTCAAAGGTACAAATAAAAAGTGATAAAAAATAGTAATTGCAAATTGAAAACGACTCAGTAACAGAACGTCGGACATAATAAATATTCACTCCTTTTTTACATTATCTACAATTAGTTTATAGTGAAAATAGGCGTAAGGTATGTGAGACTTGTTACAAAGCTGTGTGTATATTTTGAAAGAATTATGTCGGTTATCTGAAAATATATTGCTTTTATAATAATACAATATCCTTTTTGAGTTTTTCATATTTTGGTACACTATATATGTAATGTAAATGAGAGAAAAGAGGGTTCTTTACTATGAAGTCATTAGAAGAGATTTTACAATACAATGAAAAATTCGTTGAAGAGAAAAAGTACGAAGAGTATGAAACAGGAAAATTTCCAAACAAAAAAATGGTAATTATCTCTTGTATGGATACTCGTCTTGTTGAACTATTACCGAAAGCAATGAATATGCGTAACGGTGATGTGAAAATTATTAAAGTAGCAGGCGCTGTTATTTCACATCCATTTGGAAGTATTATGCGTAGTATTTTAGTTGCTGTATACGAACTGGGTGCCGATGAAGTTTGTGTAGTTGGTCACCATGATTGTGGTATGGCAAAAATTCAAGCAAGCAGTACAATTGAGAAAATGAAAGAGCGCGGCGTAACAGAAGAGAAATTAGATACACTTCGTTATTCTGGAATCGATTTAGAAAGATTCCTACAAGGGTTCTCTAGTGTAGAAGAAAGTGTAGAGCATAGTGTGTCAATACTTCGCAACCATCCGTTACTTCCGGGAGAAGTACCTGTTCATGGTCTTGTTATAGATCCTGACACAGGAAAATTAGATTTAGTTGTGAATGGTTACGAAAATTAAGAATTTACTTTGTCATCCTTTTTATCTGGGACAGGATCAAATCCTCCTGGGTGGAAAGGGTGACATTTTAATATACGCTTACAAGTAAGCCAAAAGCCTTTGAGTGCACCATGTTTTTGAAA